>CAINHS010000122.1 GCA_903848955.1 uncultured beta proteobacterium
AATTGCCGCGGCGAGCCAGGAACAGAGTGCCGGCGTCGGCCAGATCAACGGCGCCATGGGGCAACTGAACAAGGCGACGCAGCAGAACGCCTCGGCCTCGGAAGAACTGGCGGCGACGTCGGAAGAAATGGGCGGCCAGGCCGCGCAACTGCAGGAGCTCATGGAGTTCTTCAAGATCGACGCGCGGAGCAGAAGCGCCGCCTGAAAAAGCATGGCCGGCGCCCGACATCAATCCCGATGCAATTGCGATGAGTGAAATCACCATCTCTGCCGATGCTGTCAAGGGCGCGCTGCTGCTCATCGTCGATGACGTGCCGGCCAACCTGAGCATGCTCGGCGATCTGCTGCACGATGCCGGCTACCGGGTCAAGGCCGCGACCTCGGGCCGGGCCGCACTGCGCTATGCCGCGCAGGAGCCGCGGCCGGCGCTGATCCTGCTCGACGTGATGATGCCGGAGATGGACGGCTATCAGGTTCTCGCGGCGCTGCGGCAGGATCCGGCCACTCGCGACATTCCCGTGATCTTCCTCACCGCGCTGGACAACTCGCGCGACGAGGAGCGCGGATTCCAGCATGGCGCTGCCGACTACATCGCCAAGCCGGTCAAGCCCGATGTCGTCCTCGCCCGTGTCCGCAGCCAGCTGCTGGCGACGCTGGCGCGCAACTGGCTGCGCGACCAGAACGCGACCCTGGAAGCCGAGGTGGCACGGCGCCTGGAAGAAAACGAACTGATCCAGACCGTCAGCATCCGCGCCCTGGCGCATCTTGCCGAGACCCGCGACCCGGAAACCGGCAACCACATCCTGCGCACCCAGGGCTATGTGCGCCTGCTGGCGACCCGGCTGCGCCATCATCACCGCTTCGCCGCCACCATCGACGATCTCTACATCAGGATGCTGGCCCACTCCGCCCCGCTTCATGACATCGGCAAAGTCGGCATTCCCGACGCCATTCTGCAAAAGCCGGGCAAGCTCACTGCGGAAGAATGGGACATCATGAAAACGCATGCCCGTCTCGGCAGTGACGCAATCGAACTGGCCGAGCGCGACATCGACCGTCAGGTCGATTTCCTCTCGCTGGCCAAGGAAGTCGCCCACTGGCACCATGAGCGCTGGGACGGCGGCGGTTACCCGGACGGTCTGAGGGAAGAAGCGATACCGATTTCCGCCCGGCTGATGACGCTGGCCGACGTCTTCGATGCGCTCATCACGAAACGGGTCTACAAGGAAGCGATGCTGTTCGACGAGGCGCGGCGCATCATCGCTGCCGAGCGCGGCCGCCAGTTCGATCCCGACGTCACCGACGCCTTCCTCTCCTGTTTCGCCGACTTCGCCGCGCTTGCCGCGCGACATGGCGACAAGCAGCCATGACGCCGACACTGTCGCCGACGGGCCGCAACCACTCCGGCGCCATGACGGTGGTGCTCGGCTACGCCGTCTTCGGCGCGCTGTGGATACTGGCTTCCGACCGGGTCGTGGAATGGCTGTTCACTGATCCGAAGCTGCTCGTCATTGCCGGCACCCTCAAGGGCTGGGCCTTCATCGCCATCACTTCAATGCTGCTCTACCGCCTGATGCAGAAGCGCTCCGGTACGACCGCTGCGGCAAGCGCGCCGGTGGCGCCCGCAGTCCCCCCGCGCTCCCTGATCCGGCCCCTGGCACTGGCCGCCCTGATCATCCTCGGCCTGACGGCAGCCACCATCGCCTACGACGTGATGCGGCACAAGGACGAACAAGCGGTACGGTTGCAAACCATCGCCGACCTCAAGGCCAGCCAGATCGGTGACTGGCTCAAGGAAAGGCTCGGCGACGCCGGCTTTTTGCAATCCAGCCGCGCCCTGGGCCAGAACTACCGCCGCTGGCGCGACCATGGCGACAGCGCCGGGCGTGATCAACTGCTTGCTTTCCTCGAGCAATTCCGTGCCAGCAAGGGCTACGAGAGCCTGCTGCTGCTCGACGAACTGGGCCGGCCGCTGTGGGATTCCGCCGGCGCACTGCCGGCCATCGACCCGCAGCTGAGCTTTGCCGCGCGCGCCGCCGCTGCCGCCGGAAAGGTGGACCTGCTCAGGCCTCACAATGATGCCCGGGGTCATCTCTACCTGGAACTGGTCGCTCCGCTCTGGGTGCCGGGCGCGGAGCCGGGCCCGGTCGTCGTCCTGCGCAGCGATCCCTTCACCTATCTTTTCCCTCTGCTGCAGATCTGGCCGCTGCCCAGCACCAGCGGTGAAACCCTGCTGTTCCGCCGCGACGGCGAGCAGGTGCTCTACCTCAACGAATTGCGCCATATCCGCGATTCGGCGGGAACGCTGCGCAGACCGGTCAGCACCGAGAGGCTGTTGGCGGCACGCGTGCTGCGCGGCGAGGTCAAGCAGGGCAGTCTGATCGGCGGCGAGGATTACCGCGCTGTTCCGGCGTTCGGCGTGGCGCGCGCCGTGGCCGGCAGCGACTGGTTCGTAATGGCCAAGATGGACCGCTCCGAACTGCTGGCCGAAGCCTGGCGGGATGGCCTGTGGACCCTCATGGCGGGCCTGCTGGTGCTGTTCGCGTGCAGCACCGGCGCGATTTTCTGGCGGCAGCGCCATCGCCTGGAAGAAACCCGGCGCGAGCGGGCAGTCCAGTCCGAGAAGCTGCGCGCCCTGGAACTGCTCGACGCCCTGGCCCGGGCATCGGATGACTCGATCTACGTCAAGGACGAGGAGGGCCGCTATCTGCTGTTCAATCCCGCCGCCTGCGAAGTCGTCGGCAAGACGCAGCAGGAAGTGCTGGGCCGCGATGACACGGCCATATTCCCGGCCGAACAGGCCGCACGCTTCATGGCCGGCGATCGCCAACTGCGCAGCGGCGACAGCACCCGGACCAACGAGGAAACCTTGACCACCGGCAGAGGAGCCAGAATTTTCCTTACCAGGAGCGGGCCGCTGTGGGGCAGCAACGGCAAGTTGCTCGGCACGTTCGGCATTTCACGCGACATCACCGAGAGGAGGCAAAGCGAGGATTCGCTGCGCAAGCTCTCGCTGGCGGTGGAACAAAGCCCGGAGAGCATCGTCATTACCGACGTGGAGGGCTGCATCGAATACGTCAACGAGGCCTTCACGCGCACCACCGGCTACAGCCGCAGGGAGGTGACCGGGCAGAATCCGAGAGTGCTGCAGTCGGGCCGCACCCCGCCCGAGACCTACGCCGGGATGTGGCAGGCGCTGGCCGCGGGCCAGCCGTGGAAGGGCGAATTCCGCAACAGGCGCAAGGACGGCAGCGAGTATGTCGAATTCGCCATCATCACCCCCATCCGCCAGCCCGACGGCAGCATCACCCACTATGTCGCGGTAAAAGAAGACATCAGCGAGAAGAAGCGCATCGGCATCGAACTCGACCAGCACCGCCATCATCTGGAAGAACTGGTGGCCAGCCGTACCGCCGAGCTGAACGAGGCGCGGCAGCGGGCGGAGGTCGCCAACCAGGCCAAGAGCGCCTTCCTCGCCAACATCAGCCACGAAATCCGCACGCCGATGAACGCCATCATCGGCCTCACCCATCTGCTGGGCCGTTCGCGGCCGAGCGCCGAACAGGCCGACAAGCTGGGCAAGATAGGCGCCGCCGCCGAGCACCTGCTGACCATCATCAACGACGTCCTCGACCTGTCCAAGATCGAGGCCGGCAAGCTGACCCTGGAACACACCGATTTTTCGCTGCCATCGATTCTCGATCACACCTGCTCCCTGATCGCCGAGCAAGCCCGCGCCAAGGGGCTCGCGCTCAGGGTGGACAGCGACGGCGCGCCGCTGTGGCTGAGCGGCGACCCGACCCGGCTGCGCCAGGCCCTGCTCAACTTCGCCGCCAACGCCGTGAAATTCACCGAGCAGGGCACCATCACCCTGCGCGCGCGGCTGCTGCAAGACCTGGGCGACCAGGTGCAGGTCCGCTTCGAGGTGGAAGACACGGGGATCGGCATTTCTGCCGAACACATCGACACCCTGTTCCAGTCCTTCAGTCAGGCCGATGATTCGATGACGCGCAAATACGGCGGCACCGGCCTCGGCCTGGTCATCAGCCGCCGCCTGGTCGAGCTGATGGGCGGCGAGATCGGGGTGGAAAGCCAGGTCGGGCGCGGCAGCACGTTCTGGTTCGCGGTCCGGCTTGGCCGCGGCCACGGTGTGCTGCCGGCGATTGTCGGCGCGGCGAGCGCCGAGTTCGAACTGCGCCAGCACCATGGCGGCGCGCGACTCTTGGTGGCCGAAGACAACCCCGTCAACCGCGAGGTTGCGCTGGAACTGATCCATGCCGCCGGCATCAACGCCGACACCGCCGAAAACGGACGCGAGGCCGCGGCCATGGCCTCCGCCACCGCCTACGATCTGATCCTGATGGACGTCCAGATGCCGCAGATGAACGGGCTCGATGCCACCCGCGCGATCCGTGCCCAGCCCGGCGGCGCGACGACGCCGATTCTGGCCATGACCGCCAATGCCTTCGACGAAGATCGCCGTGCCTGTCTGGATGCGGGGATGAACGACTTCGTCGCCAAACCGGTGGATCCCCCGCTGTTTTATGCCGCCCTGCTGAGGTGGCTGCCGAAGCCGGCGGTGCTTCCGTCTGCCGGGCCCAAGGTGGTGGTGGCGGAACCGGCGGCGGCGGACAATGACGAAGAACAGCGGCGGCGCCTGGCCCGCATTCCCGGCCTCGATCTGGAGCGCGGCCTGCAGACCATGCGCGGCAACGTCAGGAAATTTGCCCGGCTGCTGGCCCTGTTTGGCGACAGCCACCGCCAGGATGCCGAACAGATCTCGGCAAGGGCGGCCGCCGGCGATCTGGCGGCGATCAAACCCATCGCGCATTCCCTCAAGGGCTCCGCCGGCATGCTGGGCGCAATGACGGTGTCGAAGGCCGCGGATGCGGTTCTCACGGCATTGCGCAACGAGGCCGGTGCCGACGAGGTCGGCCGGCTCTGCGCCGCACTGAGCGCGGAACTGTCGAGCCTGCTGGGCGGCATCGAACAGCCGCTCGAAATGGTCGCCGCCGGCGGCGGCGGCGCTGAAGCCGATCCGCGGCGTGTCGCCGACGTGCTGGCGCGGCTGAAGGAGTACCTCGAACAGGGCGACATGGCCGCCGCCTATCTGGCCCGGGATGAGGCCGCGCTCCTCGGTGCCGCGTTCGGCGCTGCCGCCGGAGCGCTGCTGGCCCGCATCGAGGCCTTCGAGTACGAAACCGCGGCCGCCGAACTGGGCGAGTTGCGCCGTTGCGCATAAACCCCCGGCCGACGATTTTGTCGGGCGTCCGGTATGATCCGGCATAGTCCATCTGACTGCTGTTCGACCATGGCGGCGGTATTTCGCCGCTTGCCGCCTTACTTGAATAAAGAAGACCATGAAAATTAATCTTCCCGTCACCCAGGTCGAGATCCCCTTTCCCAGCGGTCACTACATTGTGTCGCGCACCGACCTCAAGGGCAGCATCACCTATGCCAACGACACCTTCGTCGGCATCAGCGGCTTTGAGCGCGACGAACTGATCGGCAGCAGCCACAACATCGTCCGCCATCCGGACATGCCGCCGCAGGCCTTTGCCTGGCTCTGGGACACGCTCAAGGAAGGTCGTCCGTGGCGCGGCATGGTCAAGAACCGCTGCAAGAACGGCGACTACTACTGGGTCGACGCCCTCGTCGTGCCGGTGCTGAAGAACGGCGCGGCCATCGGTTACATGTCGGTGCGCAGCGCGCCGAGCCGCGCCCAGGTGGCGGCGGCGGATGCCCTCTACAAACAGTTGAACGCCAGCAAGGCTGCCCTGCCCAAGCCCACGGCCTGGATGCGCCTGCCGCTCAAGGCCAAGCTCAATGGCCTGGTGCTGGCCTTGCTGGCGACGCAGATTCTGGGCATGGGCTTCCATGCCTTCGGCACCTCCCTGGGCCTCTCGCCGTCCGGCACCGGCCTCGTGGTGCAGGTCTTCGGTGCCGCCGGGATCGCCGCCGGCATCTGGCTCATGGCGATGCAGAAGCAGACCATGACCATCGTCAATCGCATCATCGGCCGCCTTGACAACATCGCGCAGGGCAACCTGACCGACGAAATTCCGTTGCACCGTGTCGACGAGCTGGGCAGGCTCAACGACGCTCTGGTCACCATGCAGACCCATCTCAAGGTAATGATGGCTGAAATTGCCGAGGCGGCCGATCAGGTCGGCGACAGCGCGGCGGACCTGAATGCCGAAATGACGCAGGCGCGGCAGGCCGCCGACCAGCAGTCGGCGGCGGTCGGCCGCATCGCGGCGGCGGTCGAACAGTTCGTCGCCTCGGTGAGTGAAGTGGCCGACAGCGCCGATGAAGCGGCGCAGGCCGTGACTGCATCGCGCACCCTGATAGACGAGGCTTCGCAACGCATGACGGACAGCCAGGCGGCGTCACAGAACGTGGTGGTCACGGTGGAAAGCGCCGGCAAGACCATGTCCGATCTGTTCCAGTCCATATTTGCCATCGGGCGCATTTCCCAGGCCATCGCCGGTATCGCCGAGCAGACCAATCTGCTGGCGCTGAATGCGGCGATCGAAGCGGCGCGGGCGGGTGAGTCCGGACGGGGTTTCGCCGTGGTGGCGGACGAGGTCAGGAAGCTGGCCGAGAAAGCCAGCACCCAGACCAGGGAAATAGCCGTCGCCGTGCAGGATATCCAGCGCATCACCCAGATCGCGGTGACCAGCATGGAAACGGCAGGAAGCCATGTATCCGCCACCGACGCCGCGATGATCGGGGCCAGAGCCGGGCTCGACTCGGTATCGGCACACGGCGACACAGTGGTGGCGATTTCCGGCCACATCGCCAATGGCACCCGGCAACAGGCCGCCGTCGGCAGCGAAATTGCGGGCCAAGTGGAGGACATCGTGGCCGGCATCGACCAGAGCGCTTCGGCCATGTCGCAGGTCGGCGAAAAGGCCGGCCAGTTGCGCGCCACGTCGTCCCGCCTGCAGGACTTGATCGGCTACTTCAGGTTCATGCGCTGAGGCGGGGATTTCTCCGGCGCACGTACACTAGCGGGGGGATTTGCCGGGCAGGAACTCGGCCGCCAGCCGCACCAGCTCGGCGATCGACCCGGCCTGCAGCTTCTGCATGATGAGATGGCGATAGGTTTCGGCAGTGCGCTGGCTGATGCCCAGTTCGTAAGCGATGACCTTGGTCAGCTTGCCCTCGAACACGCCTTCCAGAACCTCCCGCTCGCGCGGCGTCAATTGCGCCATGCGCTCGCCCATTTCGCGGCTTCTGGCCTGAATCTCGGCGCGCGCACTGTCGATGCGCATGCCATCCTGGATGCGGTCGAGCACCTGCTGCGTCGAAAACGGTTTCTGAAAGAAATCCAGAGCGCCGCCGCGCATGGCGCGCACCACCGACGGCACCTCGGCGTAACTGGAGATGAAAATGATCGGCAGATCGACGCCGCGCGCGTGGAGTTCATCCTGCAGTTCCAGCCCGCTCATGCCCGGCATGCGCACATCGGTGACGATGCAGCCTGCAAGCCTCGGCAAGTCCTGCTTCAGAAAGCTGGTGGCATCGGCGAATACGGCGTAGGGCAGGTGTACCGACTCGACCAGGTCGACGAGAAGATAGGTGATTACCGGGTCGTCGTCGAGCAGGAAGACCTTCGGCAACGTCCGCTCAGATTGCTTGGCGTGAATCAAAAAGCCAAATCCCCAAATGGCATTGGTACAGGCCGGGTTTGTTGCGAACCATGCAATACCCCTTGCCTACGTAGAACCCGCAGTTTGCCGCGTAATTCCCGGATGCACAAGCTACAACGTCTTTGAGACGATGGGTACAATGGATCCGGGATAATCCCAATCCGCTATCAGCCCGGTCCGGAAAGCTTCCGGGGCGGTGTCGCCGGGAAGGCCGGCGAGCCTCGGCACAACTACATTCAAATGGCAGCCAACGACAACCCCGACATCACCAACGCAGAGTTTGCCCAGTTCCAGAAGCTGATCTACAAGATCGCCGGGATCAGTCTGGCAGACACGAAGAAGGTACTTCTGGTCGGCCGTCTCGGGCGGCGCCTGAAGCATTTCAATCTCTCCAGTTTCGCCGAGTACTACCGCTTCGTCGCCAGCGGCAGCGAGCCCGACGAACTGCAGACCATGGTCGACCTGCTGACGACCAACGAGACCTATTTCTTCCGCGAGGAGGCGCACTTCGATTTTCTCGCCAAGACCATCGTCGCCCAGCACCCGGCCGGTACGCCTTTCAACGTCTGGAGTGCCGCCTCGTCGACCGGCGAGGAAATCTACACCATCTCCTTCGTGCTGGCCGATACCCTGGGTCTCGACGCCAACTGGACGGTGACCGGCTCCGATATTTCGACTGCCGTGCTGGCCACCGCCCAGCGCGGACTGTACTGGCTCGACCGTACCCGCGGTCTGCCCCAGTCCTATCTGCGCAAGTATTGCCTGAAGGGCGTTCGTACCCAGGAAGGCGGCTTCATGATTGCGCCTGAAATCAAGCGTCACACCCGCTTCCAGCAGGTCAACCTGAACCGGACCCTGCCGGTGCTGGGCAAGTTCCACGTCATCTTCCTGCGCAACGTCATGATTTATTTCGACGCCGAGACCAAGCGCCAGGTAGTCGCCCGACTCGTCGAGCAACTGCATCCCGGCGGCTATTTCATCGTCGGCCATTCGGAAAGCCTGAACGGCCTGACCGATACGCTGCGCGCCCTCAAACCCACCATTTACCAGTTGCCCGGCTGACGCCATGACCACAGATCAAAATCTCACCGCAGAGGCGCAGAGGCGCAGAGAAATGCAAAGACCTGCAATGCTTGTGCCTTCCTCTGCGCTACCTCTGCGCCTCCGCGCCTCTGCGGTAAAGCCTTTCCCTCTGCCGCCTTTCACCGGCCCCACCTGATCAGATCATGGCGAACAAAATTACCGTAATCATCGTCGACGATTCGGCCGTGGTGCGCCAGGTGAACCGCGAAACCCTGGAGCGCGAAGCGGACATCGAGGTCATCGGCGTCGCCTCCGATCCGCTGTATGCCCTGGACAAGATGAAAGTGCAGTGGCCGGACGTGCTGGTGATCGACATCGAAATGCCGCGCATGGACGGCCTGACCTTCCTCAAGAAGATCATGAGCGAACATCCGACGCCGACCATCGTCTGCTCCTCGCTCGCCGAAAAGGGCGCGGCGGCAACCATGGATGCACTCGCTGCCGGTGCGCTGGCCATCATCACCAAGCCCAAGATGGGGGTGAAGCAGTTCCTCCAGGATTCCAGCAACGACCTAGTGTCGGCGGTGCGCGCCGCCGCCCGCGCCAACATGCGCCGGGTCACGCCCGGTGCGGCGCGGCCGTTGGCGCCGCCGCCCAAGCTGACGGCGGATGCCATGCTCGCGGCGCAGGCCGCCAGCAGCCGCGCCATGGCCAACACCACCGACCGGGTGGTGGCCATCGGCACCTCCACCGGCGGTACGCAGGCGCTGGAAGCGGTGCTGACGCGTCTGCCCAACGTCGGCAGCGGCATCGTCATCGTCCAGCACATGCCGGAAAAATTCACCGCCATGTTCGCCGAACGCCTGAACAGCCTGTGCAAGCTCGAGGTGCGCGAGGCGCAGAACGGCGACCGCGTCATGTCCGGCCGCGCCCTGATCGCCCCGGGCGGCCGCCACATGATGCTCAGGCGCAGCGGCGCCCAGTATTACGTCGAGGTGGCCGACGGTCCGCTGGTGAATCGCCACAAGCCCTCGGTCGATGTGCTGTTCCGTTCCGTGGCGCAGATCGCCGGACGCAATGCGCTGGGCGTGATCATGACCGGCATGGGCGACGACGGCGCGCGTGGCATGAAGGAGATGCACGACGCCGGCGCCAGAACGGTGGCCGAAGACGAATCGACCTGCGTCGTGTTCGGTATGCCGAAGGAGGCGATCAAACTCGGCGGCGTGGACCGGATCGTTCCGCTCGACGCCATCCCCGCTGAAATCATCTCCTACGGCTGAACGTCGGAGGCAAACCATGCCAAGCCTAGCTCTGCCCGTCGAACACGATCCCAAGGACCTCGAGCGCCGCGCCCGCAACATCAACCCGGGCGGCTGGACGGTCGAGACCGAACGCCCGATCACCACGCTGCTGGGTTCCTGCGTTGCGGTCTGCCTCTACGACCCCAAGCTGCGCCTGGCGGGCATGAACCACTTCCTGCTGCCCAGCCGTGCCAAGACCGCCGGCGACGACACCGACGTCATCCTCGCCGGCGATTATTCGATGGAAGTGCTGCTCAATACCATGCTCATGAAGGGCGCGGTCAAGCAGCGCATCGTCGCCAAGGCCTTCGGCGGCGGTACCATCGTGACCTCGATCCTGATGGCCATCGGCCAGCGCAATGCCGAGTTCGCCCAGGAATGGCTGGCCCGCGAAGGCATTGCCTTGACGGCGCAGGATTTCGGCGGCGCCTGGTCGCGCAAGGTGATCTTCACGCCCGATGGCGGCGATGCCTTCTGCCGGCGGCTGCCCATTACCCAGCCCGGCGTGCAGGATGTGGTCAAGGCCGAGCGCGACTACGAACAATCGCTGATCCGGCCGGCCAAGCCGTCGGGCGAAAAGAAGATCGAGCTGTTTTGAAGCCTGTCTGTTTTCTTCCTTCGCCGCAATGACGAAGAAATATAGGAGAGGATAAATCATGGACGTAGCCGCGGTATTGACCAGCGTTGCCAAATCGGCGGCGCATGACGACCTGATTTTTCCGACCACCACCGAAATGGCGCTCAAGGTGCAGCGGGTGCTCGACGATCCCGGCTGCTCCATCGATCAGCTGGCCAAGCTGGTGCGGGCCGATCCGCTGCTCTCGGCGAGAGTCGTGGCAGTCGCCAATTCGGTCATCTACAACCGTTCCGGCCGCGCCATCGACGATCCGAAAAGCGCCGTGTCGCGCATCGGTTTCAATACCCTGAGGGTGCTCGCCGCCGCGGTCGTGGTGCGCCAGATGGAAGGCATGGCGCACACCCCGGCGCACCGGCAGACGGCGGTGCGCCTGTGGGAGCACACCGCCCATGTCGCCGCACTGTGCCAGGTCATCGCCCGCCGTGTCACCCATGTAAACCCGGACACCGCCTTTTTTGCCGGCATCATTCATGAGGTGGGCGGCTTCTACCTGATTTCCCGTGCCCGCGATTTTCCCGGCCTGCTGGAAGGCGCCAATGGCAGCCTGCTGGCCTGGGACGAAGGCGGTGCGGCCGAAGTCGGCCGTGCCGTGCTGCAGCGCCTGAGCGCTCCCGCGGCGGTGGTCGAGGCCATCGAAGGCCTCTGGCAGGGCTATCTCGCCATGCCGCCGCAAAGCCTCACCGACACGCTGCTGCTGGCCGATCAACTGGCGCCGGTGGAGTCGCCGCTGTCGCAACTCGCCGGCAACGGGCGCGAAGGCACCGAAGCGAACATCGACGTTGCGCTCGATGACCAGACCCTCTCCAGCATCCTCAAGGAATCGGCGGAAGAAGTCGAGTCGCTGATCGACGCGCTGCGCGCCTGATCATCCGACCGCCTGGCGGACGGCGTCGATCAGGGCCGTCAGTTCCTTGATCAGTGCGCTGCCGCAGTTATCGATGCTGTCTTTTGCCGCGCCGTCACGAACCGCCAGATGAAGCGCCTTCGCCGCCTCGGCGACCCGCATGGCACCGATCGTGCCGGCGGAACCCTTGAGGGTGTGGGCCAGGTCCTTGAGACTGCCGAGATCATTTCCTGCCAGGGCTGCGGCGAGGCGCGGCAGGTCTTGGGCATGGCTGGCGGCGAACACCGCCAGCAGCTTGGCATGCTTCGCCGTATTGCCGTGCATCAGCGCCAGTCCGCGTTCGACATCCAGCCCCGGAACATATTCCAGGCGCCGCCGCCATTGTTCCGTGTCCGCTACCGGCTCCGCTGCCACCGCGGCCGCCGGCGGCGCCGTGCCGCCAGCATTTCCGGCGTTCGCCGGCAGCCACTTCAGCAGTATCGCGTAGAGCGCGTCGGGATCCACCGGCTTGGGGACGAAGTCGTTCATGCCGGCTTCCATGCAGGCGCGGCGATCGCCGTCGAAGGCGTTGGCGGTCATGGCCAGAATCGGTGTGCGGCTGCGGCCGGGCAGGGCGCGGATGACCCGCGTTGCCTGCAGCCCATCCATATCGGGCATCTGCATATCCATCAGGATCAGCGGGTAGTCGGTAGTCCGCGCACGCTCCACCGCTTGCCGTCCGTCGCTGGCGACATCCACCGCCAGACCGGCGCCTTCCAGCAGTTCCAGCGCGACTTCGCGATTGGTCGGGTTGTCTTCGACCAGCAACAAGCGGACGCCGCCATGATGCTGTCGCAGTTCGGCCTCGGCATCCACCGCCAGTTCGGCCACGGCGGGCGGCATCATGCCGCGGCCGCGGCCGAGGCGGGCGGTGAACCAGAAGGTGCTGCCTTTGCCCGGCGTACTGTCAACGCCGACTTCGCCACCCATCAGTTCCGCCAGCCGGCGGTTGATGACAAGTCCGAGGCCGCTGCCGCCGTACTGTCGCGCCGTCGAGGCGTCGGCCTGCTCGAAGGCATGAAACAGGCCGGACATCTGTTCCGGGCTGATGCCGATGCCGGTGTCGGCGACCTCGAAGCGCACCAGGATGTCCGCGCCGTTGTCTTCGAGAAGGTGGGCGCGCAGGGAGACCGACCCCCGTTCCGTGAATTTGAGGGCATTGCTGATGTAGTTGACCAGCGCCTGCCGCAACCGCGTCGGATCGCCGCGCAACCAGAGCGGCACGCCGTCGGAATCAAAGCGGATGGCCAGACCCTTGGCCCGGGCCTGGCCGGAGATCAGCGAACGGACATGGCCGAAGATCGCCGCCAGCGAGAAGTCGGTGTCCTCCAGGCTCAGCTTGCCGGCCTCGATCCTGGAGATGTCGAGAATGTCATTGATGATGGACAGCAGATGGTTCGCCGCAGTGTCGATCTTGCCCAACCGGCGCGCCTGCTCCGCGTTCGGTCCGGCGCGGCGCAGCAGGTGCGTGAGGCCGATGATGGCATTCATCGGGGTGCGGATTTCGTGGCTCATGTGGGCCAGAAAGGCGCTCTTCGCCAGGTTGGCGACTTCCGCCCGTTGCCGTGCATCTTCCAGTTGCGCGGTGCGGCTTGCGACCAGTTCCATCAGGCGATGATGGAACTGGTCGAGCTCGGCTTCGGCCTGCTTGCGTGCGGTGATGTCGGCATGGGTGCCGATGATGCGCAAGGGCTTGCCGTCCCCGCTGCGGCTGACCACCATGCCGCGATCGAGTATCCACATGTAGCTGCCGTCCTTGCAGCGGACACGGTGTTCGCTGGCGTAGACCGGTGTCCTGGCCTCGAGGTAGGCTTGCAGCGTGATCAGGACTGCGGCCTTGTCTTCGGGATGGATGCGGCTTTCCCATTCATCCAGGCCGTTGCCGACCTCGTCGTCGGCAAAGCCGAGCATTTCCTTCCAGCGCGGTGAGAAAAAAACCGTGCCGTCGGCCACGCTCCAGTCCCAGAGCCCGTCGCCGGTGCCTTCGATAGCGAAGCGCCAGCGATATTCGCTGTCCTTCAGCAACTGCTGGCTGCCCTCTATCTCGCGGGTCAGCCCTGCGGCGATGCGCGCTGCGTTTGCCCGCGTATTGATAACCGAGAGCACCAGGCCGGAAAGCAGCACACTGAGCGCAAGGCCGCCGATCAGGGCCGCCCACGCCGGAGCGTGACTGATGGCCGCTGCCGCGGTCTGCTGGAATACCAGCAGCCACGAATGGCCGTTCAGCTCGAGCGTCCGCTGCTGATGGAGCAGGTGGTTCCGCGCCGGCACCTGACCCGGACTGCTGGCGAACAGCAGCCGCGCCGGCAGCGCCTCAGGGCCGTCGTAGATGTGCAGGTCCACGGTGTTGCCGTCGCCGGCATCCCAGCCTTGCAGAATGCCGGCCATCAGATCCTGCATGCGGCAGCGGCTTGAAATCCAGCCGGTCAGCGCGGCGCGCTTCTGCGCCACGGTGTCCGTCGCCATGCCATTGCGATACACGGGAACATACATGACGGTTTCCGCCAGGAGTTCGGCCGCGCTCTCCGGCAGCCGTTCGATCTTGCCGCTCAGCGCCGCCCGCCCGCTGTCACGCGCCTGCTCCATGGCGGCGCGCCGCACCGGCTCGGAGAAGGCATCGAAACCGAAGGCGCGCAGATTGCCGCCGCTGAAGGGTTCGATATAGACGATGGAGCTGTAGCCGGCTCGCTCGCCGGCCGGATGAACGCTGTAGTCCGGAAAACCTTCGCGGCGGATCCGGGCGACGTGGCTGGCGAGTTGATCGCGGCCGATAACCTGGTTGAACGCCAGTTCCTTTTGGGCGGGAACAGTCTCTTCCAGCCGCAGTTGGTCGACCCAGGCGCGCCACTGTTTGCGATCTGCCTTGTCCGCTGTCGAAAAAAGCGCTGCGCCGCCGCGCAGGATCAGCGCTTCGGTGCCGAGGCGTTCCCGGATCTTGAGGGTGATCTGATCGCTGGTAAAGGCGAAATGCCGCGCGCCATCCTCTTCGATGCCCTGCCAGACCTGCAGGCTGGTGACCACCGTCAGCAGAATCCCGGCGCCCAGCGTTGCCCAGGCCGGCCCGCTTTTTCGCCATGGCTGCGTGCTCAACATGCTGTCCGCAATTCGCGCAGTAGAGTCGCCTGGCGCATGGTCATTGCCGCTGCGAGCCTGGAATCAAGTGATCGGCGCGGCGCGGGCGCTAAGCCGCTTGCCGGACAGCATCGATGAGCGCGGTCAATCCGGCGCACAGGACGGCGCAAAGGCTGTCGATCTCGTCCGCTCCGGGACTGACGCGAAGCGCCGCATCGAGGGCCGTTGCAGCAGCGGCTACCGGCCCGGCACCGATGGTGCCGGCCGAACCCTTGAGCGCATGGGCCAGTTGCTTGAGGGTGACGAGATCATTCGCCGACCGTGCCGCGGCGATGCGTGCAATGTCCCCGTCATGGCTGTCGACGAACAGCGTCAGCACGCGCGCGTACTTGACCGGATTGCCGCGTACCAGCGCCAGCCCGCGCTCGATGTCCAGCCCCGGGATGGCCGCCAGCCGGCGCATGGTGCGGGCCGGGTCCGGCGCCGCGGCGGCGGCAGGCGCCGCCTGTGATTCCGGCTCCGCCTGGGCAAACATGTCGCGCTGCGATGCCGGTGAGTTCTGCGGCAGCCACTTCAGCAGCGCCGCATACAGCGCGGCGGGATTCACCGGCTTGGCGACGAAGTCGTTCATGCCCGCTTCGGCACAGGCGCGGCGGTCGTCGTCAAAGGCATTCGCGGTCATGGCCAGGATAGGCGTGGTCTTGCGCTGCGGCAGGGCGCGGATGGCACGGGTGGCTTCGAGGCCGTCCATATGCGGCATCTGTATGTCCATCAGGATCAGGTCGTAGGCCAGGGCGCGGACCTTGTCCAGGGCTTCACGGCCGTCGTGGGCTATATCGACAGCGAGACCTGCCCCGTGCAACAGGTCGAGCGCGACCTCGCGGTTGATGGCGTTGTCCTCGGCCAGCAGCAGCCGGGCGCCGCCGTGGTGGCGGCGCAGTTCGTCCTCGGCATCCCCCGACTCGGCTTTGATGGTGACCGGCATGCTGCCGCGGCCGCGCCCGAGCCGGGCGGTGAACCAGAAGGTACTGCCTTTGCCCGGCGTGCTGTCGGCGCCGACCTTGCCCCCCATCAGTTCCGCCAGGCGCCGGTTGATGACCAGGCCGAGGCCGGTGCCGCCGTATTTGCGGGTGGTCGAACTGTCTGCCTGTTCGAAGGCATGGAACAGGCTGTGGATCTTGTCCGGGGCAATGCCGATGCCCGTGTCCGTTACCTCGAAGCGCACCAGAACGCCGTTGTCGCCTTCCTCCAGAAGACGGGCGCGCAGCGCGACGGAACCCTGTTCGGTGAACTTGATCGCATTGCTCAGGTAGTTGAACAGCGCCTGGCGCAAGCGGGTGGGGTCGCCCCGCAGCCACGGCGGGGCGTCGGCGGCATCGACCCCGATCACCAGTCCCTTGGCCCGCACCTGCTCTGCGGTGAGCGAGCGAACCTGGTCGAAAATCGCCGCCAGGGAGAAGTCGGTGTCTTCCAGCACCAGCTTGCCGGCCTCGATCTTGGAGACATCGAGGATGTCGTTGATGATGGACAGCAGGTGATTCGCCGCGCTGTCGACCTTGCCCAGCCGGTCGGCCTGTTCGGCAGTGGGCTCGGCGTGGCGCAGCAGATGCGTGAGGCCGATGATGGCGTTCATAGGCGTTCGAATTTCATGGCTCATGTTGGCCAGAAACACGCTCTTGGCCGTGTTTGCGGCTTCGGCGGCTTGCTTGGCCTGCTCCAGCTGGAGCGTGCGCGAGGCGACCAGTTCTTCGAGGTGAAGGTGGTACTTTTCCAGTTCCGCCTCGACCCGCTCTTGCTCGGTGATATCCATGTGTGTGCCGGTAAAGCGCACCGCCCGCCCGCTGGCATCCCTCACGGCGCTGCCCCTGCTCAGAATCGACCGCCATGAGCCATCCTTGTGGCGCAGCCGCAGGATGACGCTGAACTCATGATCCGGGCGCTTGAAATGGCGGTCCATTTCCTTGAGGAACATTTCCCGGTCCTGCGGGTTGGTGATCGCATCCCAGGCTTCGCGGACCGCCGGCAATTCCGCCGGGGTGTAGCCGAGCATCTGTGCCATTCGCGCCGACTGATACAGTTCGCCGCTGACCAGGTTCAGATCCCAGACGCCCTCTTCCGTGCCTTCGACCGCGAGCTTGAAGCGCTCTTCGCTTTGCCGCAGAGCCGCCTCCCTTTGACCGAGGATGTCCAGCAGCCGGTTGAAGCCGCCGATCAGCTCGCCGACTTCGTCATGACGGGTTATCTGCAAGGCTTGCGGACGCTGGTCTGTTGCCGACAACAATGCCATCGTCCTGGCGGCGTCAAGCACAGGCAGGAGCTGGCGCCGCAACATCCACCAGGTCAGCAATCCCGCCAGCAGGGTCAGCAGCACCGCGGCGCCCAGCATGCGCTGCTGCATGACGCGGATCGGAGCGAAGGCTTCCGCGGCCGGCAGTGTCGCCGCCACGTACCAGCCGGCCAGGGGAATTCCCGCGGCCGAGACCAGCGCATCGGCGCCGGATGGATTGGTGTGAATGGCGGAGCCCTCGTAGCCCTGGATGTAGCGGTCGATTCCGGGGTTGATGCCGGGCGCGGGCAGGGTTTCCATGACGCGGCTGCGGTCGGTGGCGGTGATGATCAGCCGCTGCGCGGGAGCGATCAGCAGATAGCCACCGGTCTTGCCGTAAGTGTTTCCGGAAATCTTGTCGAGAAAGGAGGGTCTGCTCAGGTCGGTGATCCCCACCAGGGCACCCGCCACTTTGCCGCTGGCATCGCGAATCGGCGTGGCCATGCCGAACACGGGCGCCTTCAGCTGCTGACCCGTTTCCAGGGTGCTGATCGTGGTTTTTCCTTCCGCCAGCGCGGCAGCGACGTGATTCTTCGTCATGTAATTGACCCCCAGCCGGCCGGCCGAGAGCGGAGTTGAGGCGATCGTGGTGCCGTCAGGCCCTGTAATGAAGGCGCCGCCGTTGAAGGAACTTTGAATGATCAGGCGCTGTTCGAGGAATGCCTGCAGTGCCGCGGCGTTGCCCTGCAGCTCCGGGCCGGCTCGTGCGGAAACCGCCTCCAGCGCCTTGACGCGATCCTTCAGCTCGCTATTTATTTCCGCAGCGATCAGGGAAGCCATCGAGAACTGCTGTTCGCCCAGCAGTTGCTGCATGTCCTCGCGCAGCGCGCGCACCGAAAAAAACGTCAGCGCCGCGATGCTGGCCACGAAAATGGCCAGGGTGAACAAGGTCACTCGTGTCTTCAGTGACTGCCACTGGAACAGGTTTCCTTTCATGCCGGTCGTCAGTCTGTAAGTGCCGGCACCTCGCGCTTGCTGCCGTCCTCGTTGAGCGCGACGAAGGTCAGCTGAGCCTCGGTGACCTTGACCACCACCGGCTGCGCCGGGTTGCGTTCGGCATAAACCTGGACATCGATGTTGATCGAGCTGCGGCCGACGTGGGTGATTTCGGCATAGAAACTCACCACGTCGCCGACCGATATCGGCTGCTTGAACAGGAAGGACTTCACCGCGACAGTGGCGACGCGCCCGCGCGCGCGGCGCATGGCGGGAATCGCCGCGGCGATATCGACCTGGGCCATGACCCAGCCGCCGAACACGTCGCCGGTGGCATTGACGTCCGAGGGCATGGGCATTACCCGCAACACCGGCTCGCGGCCCGGCATGGTTACGCCTTTGTGGGGCATCAGTGTTCTCCGCTCTTCAGATGGTTCATGGGATTGCCAGTATACGGCGCAAAGCCTGCAGGGCGCGGCGGCAATCAGCAGGCAACCCGCTCACGACAGTTTCGTTACGCCCCCTCAGGCCGCCCGCTTTGTACGCGCTTTGCGGACCGGTTTGCTATTCACTTCAGGCAGCGGCGCGCGCAGCCCGCCGATCAGGAAACTCATCAGACGGGCGTAGAGCGCATCCGGATTGCTGTCGTCGATCGGGCCGAGGATGCTCAGCGCATCGGCACCGGAAACGGCATAGGACAAGGCGCCCATCATGAAATGGAAGCGCCAGAGGAATTCCTCCTGCGGCACATCGGGCAGCGCCTTGAAAAAAGCCGCCTTGTAGCGGGCGATTACCGCCGCATACTCTTCGGCGAGAAAGCTGCGGACGAACTCTGTCGGCTCGGTATAGGCGCGGCCCAGCAGGCGCATGAAGGTCTGGCCGCCGTTCTTGTCCGCAGCCATGCGAATTGCCACGCCGAAGAAGGACTCGACGATCTGTCGCGGCTTCAGCGGCGCGCCTTTGGCTTCGACTTCCAGCGCGTCAAGCGCGGCAATCCGCTGCTCGTTGAGCCAGGTCAGGCGGCGCCGGAAAACGGCTTCGATCAGCGCTTCCTTCGAGCCGAAGTGGTAGTTCGCCGCGGCAAGATTGGCCTGCGCCGCAGCCGTGATCATGCGCAGCGTGGTGGCGTCGAGACCGTGTTGCACCAACAGGCTTTCGGCGGCGTCGAGAATGCGGGAGCGGGTATCGGGTTCCATGGCTGGCCTGGCCTCGGACAAACAACATTGTCAAACAGCTGTTTGAAGTCTGCGCAATGCCGCCGCCAATGTCAATTCCGCCCGGATGCGCCGGCCGCGGCGGCGCGGTTCAGACCCGGGAACGGCCGCCTGTGGCCGGCTTGCGCCACTGACCCGGGCGCGGCTTGCCGGCCACGGCAGTCTTGGGCTTGGGCACCAGCATGTTTCTGCCGGGGCCTTTCAGAAAGCTGCGGTGCGCCAGGATCGCGGCAGTGAGCTGTTCCGTGCTGAGCGTGATGGTCGCGGCCGCGCCCTTCGGCGCATGGCCGGCGAGCTTTTCCTTGACGGCCGACAGGCGCTCTGCCGCTTCACTTTTCTTGCGCGGCAGACCGGCCATGATCTCGAGCGCGTCGGGCGTCAGCCGGAAGCCGCCGTCATCGTTGCTGATCAAGCCGTGACTGGAGAGCCGGAGAAATGCTTCAGCCAGGTCCACGTCCAGGGGGATCGAGCCGTGGATCAGGTCGGCTGCAGCCATCACTTCTGCAAGTTGCGCCGGTCGTCGCTTTGAAGCCAGCGCCATGGCCAACAGGAGAAGTGCATCCACATCGCGGATCAGGTGCATGGAATGGCCTTTGAATAGGGCGAAGCAGGAGCCGGCGGAACGGGAAGGGCAGGCGCGCAGCGCCTGGTCGGTGCAAACACCGGCCGGCGGCCGGGCAAGCACTGGCGAGGACGCGAGTGTAACGGTTTGCGGCACAAACCGCGGCCAGCCTTGTCCCATGGCGGCCAGGCGAAATACTAGGCACTGCGCTGCCGGCTTAAGCCGTTGAGTTTGCGGCCTTTAGGATCGGCCGGGGCGTGTCGCTGCATATTGCTTTTGTACTTGCGGCCAGACTGGCAGAGTCGCCTTGTCTTGGGAGATGCCGCCTCGACAAGGCGTAAGCACCTGATGCGTTTGCTGATTCAAAGGCTGGTGGAGTTTTCTTGCGGCGTGGCGCGGTTGATGCTTGAGAAAGCGTGCAAGCAGACATGAGATACGAAGCAGAGCCCGCCACCATGAACCCCAACCCCGGAATGCCAGTCGTCGACGATGTCGAAACCGTGCTAGAGTGCTGCCGGATGGTGTTCGCCAGTGCAAATTTCACGGTGCAAGCCGCTAAAACCGGCCATGAAGCACTCGATATGCTCGCCCATCAGGCTTTTGATGTCGTTTTTACGGAGTATCTGATGCCCGGCAGTGATGGACCCGCAGTGCTTCGCGCAATAAAGAATTCCTGGCCAGACACCGCAGTCGTGGTCATCGCCGGAGCAGCCTCGGTGGCACCCGCCAAGCAAGCAATCCCGCCCGGTGCGTCCGACTGCCTCGCCAAACCAGTTGCAGCTGACGAAGTTATCAAGGCGGCGGCACGTGCTGCCATTCAAGAGAAATGGACCCTGCGCCGGATTCCCGGTCGAGACCCGGCACAGTCCACCCACGAAGGAGAATCATCATGAGCAAGGCGCGCAAAATCCTCATCGTCGATGGCAACGCTTTCGAAAGAAAGGGCTTTGAACAAGTTTTGTCCGGCAAAGGCTATGCCGTCACCGCGGCATCGAACGGCGAAGACGCACTCTGGCAGTTGGCCAATGGCACCTACGACGCGGTGTTCGCAGAACTGGCCATGCGCGGCATGAGCGGTCTTGAACTGGCCGAGCAGATTCATGCCAGCCAGCCCGGGCTGCCGGTTGCCATCATCACCGCGGACGGCGCTGAAGCCGCCGGCAAAGGCGCCGCTGCCGCCGGCGTCGTGGAATTCCTGAAAAAGCCCGTGTCGCCCGAACAACTCGCGGATGCCGCTGCCCGTTTGCTGCCCGCCACGGAAGCCAGCGCTGCCTTGCAGGCGCAAACGCCGGAGGTGGAAAATTCGCCGGCGCAGACGCTGAGCAAGTCGGTATTGCGCGTGAAGAACGTCGTGTTGTTCTTTCTGGCGCCCTTCGTCGGTCTGGCCTACCTTCTCGCCTTTCCCGTCTTTGCGCTGGGCATGGGCCTGTGGATGGCGCTGCAGCAATCCGAAGAAGCCGAGCCGCAGCAACAGGCGCCGGGCAAGCGCAGCATGCTGCGAACCATTGCAATGATTCCCGCCGCGGTTTTGATTGGAGTTGCTTTCGCCGTCATCGGTCCGATACTGGGGATCGGAGTGCTGGTCTGGTTTGGTGTGCAGGCGTGGGCCAAGGTCGGGGCCAAGGCGATGGAAGCCTAGCCGGGCAAGCGTTGCTTGCTGTCGCAAACAGAGGATGAATCAGGCTGAGGTGCTGCCACGACAACGGTGTCCTTCACTTCGCGATGCGAGTTGATGTACGTCAAATCGAGAGCAGTATGTTCCTTTACTATCCTCGGCAAAATGAATGGGTTTCGCCTCCGCTGGCGAATTTTTTGATAGACCGGGTTTTCCCCGTTCGAGACAGGACGGGGATTTCCTTTATTTTACGGGGAACGAACACCATGCGTTTTTCAAGACTCGCCGCGTGGGTTGTGGCAACCACGGTTTGCCTAGCCGGCAACCTGATCGCCGGCTCAGCCGCAGCTGCCGACGACAAGGCCGCAACGCAGGCCGCAGCGCCTGTTTCGCACAAGCTCGACAACGCGAGTTGCGAAAGCTGCCACGACGGCAGGAAAGGCAAGCTGGAGGTGCCCGGCTCTCACGGTGAGAAGCGCGCCCTGTACGAAGTCAAGCAGGACAAGTATGCCAAGAGCGTGCATTCGAGAATGCAATGTATCGCCTGCCACAAGGAAATCACGGACGCTGTCGCACCGCACCAGAAGGCACCCGATGCCAAGAAAGTCGACTGCGCACAGTGCCACCTCGATTTGTGGGAAGCCGCCAAGCAGAAAGACAAGACCCAGGAAAAACTCCGCCTCGGCATAGTGGTCGAGAATGTCGCGGCCTACAACAAGTCTTTCCACGCCAAGGTGAACAAGGATGATCCGGGCAAGGTCAATGCGACCTGCAACGATTGCCATAACGTCCACAGCTTCAATGTGCCGCCGCGCGGCACCGTCGAGCGCAAGGAATGGCACCTCACCGTGCCGCACGTATGCGGCGACAAATGCCATACCGACGAACTGGCCGACTGGACCGCATCGGTGCACGGCAAGGAGGTCACCGAGAAGCACAACGTCAAGTCGGCGGTCTGCTCGGACTGCCACAGTACCCACTCCGTTGCCGATCCGACCAAGGACGCCGGCAAGCTGGCGATCACGGCAAACTGCGGCGGCTGCCATGCCGAGAACCTGAAGACCTACACCAAGACCTACCACGGACAGGTGAACACTCTGGGTGCCACCCACACCGCCAAGTGTTTCGACTGCCATGGCAGCCATTCCATCCAGCCCTCGACGGATCCGAAGTCGAAACTGCATGAGAACAACCGCCTCAAGACCTGCCAGAACTGCCACAAGGGCGCTACCAAGGGCTTCACCAAGTTCGAACCCCACGGCACGTCCCACGATTTCGTGCGTTATCCCTTTATCTGGCTCGCGGCGAAGTTCATGCTGCTGTTCCTCGGCGGCATATTCGCCTTCTTCTGGGCGCATACCGCCCTCTGGTTCTACCGCGAGTACAAGGAACGCCATGAGCGCAAGCCCAGTCCGCACGTGACCACCGATCAGTTGCTCGAAGGCAAGCTCAAGGACAAGCATTTCCGGCGCTTCCCCTTGATCTGGCGCATCGCCCACCTGACTCTCGCCGTGAGCCTGATGATGCTGACCCTGACCGGCATGTCGGTGCTGTACGCAGACACGGTCTGGGCGCCCGTCGTGATGGGCCTGCTGGGCGGCCCGAAAGTCGCAGCGGTGATTCACCACTTCTTCGCAACGCTGCTGGGAATCGTGGTTGTTCTGCAACTGGTCTATTTCGCGATTCACATCGTCAGCAACCGCAAGACCTTCGACTGGTTCGGTCCCAACTCTCTGGTTCCGCGTCGTCAGGATCTGTGGGACATTCTGGCGATGGTCAAGTGGTTCTTCGGTCTCGGGCCGCGGCCGGTTTTCGATCGTTGGACCTACTGGGAGAAGTTTGACTACTGGGCTCCGTTCGCCGCCGTGATCCTCATCGGCGCCACCGGCGTGATGCTGCTGTTCCCCAACGTCACAGCCGCTTTCCTGCCGGGCTGGGTATTCAACGTGGCGACCATTTTCCATGGCGAGGAAGCGCTGCTGGCGGCACTGTTCGTATTCACGGTGCATTTCTTCAACAACCACTACAGACCGGACAAGTTCCCGCTGGATGTCGTGATGTTCACCGGTTCGATGCGCCTGGAACTGTTCAGGAGCGAGCACAGGGCGGAATACAACCGCCTGGTCGCTTCCGGAGAACTCGAAAAGTATCTGGTCGATGCGCCTTCGCAACCCATGACCTGGGGCGCGAAGATACTCGGCTTCGCCCTGGTCGGATTCGGCTTGCTGCTGCTGGTTCTGGTGCTGAGCGGAATATTCGGGACGTGACCGGTGCGTGACGCGAAGCTTCTGTTCGCGTTTCGATTCTGATGCATCAAACGGCGCTGGCGGTGATCTTTACCGCCAGCGCCGTTTCATCTGCGGCGTGCGCCGGAGCGAGCCCGGCGCTGCTGCTTGGGATCCGGCCCGTTGCACCCTCCTGCCGGTTTCACGCCCGGCTGGCAGGATGTGCCCTGCTAGAATTGCCCGATGCGCCGTGTTCAAACCGCCTTGGCCCTGCCGGGCCCGACCCCCGATAGCCGCCACGACTGGCAGACCATCCGCACCCTGCTGCCCTATCTGTGGGCATGGAAGGGCAGGGTCGTTTTTGCGCTGTCCTGCCTGCTGCTGGCGAAGCTGACCAACGTTGCGGTGCCGCTGGTGTTCAAGGACATCATCGACACCTTTACCCTGCCTGCGGCCGACCGGATGCAACAGGCCGCCCTGCTGGTGCCGCTGGGCCTGCTGGCGGCCTACGGCGCGCTGCGCTTTTCCACGGCCCTGTTCACCGAGCTGCGCGAGATTTTCTTTGCCCGCGTCACCCAGCGTGCGGTGCGCACCATCACGCTGCAGGTCTTCGAGCACCTGCACGCGCTGTCCCTGCGCTTTCACCTCGATCGCCAGACCGGCGGCCTGACGCGCGACATCGAACGCGGCACGCGCTCGATCGGCTCGCTGATCAGTTACACGCTGTATTCGATCCTGCCGACGCTGGTCGAAATCACGCTGGTGCTGGGCATCCTGGCCGCCCGCTACGACCGCGATTTCACCCTGATCACGGTCGGCACGCTGATTATCTATGTCGCCTTCACCATCGTCGTCACCAACTGGCGCACGGTGCTGCGGCGCGAAGTGAATGAACTGGATTCCGCGGCCAACGTGCGCGCCGTCGATAGCCTGATCAATTTCGAAACGGTCAAGTACTTCAACAACGAACGCTGGGAACATGACCGCTACGACGAGCAGATGCAGAAGTGGGAAGTTGCACAGATCCGCAGCCAGATATCGCTTTCGTGGCTCAATCTCGGTCAGTCACTGATCATCGCCGCCGGCGTGTCGCTGATGATGTGGCGCGCCGCGGCAGGCGTCGCCGCCGGCAACATGACGGTGGGCGACATCGTGCTGGTGAATGCCTTCCTGATCCAGCTCTACATGCCGCTGAACCATCTCGGCGTGCTGTATCGCGAGATCCGCCAGTCGCTGACCGACATCGAGCGCATGTTTTCCCTGTTGAACAGCAACCGCGAGATTCAGGATGCGCCGGATGCGCGGCCCCTGTTTGCCGGGGGCCCCGACGGCAACAGCGGCGATCCCTGCGAGATCGAATTCGAGCGCGTCAGCTTCGCCTATGAAGCCAACCGGCAGATCCTCTTCGACGTCGATTTCAAGGTCGCTGCCGGCAGGACGGTGGCGGTAGTCGGTCACAGCGGTTCCGGCAAATCGACCCTGGCGCGGCTGCTGTTCCGCTTTTATGACACCACTGCCGGCTCGGTCAGGATCAACGGCTCCGACCTGCGCGCCCTGCAGCAAACCTCGGTGCGTGCCGCCATCGGCATCGTGCCGCAGGACACGGTGCTGTTCAATGACACCATCTTCTACAACATCCAGTACGGCCGGCCCGCTGCGCCGCGCGAAGAAGTCATCGCCGCGGCGAAGGCCGCCCACATCCACGACTTCATCGAACGGCTGCCAGAGGGCTACCAGACCCGCGTCGGCGAGAGAGGCCTCAAGCTGTCCGGCGGCGAGAAGCAGCGCGTCGCCATCGCCCGGGCGCTGTTGAAGAACCCGCCTATCCTGATCTTCGACGAGGCCACCTCGGCGCTCGATTCGAAGACCGAAAAGGCCATCCAGGCGGAACTGGATCAGGCCGCCGTCGGCCGTACCACGCTGATCATCGCCCACCGGCTATCGACCGTGATGAATGCCGACGAGATCCTGGTGCTCGATGCCGGGCGCATTGTCGAGCGCGGATCCCACCGCGCGTTGCTCGAACGCGATGGCCTATACTCGCAAATGTGGGCATTGCAGCAGCAGGAACACCTAATCGAAGTCTGACAACACAGGGGAGAGCCGATGATCCGCCGCGCCGCAGCCGTAGTTTCTCTCACTCTCGTAATCCTCGCTCTCCCGGCTCTGGCGCAGGATGCGGGCGGTACGCTGAAGAAGGTCAGGGACAGCGGCAGCATCACGATGGGCATACGCGAATCCTCGCTGCCGCTCTCCTATCTGGACGACAAGCAGCAGCCGGTCGGCTATCACATCGAGATCTGCAACAGGATCGTCGACGCGCTCAAGGCGCATCTCAAGATGTCCGCGCTCAAGATCACGCATACGCCGGTGACTTCGCAAAACCGGATTCCGCTGGTGACCAACGGCACGGTCGATCTCGAGTGCGGCTCCACCACCAACAATGAAGCACGCAAGAAACAGGTCGATTTCGCGCCGACCACCTTCGTCACCAACGTGCGCATGGCGGTGAAGAAAGCCTCCGGCATCAAGAGCCTGTCCGAACTGAACGGCAAGCCGGTGGCCACCACTACCGGCACTACCTCGGTGCAACTGATGCGCGCTCACGAAAAGGGCAAGCACATCGATTTCAAGGAGGTCTACGGCAAGGATCACGCCGACGCTTTCCTGATGCTGGAAACAGATCGCGCGGTCGCCTTCGTCATGGACGACAACCTCTTGGCCGGCCTCATCGTCACCTCGAAAAATCCCAATGACTACGTCATCGTCGGCGAAGTGCTGAACATCGAGCCTATCGCCATCATGCTGCGCAAGGATGATCCGGCCTTCAAGGCGGTGGTCGATGATGCGGTCAAGGCGCTGATGAAGAGCGGCGAAATCGACAAGCTCTACGCCAAGTGGTTCATGAACCCGATCCCGCCCAAGGGCGCCAGCTTGAACTTCCCGATGAGCGACAAGCTCAAGGAACTGATCAAGACGCCGAGCGACGCTCCGGCGGAGGCCTACAACAGGAAGTAAGAGTCTGCAGCGGCGGAGGGCGATCCGTTTCGCCGTTCGCCGCCACGCTGCTCTGCGCGCATGAACTACCACTGGAACTGGGGCATCTTCCTCGAGCAGGTCAAAGGTGGCGACGAAACCTACCTCGACTGGCTGCTGACCGGCTTGGGCTGGACCTTGGCGGTGTCGCTGACGGCCTGGGTGATCGCGCTGACTCTCGGCATCTGCATCGGCGCCTTGCGCAGCATGCCTTCGCGCCTGCCGGTGATGCTCGGCAATGCCTGGGTCGAGTTGTTCCGCAACATTCCGCTGCTGGTGCAGATGTTCCTCTGGTTCTTCGTGATGCCCGAGTTCCTGCCGCGCGACTGGTCGCTGTGGGTCAAGCAGGACATGCCCGCCAAGGAATTCCTCACCGCCGCGCTGTGCCTCGGCTTGTTCACCTCTGCCCGCGTTGCCGAACAGGTGCGCGCCGGGGTCGGCAGCCTGCCGCGCGGCCAGCGCGATGCGGCTCTGGCGCTGGGCCTGACGCTGCCGCAGACCTACCGCCACGTGATCCTGCCACAGGCCCTGCGCATCGTCATCCCGCCGCTGACCTCGGAGTTCATGAACGTGTTCAAGAACTCTTCGGTAGCCTTTGCCATCGGCGTGCTGGAACTCACCTTCCAGGCGCGGCAGATGCAGGAGGACTCGGAACAGGGTATCGAGACCTTCCTCGCGGTGACTCTGCTCTACTTCATCTGTGCCTTCGCCGCCAACCGCGGCATGGTGCTGATCGAGGCCCGCACGCGGGTCCCCGGCCTCATCGCGCGGACCGGCTGAGCATGGCAAAGACAAGGCATACCGCAGAGGCGCAGAGGAAATCTTCTTCGCGCTGTTGCAGTTCTCTGCGAATCCTCTGCGTCTCTGCGGTAGATGTTCAGCTCTTCTTTCGCAGACTCTGAACATGGGCGAATTCGACTTCACCGTCTGGCAACCGAGTCTGCCTTTCATCCGCGACGGACTGCTGTTCACGCTGCGGCTGACGCTGGTCGCAATGAGCGGCGGCATCGTCATCGGTACCCTGCTGGCTCTCGCCCGGCTGTCGCCCGTCGCGCCCCTGTCACGCATCGCCGGCGCCTATGTCGACCTGATGCGTTCGGTGCCGCTGGTGCTGGTGATCCTCTGGTTCTTCCTGGTCATTCCCTTCATCAGCGGCGCGCCGGTCGGCGCCGAAACTTCCGCCATCATCACCTTCACTGCCTTCGAGGCCGCCTTCTATTGCGAAATCATGCGCTCCGGCATCCAGAGCGTGCCGCGCGGGCAGGTCGATGCCGCCCGGGCGCTGGGCCTCGGTCAGGCGCAAACCATGATCCATGTGATACTGCCGCAGGCGGTGCGCAACATGCTCCCGGTGCTGCTGACGCAGACCATCGTGCTGTTTCAGGACACCTCGCTGGTGTATGCCATCGGCGCCAAGGACATGCTCAAGGCTGCCGACATCGTGGGCAAGAACTACAATCGGCCGGTCGAGATGATCGTGCTTTCGGCCCTGATCTACTTCGTCATCTGTTTCAGCCTGTCGCTGGCGGTAAAGCAACTGCAAAAAACCGTCGCCATCATTCGCTAGGAAGCTCGCAACTGAAATCATGATCGAAATCCGCAATCTCTCGAAATGGTACGGCCAGACCCGGGTGCTGGCCGATTGCAGCACCCATGTCGCCAAAGGCGAGGTAGTGGTGGTCTGCGGTCCGTCGGGCTCGGGCAAGTCCACCCTGATCAAATGCGTGAACGGCCTGGAACCTTTTGCCCGGGGCAGCATCACGGTAGACGGCGTTTCGGTGGGCGATCCCGGGACCGACCTGCCGCGGCTGCGGGCGCGGGTCGGCATGGTGTTTCAGCACTTCGAACTGTTTCCGCACATGAGCGTGGAACAGAACCTGGCGCTGGCGCAGATCAAGGTGCTCGGCCGCAGCAAGGATGAGGCCGCCGCGCGCGGCGTCGCACTGCTCGACCGCGTCGGCCTGCGCGAACACGCCCGCAAGTTTCCCGGCCAGCTGTCCGGCGGCCAGCAGCAGCGCGTGGCGATTGCCCGCGCCCTGGCCATGGACCCGGTCTGCCTGCTGTTCGACGAACCGACCTCGGCACTGGATCCCGAAATGATCGGCGAGGTGCTCGATGTCATGGTCGAACTGGCGCGGACAGGCATGACCATGATGTGCGTCAGCCACGAAATGGGTTTTGCCCGCAAGGTGGCAAAACGCGTGGTGTTCATGGATCACGGCGAAATCGTCGAAGACGCGCCCGCCGCGCAGTTTTTCGAAGCTCCGGCGAGCGAGCGGGCGAGGACCTTTCTCGCCCGCATCCTGCACCACTGACAGGCATACGCACTCATGACGACACCCGCCCCGGACAAAGACCAGCCCCTGCGTGATGACATCCGCCTTCTCGGCCGCCTTCTGGGCGACACCGTGCGCGAGCAGGAAGGCGTCGCGGTATTTGACCGCGTCGAGGAAATCCGCCAGCTTGCGCTGCGCTTCCATCGCGATGACGATCCCGCGGCGCGCGAGGAAATGGAGACCCTGTTGCACGGATTGCCGCGCGAGCGCACCAATCTGGTGGTGCGCGCCTTCAGTTACTTCTCGCATCTGGCCAACATCGCCGAGGACCAGCACCATATCCGCCGCGCCCGCGCTCATGCCCGTGCCGGATCGAAGCCGCGCGAGGGCAGCCTGGCCTTTTCGCTGCAACGCGCACTTGCCGTCGGCATAGACGCGGAACAGCTCGGCCGCTTCTTTGCCGGCGCCCAGGTGCGCCCGGTGCTGACCGCACACCCGACCGAGGTGCAGCGCAAGAGTATTCTCGACTGCCAGTGGAAGATCGCGCGCCTGCTCGACGAGCGCGACCGCACCGAGCTTTCGCCGCAAGAGCAGGCCGAGCATGCCGAAGCCCTGCGCCGCGCGGTATTGCGCCTGTGGCAGACGCGCATGCTGCGGCGGGCCAAGCTCTCGGTGATGGACGAAGTCAATAACGCCCTGACTTTCTACGACACCACCTTCCTGCGCGAACTGCCGCGACTCTACAACGCGCTGGAAGACCACCTCGTCGCCGATGTCCCGGGCTGGAGTGCCAAGGAACTGCCGCCCTTCCTGCATCCCGGCTCCTGGATCGGCGGCGACCGCGACGGCAATCCCTTCGTCACCGCCGAGGTGCTGGCCAACGCCATGCGCGCGCAAAGCCGCAAGGCCATGGGCTACCTGCTGGAACAGCTGCATCAGCTGGGCGCCGAACTGTCGACCACGACCTCGCTGATTGCGGTGCCGGATGTCGAACTGATGAAGCTGGCCGAACAGTCGCCCGACCACAGCGCGCACCGCATCGACGAGCCCTATCGCCGCGCCATCGCGGGTTTCTACGCGCGGCTGGCGGCGACCGCCCTGCAACTCGACAATCTCGAGGCGCCGCGCCATGCCGTGGCCGCGGCCGAACCCTACTTTACCGCCGCCGAATTCGCCGCCGATCTGGACGTGCTGCATCGATCCCTGATCAGCCACAAAGCGGGTCTGCTCGGCCGCGGCCGCCTGCGCCGCCTGCGCCATGCCGTGGCCATCTTCGGCTTTCACCTGACGCCCCTCGATCTGCGCCAGAACTCCGAGGTGCATGCGCGCACCGTAGCGGAACTGCTGGCGATCGCCCGTCCCGGCAGCGATTACCTGTCACTCGACGAAAACGGGCGCATCGCCCTGCTGCTCGAAGAACTGGCTACGCCACGCCCTCTGGCGGCGCCCGGCATCGACTACTCGGCAGAAACCCGGGGCGAACTGGCGATATTCCAGACCGCCCGCAGCATTCACCAGCGCTACGGCAAGGCGGCCATCGAGAACGTCATCATTTCCAAGACCGACGGCGTTTCGGACATTCTCGAAGTCGCCGTGCTGCTGAAGGAGGTCGGCCTGCTGCGGCCGCTGGAACATGCGCTCGACGTGAACATCGTGCCGCTGTTCGAGACCATCGGCGACCTCGCCAATGCCGGCGCGGTAATGGACAAGCTGCTGGCGATGCCGCTCTACAACCGGCTGCTCGGTTCGCGTCAGGCCCTGCAGGAAGTCATGCTCGGCTATTCCGACAGCAACAAGGACGGCGGCTTCCTGACTTCGGGCTGGGCGCTGTATCGCGCCGAAATCGCGCTGACCGAGGTATTCTCCCGTCATGGCATCACCTTGCGCCTGTTTCATGGCCGCGGCGGTTCGGTCGGTCGCGGCGGCGGACCGAGCTATCAGGCCATTCTGGCGCAACCGCAGGGCGCGGTGCAGGGCCAGATCCGCATCACCGAACAGGGCGAGGTCATCGCCTCGAAATATGCCAACCCGGAACTCGGCCGGCGCAACCTGGAAATCCTCGCCGCCGCGACCCTGGAAGCCACCTTGCTGGGGCACGAACACGATGCGCCGCGGCCCGAGTTTCTCGCCGCCATGGAAGAACTCTCGGCCACGGCCTTTGCCGCCTACCGCGGGATGGTCTACGAGACGCCCGGCTTCGAGCAGTATTTCTGGGAGTCCACCGTCATTGCCGAAATTGCCGCGCTCAACATCGGCAGCCGGCCGGCCTCGCGCAAGAAGACCACGGCCATCGAGGACCTGCGCGCGATCCCCTGGGTGTTTTCCTGGGCGCAGTGCCGCCTGATGCTGCCGGGCTGGTTCGGTTTCGGCGCGGCGGTAGCGGCCTGGCGGCAGAAAAAGGGCGCGGCCGGAATGGCGCTGCTTGCCGAGATGAATCGCGAGTGGGGATTTTTCCGCACCCTGCTGTCGAACATGGATATGGTGCTGGGCAAGAGCGACATCGCCATTGCCGAACGCTACTCGCACCTGGTGACCGACGAAGACTTGCGCCAGGCCATCTTTCCGCGCCTCAAGGCGGAGTGGCAGGCGGCCATCGATGCGTTGCTGGCGATCAACGGACAAGGTCAATTGCTCGACGGCAACCCGCTCCTGCAGCGCTCCATCCGCAACCGCTTTCCCTACCTCGACCCGCTCAACCACATCCAGGTCGAACTGCTGCGCCGCCACCGCGTCGGCGAAACCGACGAGCGCGTGCAGCGCGGCATCCATCTGACCATCAACGGCATCGCCGCGGGCCTGCGCAACAGCGGCTGAAGACCGGGCCGCGCACTCATTGCCGCCCTTCGCTAGTCCGTGTAGTGCTTCCCGGCGTAGCGCGTGACACCGATCAGAAGGCGCACCAGGCCGTAGGCCGCGGCGCGCAGCAGGCGCCCCGGCCAGAGGCGGCGGCGCTGATCGGCGGTGCGGATTTCCCTGGCGGCGCCGGCGATGGCCGTCTCCAGGCTGCTGCGCAAGAGCCCGGCAAAGGCGACATCACGCACCACGACATTGGCTTCACGCGCCAGCAGCAGGCTGAACGGATCGATGTTCGAGGAGCCGACGGTGGCCCAGTCGCTGTCGATTACCGCCACCTTGGCGTGGAGGAAGGCCCTGTCGTACTCGAAGATCCGCACCCCCGCCGCCAGCAGGCGGTCATACAGCGCTTGCGTCGCGTAGTGCAGCAGGACGTGATCGGAACGACCCTGCAGCAGGAGCTTGACGGTGACGCCGCGCAGTGCGGCTGCCAGCAGAACCTTGCGAAAGTGGCGACCGGGCAGAAAGTAGGCATTGGAAATGACGATCTGCTGCCGGGCGGATTGAATCGCCTGCAGATAGGCACTCTCGATGTCGCGCCGGTGCGCCAGATTGTCCCGTATCAGCAGTGCCGCCTCGACCGTGCCGCAGACGGCCGCTGCCGGCAGCAGCAGATCCGGCGCCGGCGGGCGGTGGCCGAGGCTGGCCCAGCGCACCAGTCGCCAGACGTGCCGCATCGTGGCATGGACGCACGCCACCAGCGGCCCCTCTATGCGCACGGCATAATCGAAACGCGCCGCCGCCGCTTTGCCGTCGTCGAAATCGTCGAGCACGTTGATGCCGCCGACGAAGGCGGTGCGGCCGTCGAAAACCGCCAGCTTGCGATGCAGCCGGCGTAGTCGATGACGCCTGATGCGGGTTTGTCCGGCCTCCGGCCGGTAGGTCATGACCTCGACGCCGCCTGCCGACAGCGCTGCGCCGAGGCCCGCGGCAAACTCGCGCGCGCCGAAACCGTCCACCAGCACACGCACTGCAACACCCCGCTGTGCCGCGCGTGCCAGGGCTGCGGCGACCCGGCGTCCGCAGCTGTCGTCGGCAAAGATGTAGGTCTCGAGATGCACCTCGAGCTGCGCGGCGTCGATGGCGGCAATCAGTGCCGGAAAGTACTCGCCGCCCGAACTGAGCAACTGCAGACGATTGCCGGCCAGAAAGCCCTGCGAACCGGCATCCGGCGCCATGGCGCTCACGGAACAGCGGTTCCCATCTGAAGCCGGGCAGAAAGCGCAGCGTGATCGGAAATGGCCGACCACGGCTGGCCGGCATGAACCTGGGTGTCGATCAGGTTCATGCCGCGCTGGTAAATGCGATCAAGGCGGAACAGGGGCAGTGCGGCGGGATAGCTGCGCGAAGGTCGCCGGCTGCTGCCGGCAAATACCTCGACCAGGCCGAGGCGGTTTGCCAGCAGGTCATCGGCGTGATTGCGCCAGTCGTTGAAGTCGCCCGCGATCAAGAGCGGTGCGTCGGCCGGCACCAGTTCTTCAAGCCGGCCGGCCAGCGCGTCCATCTGCCGCCGCCGCGAACGGGCAAAAAGCGACAGATGCACGCAGACGCAATGCAGCGGCTGCGCCGCTTGCGGCAACTCGACGGCGCAGTGCAGGAGTCCGCGCTTCTCGAAACGCAGATGCGTCACGTCCTGATTGTGTTCGGTCAGGATGGGAAAGCGCGAGAGGATGGCATTGCCGTGGTGGCCGTGGTCATAGACCATGTTGCGGCCGTAGGAGTGGTTGCTCCAGACATCCTCGGCGAGGAATTCGTGCTGCGGCATCGAGGGCCAGTCCGGATGCTTTTCGGCATGCCCCAGATGCAGCCCCTGTACCTCCTGCAGGAAGACGATGTCGGCCGACAGGTCGCGCAAGCGATCGCGCAGCTGATGCACCATCATGCGTCGATTGAACTGCGAAAAGCCCTTGTGAATATTCCAGGTGGCGATGGACAGCGATGTTGGCGCTGCGGCATTCGCGTTCCGGGCCGGGGTCATGACGCGGCGAGCATGCGCTCCAGCGCCACCTTTGCCAGCACGGCTTCATGCTGTGGCACCTTGATCTGATTGACTACCCGACCCTCGACCAGGTTTTCCAGCGTCCACGCCAGATGCTGCGGATCGATGCGCTGCATGGTCGAGCACATGCAGATGGTGCTGGCCATGAACTGTACGGTCTTGCCTTCGTGCTTCACTTCCTCGGCCAGGCGCTGTACCAGATTGAGTTCGGTGCCCACCAGCCAGCGCGTGCCGGGTGGCGCCGCCTTGACGGTGCTGAGAATGTACTCGGTACTGCCGATATGGTCGGACTGCCGGCAGACTTCGAAACTGCATTCCGGGTGCGAAATCACCATGCCGTCGGGATACTGGTTGCGGAAGCGGATGATGTCGGCGGGCTGGAACATCTGGTGCACCGAACAGTAGCCGTGCCAGAGGATGATCCTGGCCTTGGCGATCTGCTCGCGGCTAAGGCCGCCCAGTTCGAGGTCGGGGTTCCAGATCACCATCTCGTCCTGCGGGATGCCCATCTTGAATCCGCTCCAGCGCCCCAGATGCTGGTCGGGAAAGAACAGCACCTTCTCGCGCCGGTCAAACGACCATTGCAGGATTTTCGGCGCGTTGGAGGAGGTGCAGACGATGCCGCCGTGGTCGCCGCAGAAGGCTTTCAGATCGGCGGCTGAATTGATGTAGGTGACCGGCGTCACCTTCTCGTCGGGATCGAGCACTGCGGAAAGCTCGCGCCAGGCGCGCTCGACCTTGGCCAGGCTGGCCATGTCGGCCATCGAGCAGCCGGCCGCAAGGTCGGGGAGGATCGAAACCTGTTCCGGGCGCGACAGGATGTCCGCCACTTCGGCCATGAAATGCACGCCGCAGAAGACGATGTTTTCGGCATTCGACTGCGAGGCCAGGCGCGACAGCTTGAGCGAATCGCCGGTGATGTCGGCATGGGCATACACATCGGCGCGCTGGTAATGGTGACACAGCAACACCACCCTGTCGCCCAGCTTTTCCCTGGCGGCGCGGATGCGCTCGCCGGCAGCCTGGTCGGGCAGTTGGTTGAAGCGGTCAAAGGAGATGCTAGCTGTTTGTGCCATGGGAAAGCAGGCCGGTGCGGCGGGATAGAATGAGCAGGATTCGAGTATAGCGTTCCCAAATGATGCGCGAAACCCACTCACACATGATCGACGATATGGCTGCCGCGGAAGCGGAACTCAAAGACACGCGCTTCCAGGAAGGGCAGCGCATCACCTGGGTCAGCGTGGCGGTCAACATCGTGCTGACCGCAATGCAGTTGCTGGTCGGCTTCACCGCCCACTCGCAAAGCCTGATCGCGGACGCCATGCACACGCTGTCGGACATTGTCTCCGACGGCTTCGTGCTGTTCGCCAACCGCAAGGGCGCGGAAGCTGCCGACGCGGACCATCCCTATGGCCACGGCCGCTTCGAAACCGCGGCGTCGCTGGTGCTGGGCCTGCTGCTGGCGGGCACCGGCGCCGGCATCCTGGTTGCCGCCGCGGGCCGCCTGCAGGACATCGGCAGCGCACCGCCGGTGGGAATCGCCGCGATGTGGGCGGCGATATTTACCCTGGCGGCCAAGGAGGGACTGTTCCGCTACATGCTGGCAACCGCCGAGCGCCTGCGTTCCCCCATGCTGGTGGCCAACGCCTGGCACGCCCGCGCCGATGCCCTCTCGTCCCTCGTGGTGGCGGCGGGAATCGGCGGTGCATTGATCGGCTTCAACTTCGCCGATGCCGTGGCCGCCATCGTCGTCGGCGCCATGATCGTGCGCGCCGGACTCAAATTCGGCTGGGAAGCCATCCGCGAACTGATCGACACCGGCCTCGCCGCCGAGGAAGTGGCCGCTATCCGTCAGACCATTGCCAGCACCCCCGGCGTGCGCGGCATGCACGAGTTGCGCACCCGGCGCATGGCGCACCAGGTGCTGGTCGATGCTCATGTCCAGGTCGACCCGCGCATCAGCGTGTCCGAAGGTCACCGCATTGCCGAGTCGGCGCGGCAGCGCGTACTCGAAAGTCATCCGGAAGTGCTCGACGTGCTGGTTCATATCGATGCTGAAAACGACCTGCTGGGCAATGCCACCATCGACCTGCCGGACCGGGCCTTTCTCCTCGCCCGTTTGAGCCTGCTGCTCGACACAAAGCTGCCTGAGTTTGAACGCACAACCCTGCATTATCTGGGCGCCCGGGTCGAAGCCGACGTCTTTCTGCCCCCCGGCGGCGCCGACGAAAACAGCCTGGCCGCGCTGCAACAGCGCCTGGAATCAGCTCTGGTTGACGATCCATGGTTCATCGCGATCCGGCTTCATCAGAGAGTTGCACCAAAGTAGTGCAGATAATAGTCGTCATGCACGTAAATGGTGCTTCCGGCGCTATACCGGGAAGCAAAAGACTTGTGGCACAATCGCTCCCTTTACTCGCGGCAGCTTTGTTTAGTGCCGGCAAGGCAGGCGTTAGCCTCCACTGAAACATCGTTTTTGCGGCGCTGGTTTGAATGGCACGCTAACTGCTATCAGGCTGCTACACCGCATTCAGTACCGATTCCCAGCATTCGCCATTCTTTCTCAGGAGAGCAGTTCATGATGACCCCCCAGGACGTAGTCAAACTGGTTGAAGAAAAGGAAGTTCGATTTGTCGATTTCCGCTTCACCGACACCCGCGGCAAGGAACAGCACGTAGGAGTTCCGGTCTCCCATTTCGGCTTGGAAAAATTCGAAGACGGCCATGCCTTCGACGGCTCCTCCATCGCCGGCTGGAAGGGCATCCAGGCCTCCGACATGCAGTTGATGCCGGATGCGAACACCGCCTACATCGATCCCTTCATGGACGAGACCACGCTGGTACTGACCTGCGACGTGGTCGAACCGGCCGACGGCAAGGGCTACGACCGCGACCCGCGTTCGATTGCCAAGCGCGCCGAGGCTTATCTCAAGTCCTCCGGCATCGGCGATACCGCCTTCTTCGGCCCGGAACCCGAATTCTTCATTTTCGACGCCGTCGAATGGAAGATCGACATGTCCGGCTCCTACTGCAAGGTCATCTCTGAAGAAGCCGCCTGGGCCTCGGCCGACAAGTTCGAAGCCGGCAACAGCGGCCACCGTCCCACCGTCAAGGGCGGCTACTTCCCGGTGCCGCCGGTCGACAGCCTGAACGACATCCGCGCCCAGATGTGTCTGGCGCTGGAAGCCTGCGGCGTGCCGGTGGAAGTTCATCACCACGAAGTCGCCACCGCCGGCCAGTGCGAAATCGGCACCAGGTTCGGCCCTCTGGTGCAGCGCGCCGACTGGACCCAGATCCTCAAGTACATCGTGCACAACGTCGCCCACAGCTACGGCAAGACCGCGACCTTCATGCCCAAGCCCATCGTCGGCGACAACGGCTCCGGCATGCACGTGCATCAGTCGATCTGGAAGGACGGCAAGAACCTGTTCGCCGGCAACGGCTATGCTGGCCTGTCCGAGACTGCGCTGTACTACATCGGCGGCATCATCAAGCATGCCCGCGCCCTGAACGCCATCACCAACCCGCTGACGAATTCCTACAAGCGCCTGGTGCCCGGCTTCGAAGCTCCGGTCAAGCTGGCCTACTCGGCGCGCAACCGCTCCGCCTCGATCCGCGTTCCCTACGTGCATAACGACAAGGCGCGCCGCATCGAAGTGCGCTTCCCGGATCCGGGCGCGAATCCTTATCTGGCCTTTACCGCCATGATGATGGCCGGTCTCGACGGTATCCAGAACAAGATCCACCCCGGCGATCCGGCCGACAAGAATCTGTACGACCTGCCGCCGGAAGAAGACGCGAAGATCCCGACCGTCTGCTCCAGCCTGGAACAGGCTCTGGAGTACCTCGACAAGGGCCGCGATTTCCTGTTGCGCGGCGGCGTCTTCAGCAACGAGATGATCGATGCCTACATCGAGCTCAGGAATGAGGAAGTCACGCGTTTCCGCATGACCACCCATCCGCTCGAGTACGAAATGTATTACTCGATCTGATCCGGGCTGAAAAATCCGGAAGCAAAAGGACGGGCGTTGCCCGTCCTTTTTTTTCGCGTCGCGGAGGCCGGCAGCGGTATCCCGGCGACGGGTCCGCGGCGTCCGCACTGCAGATGGTTTGCTGGCGATGGTCTGGCAATTGACATAAACTCGCGCCATGAAGATTCTCCTCCTTGCCGTTACGTTCCTGCTGCCCCTGACAGGGCTTGCCAGTACGCTCTACAAATGCACTGACGCGGCCGGCGTGGTGCTGTACACCAACCAGAAAGCCGGCAACAAGAACTGTACGGTGTTGTTGCAGCAGGTGCCGGCGCCTGCTCCGGCTGCCGCCGCCGGCAGCAAACACGCCGCTGCGGCGGCGACGCCCGGTGATTTCCCCCGCGTTTCGGGAAGCGAGCAGAAGGCTCGCGACAGCGACCGCCGTGCAATTCTCGACAAGGAACTCGCCAACGAACTGCAGCACGCCGAAAAGGCCCGCAAGGCCCTGGCCGATGCCGGCAGCCAGCCCGTCGACAAACTCCAGCCTTTGCGCGACACGGCTGCGCTGCACGAGCGCAACATCGAGTCGCTGAAAAAGGAAATCGGCAACCTGCGCTGATCCGGCGTCAATTTGACATCCAGTGGCTGGTGCGCTTCTTGCACTGAACTGAAACAATGACCGCCACAAAACCTTTCCATGCCTTCAGCGGATTGGACTTGCTCTCCACCGCCGTGGTGCTGGTCGATGCCAAGCTGATCGTCCGCCATGTCAATCCGTCGGCGGAGAACCTGTTTGCCATCAGCTCGCGCCAGCTGCTCGGGCACCCCTTGCAGCGGCTGGTGGGCGACACGCCCGAACTCTCCGCCGCACTCGACAATGCGCTGAAGAACAACTGGAGCTATACCGGTCACAACATCCTGATCAAGCGCGCACCCGAGGTAAAGCTGCACGTCGATTGCACCGTAACCCCGGTCGACGCCAACCCGGCGCGCCTGCTGCTGGAAGTGCGCCCCATCGACCAGCAGTTGAAGGCGGCGCGCGAGGAGCAGTTGGCGCAGCAGCAGCAGGCCAACCGCGAACTGGTGCGCAATCTGGCGCACGAGATCAAGAATCCGCTCGGTGGCATTCGCGGCTCCGCTCAGCTGCTGGAGCGCGAACTGGCCAGCGAGCCGCTCAAGGAATATACCCAGGTCATCATTGAGGAAGCCGACCGCCTGCAGGACCTGATGCAACGCCTGCTCTCTTCGCATCGCGTGATGCAGCCGGCGCTGGTCAGCATCCACGAGATTCTCGAACGCGTGCGACGGCTGATCCACGCCGAATACCACGATGTCACCGTGCGCCGTGACTACGATACTTCGCTGCCCGACATTACCGGCGACCGCGAGCAGTTGATCCAGGCGATTCTCAATATCTCGCGCAACGCCGCACAGGCGATGCAAGGCAAGGGGGAAATCCTGTTCTGCACGCGGGCGGCGCGACAGGTCACGCTGGCCAAGAGGCGCCACCAGCTGGCACTTGAATTGCAAGTCATCGACAACGGCCCGGGCATACCCGACAACATTCGCGACAGGATCTTTTATCCGCTGGTGTCGGGCCGTGAAAACGGCAGCGGGCTTGGCCTCACCATTGCCCAGAGCTTTGTCCAGCAACACGGCGGAACCATTGATGTCACATCGCGTCCGGGTTACACCTGCTTTTCGCTGATGCTGCCGCTGAACCGAAAGAAAAAGGAAGATTGATGAACGACTTGTCCCCCGGCTCCTGCTCCGCAAGAAGGAGTAACTGCCGCGCTGCCTTGGGGTCGCGGCGAGGTGCCAGACCATGAACCCTGTCTGGATCATCGACGACGACCGTTCCATCCGCTGGGTGCTGGAAAAGGCCCTCGGTCGCGAGGGCATTCCATCCAAGTGCTTCGGCTCCGCCGACGAAGCGCTGGCGGCGTTCGACCACGGCCAGCGGCCGCAGGTTCTGGTTTCCGACATCCGCATGCCCGGCAGCAGCGGGCTTGATCTGTTGCGGCACGTAAAAGCCAACTATCCCGATCTGCCGGTCATCATCATGACCGCCTATTCCGACCTTGATTCCGCCGTCGCCGCGTTCCAGGGCGGTGCCTTCGAATACCTGCCGAAGCCGTTCGATGTCGATCAGGCCGTGGACCTGGTGCGCCGGGCCATGACCGAGTCGTCGCACCATAATGGTGCGCCTATCGAAACCAGCAGCGTACCGGAGATTCTGGGTCAGGGTGCCGCCTTGCAGGAGGTCTTTCGCGCCATCGGGCGGTTGTCCCAGTCCCACGCCACCGTGCTGATCAACGGTGAGTCCGGCACCGGCAAGGAACTGGTGGCGCGCGCCCTGCATCGCCACAGCCCGCGCAAGGACGCGCCCTTCATCGCCATCAACACGGCCGCGATTCCGCGCGACCTGCTCGAATCCGAGCTGTTCGGCCACGAAAAGGGGGCGTTCACCGGCGCCGCCGCGCTGCGTCGCGGGCGCTTCGAACAGGCCGACAACGGCACGCTGTTCCTCGACGAAATCGGCGATATGCCGGCCGAGTTGCAAACCCGGCTGTTACGCGTCCTCTCCGACGGCAACTTCTATCGCGTCGGCGGTCACCAGCCGGTAAAGTCCAACGTCCGCGTCATCGCCGCAACCCACCAGGACCTCGAAGGTCGCGTCAAGGACGGCCTGTTCCGCGAAGACCTGTTCCATCGCCTCAACGTCATCCGGCTGCGCCTGCCGCCCTTGCGCGAACGGCGCGACGACATTCCGCTGCTGGCCAAACACTTCCTGCAAAAGAGCGCCCAGGAACTCGGCGGCGAACCCAAGCGGCTGACCGATGCAGCGCTCAAGTACCTGCAGGGACTTGAGTTCCCCGGCAATGTGCGGCAGCTGGAAAATCTCTGCCACTGGCTGACGGTGATGGCACCGGGGCAAAGCGTGGACATTCCCGATCTCCCCGCCGAATTGCGCGACGAACCGCGGCGCGATTTGCCCGCCAACTGGAGTGCGGCGCTGGCGGGCGAAGCCGACCGGCTGCTCGGTTCTGCGCCCGGCGAGGTTTTCGACAAGCTTACGCGCCAGTTCGAAGCCACGCTGATCCGGCGCGCGCTCAACGCCTCCGGCGGGCGCCGCATCGATGCTGCGCAACTGCTCGGCATCGGCCGCAACACCATCACGCGCAAGATTCAGGAGCTTGGCCTCGACGGCGTCAAGGCCGGTACGGAGGAAGACTGAAGCCGGCTATTGCGGCTGCAGGATCTTCAGCAGCAGCGCCTTGACCACCGCCGGCTCGAAAGGCTTGTCGCAGATGCCCGAAACGCCGGCTTCCTCGACTGCGGCGAGCCGGCCCTGATCGGATTCGCTGGTGACCATCAGCACCGGCACCGAGTTCTGCCAGCTCTTATGGCGGATATGATCGATCAGCGCCTTGCCGTCCATCTCCGGCATGTTGTAGTCGGTCACCACCAGGTCGACCAGGTTTTCGGCCATCACCGCCACTGCCGCGACACCGTTTTCCGCCTCGACAAAGTTGCGGATGCCGAGATTCTCCAGCACGCGCCTGATGAAGCCACGCGCGCTGCGGCTGTCGTCCACGATCAGGACACGCAGTCCTTCGAGATCGATCCCGGCTTTCTCGAGGCCGGCGTCGTCGTCGTCGAGGTAATCCAGCGTGTTGCGCAAGGCCTTGCGCAGCTGCGCCTCTGAAAACGGTTTCGGCAGAATGCCGCAGACGCCGCTTTGCCGCACCGGATCGAGCACCTGCGGCCGCGTTTCGCTGGAAACGAGTATGAAGGGCACGTGCTCGAAATCCGGGTCGGCGCGCATGGTCCGGATCAGTTCGGTGCCGGACAGGTCCGGCAGGTACAGCGCGCTGATGACCACGCTGGGCAGTGCTTCGCGCAACAGCGCCAGCGCCTCGGCGGCGGTATTGCAACGCCGCACCTGGGTCACACCGAGCTGCCCCAACAGGGCGATGATGATGCGGCTCTGAACGGCCGAGGGTTCGACCAGGTAGACGATCAGTTCCGAAAATGCAGTAAGCACGATGGCAGCCAACACAGTTCACGGCCTTCCAGTATAGTCAATCCCGCCATTTCTGATTTTGTGTCACCGCCTCGTCGCCACACGGGACATTTCATGCCAGCCAGCATTGCCGCCATTGCCGCCAGGCTCGGAGCACTCGCCTGCCGCTTCGACATCGACATCCTGTCGCGCTGCGATTCGACCAACGCCGTCTTGCTGAGCCGCGCCGAAGCCGGCGCGCCTGGCGGCACGGTGGTCATCGCCGAGGAGCAAACCGCCGGCCGCGGCCGGCGCGGCCGCAGCTGGTTCGCCAGCCCCGGCGACAGCCTCACCTTCTCCCTGCTCTGGCGTTTTGCACCGGGCACGCCGCCGGCCGGCCTCTCGCTCGCGGCGGGTGTCGCCGTCGGCCGCGCCCTGGCGCAGTCCGGCGCCGGCGAAACCTTGCTGAAATGGCCCAACGACATCCTCAAGGAAGGCCGCAAGCTCGGCGGCATTCTGGTCGAACTGCTGCCCGGCGCCCCGCATGTTGCCGTCATCGGCATCGGTCTCAATCTGCGCCTGCCCGCCGCCATGCCTGCCGACGTCCGTGCCGCCTCGGCCGCGATCGGCGCCGGCAGCGACGCCGATGTCTTGTATGCCGCCGTGCTGGGCGAACTGCTGGCTACGCTGGAAACCTTCGCCGCCGCCGGCTTTGCCGCGATTCGCGCGGAGTGGATGGCGCGCCATGCCTGGCCCAATGCCAAGGTCATCCTGTCATCCGATTTCGGGCCGTCCGGCGAGGGCATCTGTCGCGGCGTCGACAGCGACGGTGCGCTGCTGCTCGAGGCCGATGGCCGCATCGAGCGCATTCTCTCCGGCGAAGTATCGCTGCGAGCGGTTTGAAAGACAGCCATGATTCTTTGCCTTGACGCCGGCAACTCGCGACTGAAGTGCGGCCTTTTCGACGGCAGCGGCTGGCGCATGCAGGGGGCGCTGGACTACCAGGCTTTCGATGATCTGGTCGCCGAACTGCCGCAGATGCCGGCACGCATCGTCGCCTGCAACGTGGCCGGCGAACCGATGCGGCTGCGCATAGAAGCGCTGGCAGGAAGCCTTGGCATTGCCCTCGACTGGCTCACCAGTTGCGCCGCCGCCTGCGGCGTGAGCAACGGCTACGACAAGCCGGCACAGCTCGGCGCGGATCGCTGGGCGGCACTGATCGCGGCGCGGGCGCTGCAGGCAGGGCCGTCCGTGGTGGTGATGGCCGGCACCGCCACGACCATCGACGCACTGGACGGCAACGGCGTATTTCGCGGCGGTCTGATCCTGCCCGGCCTGAGCCTGATGCGCGCCGCATTGGCCGGCAATACCGCCGACCTGCCGTATGCCGACGGCCATTACAAATCGCTGCCGACCAACACTGACGATGCCATCGTCAGCGGCGCGCTGCATGCCACGCTGGGCGCCATCGCACGCATTCACCAGACGCTGGGCGCTGATGCCGTATGCCTGCTGTCCGGCGGTGCGGCGCCGGCACTGGCGCCGCAGCTGGATTTGCCGCATCGCCTGACGGACAATCTGGTGCTGGAAGGCCTGGCCCGCTACAGCCAGACGGTCTAGGCTAATCGTCCCGCGGCAGCACCGCACTATTGTTGACATCAAGTGCTTTTCAAACTAGCTTGCTTCGATGCCTTCGCCACATCAACTGCCGGCTCGAAAACTCCCTGACGATGATCCGGCGCGGATGTTGTTGCACGACGAAGTGCACGCGCGTCCCACGGCGCGGATCCGGCTGCCGGCGCTGGTGGTCTACATCGCGGTGCTGAACGAGGGTGTTTCACGGCAGCAGGAGTGCGAGCACCTGAGGTTGCTGCCCGGTCAGGAGGCCCTCGGCAGCGACCGCCTCGACGGCAATTTCCTGCGTCTGCGGTTTGAGCGATTCACGCTCAAGTGGGAACGGCACACCGAGTTCACCCGCTACTCGGTGGTGCAGTCGTTGCCGGCGGAAGCCTTGCTCGACGCTCATGATCCCGACCTGCATTCGGCATCGGCCCTGAGTGCCGAATGGCTGAGCGGGATTCCGGGCCGCACCATCTCGGCCGTTTTCCTGGCGATGGTTCACGGCGAGCTTGGCAGGCCGGAGGCGATAGTGACGAAAGCGCAGTCGTGGTTCGGCGCGAATCCAATCGTTGCATCGTTGATGGGAGCCAACGGACATTCCTGCGCCTTTGCGGACTTCCAGGTCAGGCCGGACGGGTTCGAGCGCATGCTCGTCGTCGCGCCGGCAGACACCTCCGAAACCAGGCCGGGACGCATTGCCCAGCGCTTGCTCGAGATTGAAACCTACCGGCTGCTGGCCCTGAAGGGCTTGTTTGTGGCAAAGGACATAGGGCCGATGCTGGCCCGCTCCGAGCATGCGCTGGCGGAGATCACTACCCTGCTTGAGGGAAAAAAGGATTCGGATCAGGAATTGCTGGAGCGATTGGTGTCGCTGGCGGCGGGAGTCGAGCGGGCAACGGCCCAGCACTCATTCCGGTTCTCTGCGACCAAGGCCTACGACGCTCTTGTCAGCCAGCGGATTGCCGAGCTGAGGGAAACAAGCATCCCCGGCAGTCAAAGCATCGGCGAATTCATGCAGCGCAGATTGTCGCCGGCCATGGCCACGGTGGCAGCGACGGCGCAACGCCTGACTTCGCTTTCCGAAAGAATCTCGAGAGCCAGCGCGCTGCTGCGGACCCGCGTCGATATCGCCACCGAAGTGCAGAACCAACTGCTGCTCGAGAAATTGACGCGCGGCCAGGAAATGCAGTTGCGGCTGCAAACTACGGTTGAAGGCTTGTCCATCGCGGCGATCTCCTACTACGTCGTGAGTTTGCTGGTGTACGCGGTAAAGGCATTGAAGGGCGCGGGAGTTCCCGTCGATCCGGAAATTACCGCCGGCGCGCTGATTCCTCTGGTGCTGTGGGTGGTATGGCGAACCACGCAGCGGATTCACAAGAAGTTCCACGCCGGCCACTGAAGACATTTCTGCGGGTTTGGCAGGCCAAGCGAATGCCCGGTTCGCGCTTTTGTCATGCGGCAAGCCACTTGATCACGCCGCCGGCATGACAGACAATGTGCCATCCGCCGCAGGAGTGTTCCATGCCCATTCACTTTCTCGCCACGCTGCCGAACTTTCTCGCCTACCTTGGCGCCGCCATCGTCCTGCTGGTCGCCTTTGTCGCGATCTACCTCTATGTCACGCCCTACGACGAGATCGCGCTGATCCGCGCCAACAACAGCGCGGCGGCCATTTCGCTCTCAGGCGCGGTGCTGGGTTTCGCCCTGCCCATCGCCAACGTCATTGCCCACAGCGATACGCTGATTGATCTTGCGGTGTGGGGCGCGATTGCCGGCATCGTGCAACTGCTGGCCTGGGGCGTGGCGCGCCTGGCGCTGCCGCAACTGCAGCAAGACATCGCCGCCGGACGCACGGCACCGGCTACCCTGATTGCCGCGCTGTCGCTTACCGTCGGCCTGCTCAATGCCGCCTGCATGACTTACTGAATCTACCAAGGAGACGCTCATGGCACTCATGGATTTCATCAAGAAACAGTTCATCGACATCATCCAGTGGACCGAGCAGGACGACGACACCATGTCCTGGCGCTTCCCCATGGCCGAGTTCGAAATTCAGAACGGCGCCGCCCTGACGGTGCGCGAATCGCAGATGGCGGTGTTCGTCAATGAAGGCAAGGTGGCCGACGTCTTCGGCCCCGGCCAGTACAAGCTGACCACCCAGACGCTGCCGGTGCTGACCTACCTGAAGAACTGGGACAAGCTGTTCGAGTCGCCCTTCAAGTCCGACGTCTATTTCTTCAGCACGCGGCAGAAGATCGACCGCAAGTGGGGCACGCCGAACCCCGTCACCATCCGCGACAAGGATTTCGGCATGGTGCGGCTGCGCGCCTTCGGCATCTACGCCTTCCACCTCAGCGACCCCAAGGCCTTTCACACCACCCTCTCCGGCACCACGGAAAGCTACAGCACGGAGCAGCTCGAAGGCCAGTTGCGCAACACCATCGCCGGCCACATCGCCGACATCTTCGGCGAGTCCGGCGTGCCCTTCATCGACATGGCTTCGAACCAGGTCGAATTCGGCAATGCGCTGAAGGCCAAGATGGAGCCGATGTTCCAGGGCTACGGCCTGACGCTGGACAGCCTCAATGTGCAGAGCATCTCGCTGCCCGAGGAACTGCAGGCCATGCTCGACAAGCGCATCGGTGTGAACATGATGGGCGGCATGCAGGCCTACACCCAGTTCCAGACCGCGGAAGCGATCCCGCTGGCGGCGCAGAACGAAGGCGGTCTCGCCGGACTCGGCGCCGGTGTCGGCGTCGGCTTCGGCGTCGGCCAGCAGGTCGCGGCATCGATGGCGCAGTCGCTGAATCCGGCCGCCTCCAGCGCAGCGCCGGCCGCAGCCCCGGTATCGCCCGACGAAGTGGTGGCGACGATCGAAAAGCTGCATGGCCTGGTAGGCAAGGGCATGCTGTCGCAGGCTGAGTTCGATGCGAAGAAGGCCGAGTTGTTGAAGAAGCTCGGGTAAAACCCGTTAGCCACAGAGCGTTTTGCGTGCCCTTGAATCCGCTGCGCGCGACGGCAACAGAGTTCACAGAGAAAAGCAAAGGCTGGCTCATGGTTTTTCCTCTGTGTCCTCTGTGATCTCTGTGGCTGAAGAGGTTTTTCTCTAATGCCCTTTTCCGCCAACTGCCCTTCCTGCGGCGCGCCGGTTGTCTTCAAGTCCTCGGCGTCGTTTCACGGCGTCTGCGAATTCTGTCGCAGCACGCTGGTACGCCATGGCGGCAACCTGGAAAACCTCGGTCGCATGGCCGACCTGATGGAGGACAGCTCGCCGCTCCGGCTCGGTAGCGAAGGCGACTATCGCGGCGTGCATTTCGCCGTGATCGGGCGCCTCCAGTTGCGTTACGCGGCCGGCATCTGGAACGAATGGCACCTGTTGTTCGATGACCGTCGTGGCGGCTGGCTTTCGGATGCCGGCGGCGAATACCTGATCAGCTTCCTCACGCCGCCCGGGGCGGAGTTGCCCGGGTTTGCCGCGCTGAAGCCGGACGACGGGCTCAAACTGGCCGGCAGGGACTTCGTCGTCAGCGATCTGGAAGAGGCCATGTGCATTTCGGGCGAAGGCGAACTGCCCTTCGCCTTCGGCGCCGGTTATCCGGCGCAGCTGGCCGATTTGCGTGGCACGGATCAAGCCGCGGCTGCCTTTGCCACCATCGATTACTCGGAAACACCGCCGCTGTTTTTCGTTGGCGAATCGCTGCCGTTTGCGGCCTTCAGCTTTACCGGGCTGCGCGACGGAGCGGCGCCATCGAAGCCGGCAGGTACGCTCAAGGCGCTGCAATGCCCGGCCTGTGGCGGGGCGATCACGCTGCATGACAAGGCGGTGCAGAGCGTGGCATGCCCGTCCTGCCTCAGCGTGCTGGCCGCCGACAATGAGAGTCTGAGCATCCTGGCCGGGGCCGCCGCGGCAATGCGCGTCGAGCCGCTGCTCGAGCTGGGCAGCACGGGGCGCTTCGGCGGCAAGGAGTGGACCGTCATCGGTTTCCAGCAAAGGGCCGTCACCACCGGCGGCATCGACTATCCCTGGCAGGAATACCTGCTCCATCATGCGGACGAAGGATTCCGCTGGCTGGTCGAGGCGGACGGCCACTGGAACTGGGTCAGTCCGGTCGCCAATCCGCCGCGCTACACGGCCGGGCTGCCCTCGCTCAGCTACGCCGGCGAGCGCTACCTGCGCTATTCGGCGGGCGCCGCCGAGACGCGTTATGTCATCGGCGAGTTCACCTGGAAGGTGAGCGTGGGCGAAATCTGGCAGACCATCGACTTCATCGCCGCGCCGAAGATGTTGAGCCGCGAGACGAGCCGGAATGAAACCACCTGGTCGCTCGGCGAATATCTGCCGCCGGCCGAGGTCGCGGCCGCCTTCAAGCTGAAAACCGCGCTGCCAGCAGCTATCGGCATCGGCGCCAATCAGCCGAACCCGCGCCGTGAAAGCCATCGCCGCATCTGTAGCAACTTCTGGAAATTCTTTACCCTGGCCCTGGCGGCGCAGTTGCTCTGGGTCTTCATTCTGGGCGGACGCACGCTGCTCGATCAGCGCCTGGTGTTCTCGCCGCAGAATGAAGAGCCGCTGACGACCCAGACCTTCCGGCTCGACAGCGCGGCGAGAAACATTGCGCTGCGCCACGACACCGATCTCGACAACAACTGGCTGGGGCTGAACCTGACCCTGGTGGACAAGCACACCGGCCGTGCCTGGACGGCGCAAGGCGACATGGCCTACTGGCACGGCTCCGACGGCGGCGAAAGCTGGAGCGAAGGCGACCGCTCGCGCGAACTGGTGTTCCGCGACCTGCCGGCCGGCACCTATTACTTTGTCATCGATCCGGAAATATCCGCGGAGAAACCGGTCGCCGTGGCAGACCGCATCAAGGTCATCCGCGACCAGGCCGCCTGGAGCAACTTCTTCTTCCTGGTGATTTTCCTTGCCGCCTTCCCGCTGTTCAGCCGCTACCGGATGACTGTCTTCGAGAACGGGCGCTGGCAGAACGCGGATTTCCTGTCCAGCGGCGCGGACCTGTCATCCGGCGGCAGTGACGACGACTCCGGGGGAGACGACTGATGCCGCGCGCTGCGATGATTCTCAGCCTTGCCGCGTTTGTCTTGTTCAACTACGGACAATACATCGGCTGGAGCCTGTTTTCAGAAAGTGCCGATGCACAGCCCGTGCGCTCCGCCGGTGCCGCGCGGGTGTACCACAAGTGATGCCGGCCTGATGCAGCGCCCGCTGCTGGTCTCCGTTTTCATCGTCGCCTCCTGCGGGCTGGCTTACGAATTGATCGCGGGCGCGCTGGCGAGCTATCTGCTGGGCGATTCGGTGATGCAGTTTTCCACCGTGATAGGCGTCTATCTGTTCGCCATGGGCATCGGTTCCTGGCTGTCGAAGCATGTCGAAGGCAACCTGCTGGTGCGCTTCATCCAGATCGAATTGCTGGTCGGCCTGCTCGGCGGGCTCTCGGCGGGGCTGCTGTTCCTGCTATTCACTTTGCATTCCGGTCCCTTCCGCTTCGCCCTCTACGGCCTGGTGCTGCTGATCGGCATTCTGGTCGGGCTGGAAATTCCGCTGATCATGCGCATCCTCAAGCGCGAGGTGGCATTCAAGGATCTGGTGGCGCAGGTGCTGAGCTTCGACTACGTCGGCGCGCTGGCGGTGTCGGTATTGTTTCCCCTGCTGCTGGCGCCGCATCTCGGGCTGGTCAGGAGCGCGCTGTTGTTCGGGCTGCTCAATGCGCTGGTCGCCGCCTGGGCGCTATGGCTGTTCCGGGCGCAGACCGGTGCATTGCCGGGGCTACGGGCGCAATGCGCGGCAGTGATCGGCCTGCTGGTGCTCGGTTTCGGTTTCGCCGGAGCCTTCGTCAGCATGGCCGAGGCAAATCTCTACAGCGAGGACATCGTCCATGCCGAGTCCAGCCCCTATCAGCGCATCGTGGTCACGCGCTGGCGCGACGAGCTGCGGCTGTACCTGAACCACAATCTGCAGTTTTCCTCGCGCGACGAATACCGTTACCACGAGGCGCTGGTGCATCCCGGACTGGCGGCCCTGCCCGGCGCGCGCCGGGTGCTGGTGCTGGGCGGCGGCGACGGCATGGCGGTGCGCGAGATTCTCAAGTATCCGCAAGTCGACAGCATCACGCTGGTCGATCTCGATCCGCGCATGACGGAACTGTTCTCGCAGTCGCCGATGCTGAGCGCGCTGAACGATGCTGCGCTGAGTTCGCCGAAAGTCAAGGTCATCAATGGCGATGCCCTGCAGTGGCTGGAAGAAAACCGGGAGATGTTCGATTTCGTCGTCGCCGATTTTCCCGATCCGTCGAATCACAGCCTCGGCAAACTTTACTCGACGGCGTTTTATCGCCTGCTGAAACATCATGTTGCCGAGACCGGCATGGTCGTGATTCAGGCCACCTCGCCGATGTATGCGCGGGAGAGCTTCTGGATCGTCGTCGCCACCCTCGAAGCCGCCGGCTGGCAGACCGCGCCCTATCACGCGCTGGTGCCGAGCTTCGGCGAATGGGGCTACATCCTTGCCGGCCGCCGCGAGTACCGGCCTCCCGCTGCGATACCGGTAGCGACGCGTTTCATCACTGTCGATTCCCTGCCTGCGCTGTTCCATTTCCCGCCCGACATGGCGCGGCTGGCGGCGGAGCCGAACCGCCTCAACAACCAGTCGCTGGTGCGCGTCTTCGAACGCGAGTGGGGTCGGCTGCAGACACACTGATGCCGGGGAAGCCGCCTGCGCCTTGAGTCGCCGCAAGCGTCGTCAGCGATCCCCGGCGGCCATGCCGTTCAGCTGCTCGGCGGCGTGCAATGTACCGCCAGCCAGACAGTCGGCTCGCCTGCGGCGGTCCAGTCCACGCGGTGACGGCGCAGCGGCGCAATGTGCAGCCAGTCACCCGCGCGCAGTCGCCGCGCTTCGGTTTCATCGGCGAAGCGCAGCAGCGCCTCGCCGCTCGCCAGCAGTACCCATTCGGCATCCTGCTGTTCATACCAGAAGCCCGGCGGGCTGGCCTGACCGCTGGAGACGATGCGCTCGATGCGCACGCCGGGCCCGGCCAGCAGGGTTTCCATGCGCTCGGCTGCTTCCGCCGTGACGGGCAGATCGGCAAAGATATTTCCGGCCATCAGGCGTCCTCCAGCAGTTCGGTGTCCTCGTGCGAGTAGGGCGGGCTGCAGCAGCACAGGATGCGCAACGGCCCGCTGCCGGTGGCTTCCACCCGGTGTGGCGTGCCGGGGGCGATCAGTATCGTGTCGCCGGCCACGACCGGGAAGCAGCTGTCGCCCAGGGTCATGAGGCCGCTGCCGGCGCTGACGTGATACAGCTCCTCGGTCAGGGCGTGGCGATGCAGGTGCGTCCGGGTTCCGGCTTCGACGGTCGCCTCGGCCAGGCTTTGCAAACGGTTGCCGTGCAGCGACGGATGCATCAGTTCGCGGATCGTCGAACCGTCACGGGTGACATAGGGCGCGGCATCTGCGTAACGCGATCTCATTGCCGCGCCGCCTTCTTCTGCAGCAGGCAGTGCAGCAGGGCCTGCTCGCCGGGCGTCAGCTCGCCGGCGTCGTCGCTGCCGGTGAAATGGCGGCGGAAGGCCTGGCGCGCCGCCGCCGCAACGACGACGTCATAGCCCAGCGCCTGCAGGCCGAGCATGGCATCGAAGGCGGCCGGCGCGGTCGCGGGCGGCGTCTCGCACCACAGGCCGAAGCCGTGTCCGGCGAGTCGTTGCCAGGGGAAGAGGCGGCCCGGGTCGACCTTGCGCGCCGGGGCGATGTCACCATGCGCCAGATAATTGCCCGATGGAATCCGGTAGCGCGTGCGCAGTCCGTCGAGCAAGGCCAGCAGGGCGACGATCTGCGCTTCGGCAAAGGCTTCGTCGCCGGTGTTGTCGAGTTCAATGCCGATCGACGCCGAGTTGAGGTCGGTGGTCCCGCCCCACCACGATTCGCCGGCATGCCAGGCGCGGGCAGACTCATCGACGAGTTGCACGACGGCACCGTCACGCCCGATCAGATAGTGGGCGCTGACCTTGCGCTGCGGGTCGGTCAGGGTTGCCAGGGCTGTCGCCGCGTTGTCGTTGCTGGTCTGGTGCAGGATGATGAAATTGGGGCGGCGCTGGTCGAAGCTGGGGGAGGGCTGCCACTGCACGCCGTGTCCCTGACCCGGCGGCAGCGGCGCACAGGCCGCAAGCGTTGCGAGCAGGAGGACAGCGAGTCCGCGCCGCATGACCGGTTGCCGTCAGACGGCGGGGATCGGCTTGGTGAGTCGTGCCCGGCTTTGCGCCTCGGACTTGTTCATTTCGGACACCTGGCGGCCGTAGGCCTCGCGCGCAGCCTGCCCCTGACGCGTGGCCTCGATGCTGCGGATGCAGCGCCAGCGCTTGCCGGCCTTGGTTTCGATCTGGCGCATCTCTGTTTTCGGATGATGCTGCCGGCAGTGGTAACAGAAGGCGGTTTCGGCCATGCGGACGGACTCGGACAGTTGGATATGCCAATTGTAGACGGTCTTGCCATTATGATCCTATAGACTTGAGTCAAGCCGCCGCGACGGCGTCAATCGATTTCCAGAGCGAAGGCCATATTTTGAACATGACACCGGGCATTGCGCCCGAGGCGGAGCTGCCGCCATACGACGGCGTGGCCATGGCCGACGTCGTGCTGGTGACGTCGCCGGAGGCCGCCGCCGCGGCCCGGCAGGTCTTGCAGGCGGAGGAGGTGCTGGGCTTCGATACGGAGTCGAAGCCGACCTTCAGCAAGGGCGAAATATCCACCGGACCGCATCTGATTCAACTGGCAACCGCGACCCGGGTTTACCTGTTTCCCGTCGGTCGCCAACCCGAACTGCCGGACGTCAAGGCTATCCTCGAGTCGCCGCGGATCTTGAAAGTGGGCTTCGGCCTTGACTCCGATCTGGCGCAATTGCGGGCGCGACTGCAGATCGAGGCGCGGAACATCCTCGATCTGTCGCGTGCGCTGCGCAGCGAAACCGGCAAACAAAGCCTCGGCGCCAAGACCGCGGTGGCGCAGTATTTCGGCCGGCGCCTGCAGAAATCCAAAAGGACCACCACCTCCAACTGGGCCAATCCGCGGCTGACGGAGCGCCAGATTTTGTACGCCGCCAACGATGCGCAAGTGGCCCTGCGGGTGTATCGCGCGGCCTTTCCGTCCGGCGCCTTGTCGTAACCTCGCCCCGCCGCGCCGGGCATCCCGCTACGCACAGCGGGGAATAAGCAATCCGCAAATTCTTGGTTCGCTTCACGGTCGGGAAACTCTAGAGTTCGCCCATCCCAACCGATAGAGGCATCCATCATGATTCGCTCCACCCTTCTCGCGGTGCTGCTCGGCATTGCGCTAGGCGCCCAGGCTGCCGACGTCAGCCTGCTCAACGTCTCCTACGACCCGACGCGCGAGCTCTACCAGGACTTCAACGCCGCCTTCGCCAGGCACTGGAAGGCCAGGACCGGCGACAACGTCAGCATCAAGCAGTCCCACGGCGGCTCGGGCAAGCAGGCCCGCGCCGTCATCGACGGGCTCGAGGCCGACGTCGTCACGCTGGCGCTGGCCTACGACGTCGATGCGCTGCACGACAAGGCCAGGCTGATTCCCGCCGACTGGCAAAAGCGCCTGCCGCACAATGCCTCGCCCTACACCTCGACCATCGTCTTCCTCGTCCGCAAGGGCAATCCCAAGGGCATCAAGGACTGGAACGATCTGGTCAAGCCCGGCATCGGTGTCATCACGCCCAATCCAAAGACCTCCGGCGGTGCGCGCTGGAACTACCTGGCGGCCTGGGCCTACGCGCTGAAGCAGCCGGGCGGCAATGACGCCAGGGCCCAGGACTTCGTCGCCAAGCTGTTTGCCAATGTGCCGGTGCTCGATTCCGGCGCCCGCGGCTCGACCACCACCTTCGTCGAGCGCGGCATCGGCGATGTGTTGCTGGCCTGGGAAAACGAGGCCTATCTGGCTGTCAAGGAACTCGGGCCGGACAAGGTCGAGATCGTCACGCCCTCGCTTTCGATCCTTGCCGAACCGCCGGTCAGCGTCGTCGACAAGTTCGCCGACAAGCACGGCACGCGCAAGGTGGCCGAGGCCTACCTGCAATACCTCTATTCGGAAGAAGGCCAGGACATCGCCGGCAAGAACTACTACCGGCCGATCGACAAGAAGGTCGCCGCGAAGTACGCCAAGACCTTCGCCAACGTCAAGCTGATCACCATCGACGAAGTCTTCGGCGGCTGGCAGAAGGCGCAGAAGACTCACTTCGAGGACGGCGGCTCCTTTGATCAGATCTACAAGCCCGCGGCTCGCTGATCGAACCGGTCATGAACAGCCGCAATGAAGCGCTCTTTGCCGTCGAACAGGGCGCGCCGAACTGGGATATCCCTGGCATCGTCGCCGCGCTGCGCGAGTTGCGCGATGCCTCCCTCGAAGGCCGCGCCCGCCGCGGCAAGCCGCCCAAGCTGCCATCGCGCAAGGCCTTGATCGAGATCCTCGACGGCCTGCGCGCCACGCTGTTTCCCAACCGGCTCGGCTGCTCGTCGCTGAGCGACGAAGGGGTCGATTACTTTGTCGGGCATACGCTCGATGCGGCACTGCGCGAACTGCTGGAGCAGGTGCATCTGGAACTGAAATTCTCGGCCTACCAGGACGATGTCCGCGATGCCTTCCGCGACCAGGCTATTGTCATCGCGCGGGAATTCGCCGCCGGCCTGCCGCGCCTCCGTGCCCTGCTCGAAACCGATCTGGCGGCGGCGTATAGCGGCGACCCGGCGGCGCGCGGCATAGACGAAATCCTGGTCTGCTATCCGGGCATGACCTCGATCACCTGCCACCGCTTTGCCCACGAACTGAACCGCCTCGGCGCGCCGCTGATCGCGCGCATGATCGCCGAAATATCGCATTCGACGACCGGCATCGACATCCATCCGGGGGCGCAGATCGGGCCGAGTTTCTTCATCGACCACGGCACCGGCGTGGTGATCGGCGAAACCGCCGTGATCGGCGAGCGCGTGCGTCTGTACCAGGCGGTGACCCTTGGCGCCAAGCGTTTCGAGGCCGACGACAAAGGCGACCTGGTCAAGGGCAGTGCCCGCCATCCGGTCATCGGCAATGACGTAGTCATCTATGCCGGCGCCACGATACTCGGCCGGGTCACCATCGGGCACGGCTCGGTGATCGGCGGCAATGTCTGGCTGACCCACAGCGTGCCGCCGGGCAGCCACGTGGCCCAGACGCAATCCACCAGCCAGCCGGTTTCGACCGGCGTCTGAGCGCCGGCGGCATCAACATTCAATCCACAGGAAGGGAAGTCCTCATGACCACCACGGAACACAAACAATCCGCTCTCGGCGACGTCGCCGCACGGCAGCTCGCGAACGCGACCAAGACCGTCCCGCAACTCTCGATCATCACGCCGCGCTGGCTGACGCACCTGCTGCCGTGGACGCCGGTCGAAGCCGGCATCTACCGGGTCAACCGGGTCAAGGACGCGTCCCGCGTGCTGGTTGCCTGTTCGCGGCGCGACGAGTCGGAGCTTCCCGAGACCTTCGTCGACTACGATGAGACCCCCCGCGAGTACATGCTGTCGGTGGTCAACACGGTACTCGACGTGCATACCCGTGTTTCCGACCTCTACAGCAGCCCGCACAACCAGATCAAGGAACAGCTGCGCCTGACCATCGAAACCGTCAAGGAACGGCAGGAATCCGAGCTGATCAACAACAAGGAATACGGCCTGCTGGCGAATGCCCATCCGGACCAGGTCATCCGGCCGCTGGGTGGCGTGCCGACGCCGGACGATCTTGACGAGCTGCTGGCCCTGGTGTGGAAAGAGCCGGGCTTCTTCCTCGCCCATCCCCGGGCCATTGCCGCCTTCGGCCGCGAATGCACCCGTCGCGGCGTGCCGCCGCCGACCGTGACCCTGTTCGGTTCCCAGTTCATCACCTGGCGCGGCGTACCGCTGATTCCCTCGGACAAGGTGCCGGTGGACAAGCAGGGCAGGACCAAGATCCTGCTGTTGCGCACCGGTGAAGCGCGCCAGGGCGTGATCGGCCTGTTCCAGCCCGGCCTGCCCGGCGAGCAGGGGCTCGGCCTCTCGGTGCGCTTCATGGGCATCAACCGCAAGGCCATCGCCAACTACCTCATTTCGCTGTACTGCTCCCTGGCCGTGCTCAGCGAGGACGCCCTGGCGGTGCTCGATGGCGTTGAGACCGGCAAGTACCATGACTACAAGCCTGAATACCGCTGATCCGGAAGCGGCCGGCGCGCCCGTATCCGAAGCGGTGCTGACGCAACTGGCGAATGAACTGTTCGCCGCGCTCCCGGCTCAAGCCTCGGCCCGGCCGCCGGTTCCTGCCATGGCGGCCGCAACGGGTGCTCCCGCGCCTGGCGCCGACCTGACCTACTTCGGCTTGCCCGGCGAAGCCGAACTGCAGGCCTTGCTCGCGCCGATCATCGTCTCGCCGCGCGCACCGTCGGCTGCGGCCGACCCGGCCGGTGGTTTCTACTTCCTGTCCGAGGCGCTGGCGCGCAATCCGGCTCCGCATCAAGCCGAGACATTGCCCGACGATGCCTTCCGCCCGCAGCTGGTCGATGACATCCGGCCAGCGCATCCCGGCTTCGACGTCAATGCGATCCGCAAGGACTTCCCCATCCTCAAGGCAACCGTCCACGGCAAGCCGCTGATCTGGTTCGACAACGCGGCGACGACGCAAAAGCCGCAGGCGGTGATCGATCGCCTGGCCTACTTCTACGAGCACGAGAACTCCAACATCCACCGCGCCGCACATGATCTGGCGGCACGCGCCACCGACGCCTACGAGGCCGCGCGGGAAAAGGTGCGCGGCTTCCTCAACGCCGGCTCGACCAAGGAGATCGTCTTCGTCCGCGGCGCCACCGAGGCCATCAACCTGGTGGCACAGAGCTGGGGGCGGCAGAACATCGAGGCCGGCGACGAGATCATCGTCACCCATCTCGAACATCACGCCAACATCGTGCCCTGGCAGCAGCTTTGCGTCGAGAAGGGCGCCGTGCTGCGCGTGGCTCCGGTGGATGACAGCGGCCAGATCCGGCTCGACCTGTACGAACGGTTGTTCTCGTCGAAGACCCGCCTGGTGGCGCTGACGCAGGTTTCGAATGCGCTCGGCACCGTCACGCCGGCGCAGCAGATGGTGGCCATCGCCCATCGCCACGGCGCGCGCGTGCTGGTCGACGGCGCGCAATCGGTGTCGCACATGGCCACCGACGTGCAGCAGCTCGACTGCGACTGGTTCGTCTTCTCCGGCCACAAGGTATTCGGCCCTACCGGCATCGGCGCGCTCTACGGCAAGGAAGACCTGCTCAACGCGACGCAGCCCTGGCAAGGCGGCGGCAACATGATCGCCGACGTCACCTTCGAGAAGACGGTGTTCCAGCCGGCGCCGGGACGCTTCGAAGCCGGCACCGGCAACATTGCCGATGCCGTCGGCCTCGGCGCCGCCATCGATTACGTGCAGCGCATCGGCATGGACAACATCGCCGGCTACGAGCACGACTTGCTGGCCTATGCGACCAAGGCGCTGCTGACCGTCCCCGGCCTGCGGCTGATCGGCACGGCGGCGGAAAAGGCCAGCGTGCTGTCCTTCGTGCTCGACGGCTACAGCACGGAGGAAGTCGGCAAGGCGCTCAACGAGGAAGGCATTGCGGTGCGCTCGGGACACCACTGCGCGCAGCCCATCCTGCGCCGCTTCGGCCTCGAGGCCTCGGTGCGGCCTTCGCTGGCGTTCTACAACACCTGTGCCGAGGTCGACACGATGATCGCGGTATTGCGCGACCTGAAAGGCGGGCGGACGACACTGCCGGTGTGATCATCCGGCGGACGGCTGCCCGCAGCAGGGAAGCCGTCCGCCGGCGTTTTTTCAGCGCTGGTCCCAGGGCAGCGGGTAGGACTTCCAGCCGTTGACGCAGCGCCGGCCGGCTTCATTCAGCACGCCCTCGAAACCTTCCAGTACGTTGAAGACATTCTCGAATCCGGCCGAGGTCAGTTTTGTCGCGGCCTCGTCGGAGCGGATGCCGGAACGGCAGAGCAGGATCAGCACCGTTTCGGGTGCGTACTTGCGCTGGATGGCGGTGACGAAGGAAGGGTTCAAGTCCCAGTCGGGAAAGAACTTCCATTCGATGTTGACAGCCTGCGGAATCCGCCCGATCAGCTTGAGTTCGGCTTCGCTGCGGATGTCGATCAGCACGGCGCCGGGCACGCTCTGCCAGGCGGCGCAGGCTTCGGGCGGCGTCAGCGTGCCGCGATAGGCGAGGTTCAGCTCGCGGGCGCGGCGTTGGGCGAGTTCGAGCGGGTGGGCGGTGGCCAATTCGACGACGACGGCGTTCATGGGATTTCCTCTGATCAGATTGCACGTTGGCTAACTGTATGACCATCGTCTCCGGTTCCAAACCAAGAAATTCAGATTTGCATATCAGGAATCGGTGGTTGGTGGGCGCGGACGGAAAAGCAGGGATGACTCTGCTACTCTTGAGCCGCGAGTTCCTCTTCAACCTGTTCTGCAAGGAGCCACCATGATCCGTCCCAGTCTCTTTCTTGCCGCCGGGCTTGCCTTGGCCGGCAGTGCCTGCGCTGAGCCTTTCACGCTTTCCAGTGCCGATATCAAGCCGAATCTCCCCATCGCCGACGAACAACTGTATGAAGGCTTCGGCTGCACCGGCAAGAATGTCTCTCCCGCCGTCAAATGGTCCGGCGCGCCGAAGGGCACGAAGAGCTTTGCGCTGCTTGTGCATGACCCCGATGCGCCTACCGGCGGCGCCGGCTGGTGGCACTGGGTGGTGACCAACATTCCCGCCGATGCCGGGGAACTGCCCAAGGGTGCCGGCAAGGCTGACGGTTCCGGCCTGCCCCGGGGCGCCGCGCAAATCACCACGGATTTCGGTGCTCCCGGCTGGGGCGGCCCATGCCCGCCGGTTGGCGACAAGCCGCATCGCTACAACTTCACGCTGCACGCCCTGAAAGTGGAAAGGCTGGAACTGCCGCAGGGGGCGACTGCCTCGCTCGCCGGGTTCATGATCAATGCCAACTCCATCGGCAAGGCGACGCTGACCGGAAAATACGGGCGCTAGTCGCGGCAGACGCGCGCAAACACCATCCCGGCTATCGCGCTCCCCAGTATGGCGTTGCGATCCCGTCGCCGAGGTCGGCCTCGACCAGGCGGCGGCGTACCTCGAGCAGTTGTGCGATCAGTGCCGGCTCGGTGCGAGCGTAGGCCTCGGCAGCGGGGCTGCGATTGACCACCACGCCGAGCACCTCGGTGATCGCGTTGCCGATCGAGTTCTGGCTGATGGTGACGATGAGCTTGCCGGCGTCGTTGCGATAGATCAGCTGCTTGAAGGCCGGCTGCCAGCGGATCGCGTTGGCGTACTTGGCATCGGTGATGCACCGGTCGCGCACCATCTTCGCCGTCTTCAGGAAATCGTTGTTGAATTGCAGCTTGTTGGCCACCAGCGCGGGGAAGCAGATGTCATGCGGCAGCGGCGCGTTGCGGGTTGATACCTGGCTGAAGAAGGTGCGGTAGAAATCGATGAAGCCCATGAGGATGGTGTCGTACTCATTCCAGAAGCGAACTTCCCCGAGCGCTGCCGCGCCCCCCGCGATTTCCCAGCTCGGCAGCCCCTGCGGGTAGCCGGTCAGGGCAATGCGGCATGACCCCGCCTCGCATGGCCGCAGGATCTGCAGGTCAAGCTCTTCAAAGAAGGCGCGGTAGGCGTCGCGCATATGGGCCTGGAACAGCGAATGCTGGCCGCCGTCCGTCAGGTTCGGGTTGTTAGCGTCGGCGATCGGCGCAGCGCGCAGTTCTGCCTTGTTGAAGGCGATGAAGTGATTGTGCAGCATGCGGATGCTCGGCACGCCGGGCGAAGTCAGCGGCCAGGTGGCGTCGAGACTCGCTTCGCCGGCGAGCAGCAGGGTTTGCTCGGGGTCGGGGTAGCGCTCCAGCATGTAGCCGACGATGATCTGGTTCATGCGATTCCAGACGTTCTTCACCGGCTGCGGCAGTTGGGTTCGCCGCACCGGGCGACCGAGAGGATCGAGAATGCTCTGCGAGGTGTTGTAGATGATCGAGGCGTCGAACTCGTTGCTGTGACCGAGCGCCTTGCGGTAAAGCACCAGCCCCTCCGGGTTCTGCAGCAGGCCGTTGTTGTGAACCAGATCCTTGAGGTTCTCGGCGCTGTTGAAGAATTCGTTCGGCTTCATTCCTTCCGGCACATCGAGCGGTATCGGGCGAAAAGCCGTGACGATTTCTCTCGGGCCGGACTGCATGGATTTACTCCCGCGCGCTAGGATGAAGTTGCTGCGGGTGGTACCGGCGCCGCCTGCGGCCATGCCGTTCCTCCCTGCCGTTTCGTGTCGCGGAAAGCATAGACGGGCACTTGCCGTCTGGCAAATCAGGATTGATTACGGGCGCATCAGTTCCATGCGATGCGCCATTGCCGGGATGCCCTGGCCCGCCACCGGCAAGGACCGTCAAATCCGGTCGAAGTCACGCTGCTGAAATGAGATTCCGCTGCGTCGGGCGCATCGGCTATTCTGGCAGCCTGAACGGAGCAGCCTGTTGATGAGCCAGGAAATCAGATGGAGCAAGCGCTACAGCGATGCGGGTGACGAGTATTTGTTCGGCACCGAGCCGAACCGCTTTCTCGCGCATCGGGCCGATCTGTTGCAAAACGGCCGGACTGCCCTGTCGGTCGCCGATGGCGAGGGCAGGAATTCGGTCTGGCTGGCCGAACAGGGACTGGACGTCACCGCCATGGAGATTTCGCCGGTTGCAATCGAGAAGGCAAGACGGCTGGCGGCGGGGCGCAAGGTCGATGTCCGTTTCATCCTGAACGACATGCTGGCGCCGGATTGGCCGCCGGCGCAACTGCAAAACGCCTTTGACTGGGTGATAGGCATCTTCATCCAGTTTGTCGGTCCCATGGAACGGAATCGGCAATTTGCCGCGATGAAGCAAGTTACCGCTCCGGGCGGGTGCATCCTGTTGCAAGGCTACACGCCGAAGCAACTCGATTACCGCACCGGCGGGCCTTCCGACCTTGAAAACCTCTACACGCGGGAGATGCTGCAGGCAGCTTTTGCCGACTGGGAGATCGAGGAACTCGTGGACTACGATGACGAAATTTCGGAAGGGGCAGGACACAAGGGGCGCTCGGCACTGATCGGGCTGGTTGCCCGCAAGCCCTGAGCCAGCCGTTCCCGCGTTCGATCTCAAATGAATTCATCACTCATCTCCGCCTCAGCACTCCCGGCCTACACGGCGGTGCTGTTTGATTTCGAGGGCACGCTGGTCGATTTCCAGTGGCAACTCGGGCCGGCCGAAGACGAACTGCGCCAGGCCTGCGCCCGGCTCGGCTTGCAAGGCAAAGAGTTTTCCAGCGGCAATTACGCCGCCATGTGGAACGCTGCCGTCGACCTGTTTGCTCCGCAAGGGCGCCAGGCTGAACTGCGCCAGGCGCTCGGTCCCGTTTATGACCGGTGGGACCTCGACGCACTCGCCAGATGGGCGCCGCGACCGGGCGCAGCGGAGTTGCTCGGCCAATTGCATGCCGGCGGCCGGCCCGCCGGCATGGTCAGCAACATCGGGCGCGGTGCGCTGGTCGCCGCTCTGCGGCGTTTCGGTTTCGCTGAATGCCTGTCGCCGGTAGTGACTCGCGACGATGTGAGCTACATGAAGCCAAGGGCGGAAGGCATCTTGCGGGTGATTGCGGATTGGCAGACCACGGCGGACCAGGTGCTTTTCGTCGGCGACAGTCATGCCGACGTTTACGCGGCGCGTGCCGCCGGCGTGGCGGTGGCGATAATCAGAGGGGGTGAGTGTGCCGAAACGACATTCGCCGACAATCCGCCGGACCACATGATTTCCCAGTTAAGCGAACTGGCCGGCCTGATCGCCGGGCGCGGCGATCAAACCTGATTGTCTGCAGTTGCCGGGTCCGGCAAGACGTGCCAGATGCGCAAGGCATGTCAGGCCTCGCTGCGCGGCGGACCCTCGCCGGCAAGGCCATCCGGAACGCCGCAATTGTTTGCCAGCCCGATTGCATTGGCCTCCATTACGGCGGTCACGATGACGGCTATCAGGGTAGGGACCAGGGCGACGCGCGTGAGGGCGAGCCACAGGATGTGCTGCATGCTGGCTTCATGCGCTGCCTGGCTGATCAGCCAGGCGACGAAAATCAGCAGCGCAGAGACCGCATATCCCAGCATCAGCCATCTTGAATTATTGAATGTCAGGCGCCAATGCGCGTCGACAAACCAGCTGGTGGTTTTCCGACTGCGCCGGAAGATGTAGCCGATCAGCAGGCTGGAACAGAGCAAAGGGATCAGCAAACCCGACATTCCCGCATTCAGGACGACAATGGCGGGGGTCATGAACAAGTCCAGCACGAACAACCCGGATATGAACAGGTTGTGCGGCACTTGTGCCCGGCGGATTTCTTCCCTGGTGACCTCGCAGCGCATCCCGTTCTCCGCAGTAGTCAAATTCGCCATCGCCGAACCCTCGGCGGGACAAGCCGGCAACGCGGCCGCCGCCGGCTTCGAAGATGAGAAATGTCCGTTGTCGGGGCATTGGCGGAGCCCCGCCCGCTGTCGCCGGCCGGCTAGTGACCGACGCGGATGTGCTCGCGACGATTGGCTTCCGAGACGAATTCTTCCAGCTCGGGATCCATCGCATTGCGCGACGAAACCATCCCGATCGGCTTGCCATGGTCGACGACCGGTGCATGGCGGAAGCCGTGTTCCTGCATCATCACCAGCGCGTAGCCGTAGGATGTGGCGGAATCGACCGTCCGTGGATTCCTGGTCATCACATCGACCAATTTCGTCGTACGCGGATCGAGGCCGCGCGCGATAACGCGAAACAAGGCGTCGCGTTCGGTAAAAATCCCGATCAGGCACTCGTGCTCGACGACCATGGCAGCCCCGACTTTCTGCCTGTCCATCAATTCCGCAGCCTTGCTGACGGTGGTATCCGGAGCCAGGACAAGGGCGTCCTTCTTCTCCATGACATCTCTTACAAGTAGATCAAACACGGCATTTCCTTCCCCGGGGTTCAAAGTGCGCCTGATCGTTCCCTGCAGCACTGACTCGAGGATGGTAGGGGCTTTAGGCTTGATGACATTGATCATAATCAAATATGCGCTGCGCGGAGGGCGGGAACCAGCCGCATCCGGCGCTTGCCCATGGCAACGACCTGATCCCGGACTGACGACTAGCGCATCAGGCCGGCCTGGCGTTATGCTTGCGCCCCTGCATCTGCATCCATACACCGCGACATCCAAAGGAGAAAGCTCTTGTCCGCTCTGCTGCCCCAACCCGATCCCCAAGGCCTGCTCGAATATTCGGTGGTCTATACCGACCGCGCCCTCAACCACATGTCGCAACGCTTCCAGGGCGTGATGAAGGACATTTCGCGCATCCTGAAGAGCGTGTACCACGCCAGGTCCGCCGTTGTCGTGCCGGGTAGCGGCAGCTTCGGCATGGAAGCCGTGGCGCGCCAGTTCGCCACCGGCAAGAAGTGCCTGGTCATACGCAACGGCTGGTTCAGCTTCCGCTGGACGCAGATCTTCGACATGGGCGGCATTCCCGCCGAGAGCATCGTCCTCAAGGCGCGTCGCACCGGCAGCGGCAGCCAGGCGCCGTTTGCCCCGGCGCCGCTGCAGGAAGTCCTCGCCGCGATCCGCGAGCACAGGCCGGACGTCGTCTTCGCGCCGCATGTTGAAACCGCTTCCGGCATGATCCTGCCCGATGACTACCTGCGCGCCGTCGGTGCCGCAGTGCGTGAGGTCGATGGCCTGTTCGTGCTCGATTGCGTCGCCTCGGGCACCGTCTGGGTCGATATGGTCGCCAATGATGTCGATGTCCTCATCAGCGCGCCGCAAAAGGGCTGGAGCGCCTCGCCCTGCTGCGCCCTGGTGGCGCTCGGCGAGCGCGCCCGCGCCAGGATCGACGCCACCACCAGCACCAGCTTTGCCTGCGACCTGAAGAAGTGGCTGCAGATCATGGAAGCTTTCGAGAACGGCGGCCATGCCTACCATGCCACCATGCCCACCGACGCTCTCGCCGGCCTGCGCGACGTGATGCTGGAAACCGAGGCCTACGGTTTCGACAAGGTCTGCCGCGAACAGCAGGAACTGGGCCGACGGGTGCGCGAACTGCTGGTGAGCCGGGGGTTCCCCAGTGTTGCCGCGGCAGGCTTCGAGGCTCCCGGCGTGGTGGTCAGCTACACCACCGATGCGGAGATCCAGTCAGGCAGGAAGTTCCTCAGCGCCGGGCTGCAGACCGCTGCCGGCGTCCCGCTGCAGTGCGACGAGCCCGCCGATTTCCGCAGCTTCCGCATCGGCCTGTTCGGCCTGGACAAGTTGCACCAGCCGCAGCGGACCGTAAAGAGCCTGGAAGTCGCCTTGAGCAAGATTTGAACTGTCGGGCCGGCGCCTGAGCGCCGGCCTCAGCAGCGGGTCAGGCGGCTGCCCCAGAATGCCGCCAGTTCCAGCATGCGGTTGGCAAAGCCCCATTCGTTGTCGAACCAGATCAGCAGGTTTGCCAGCTGTGGACCGCTCATGCGCGTCTGGCTGGCGTCGATGATGGCGGAATATGCGCTGTGGTTGAAGTCGACCGAGGCATGGGCTTCCGCGGTATAGGCCAATTGTCCCGGGAAACTCGCGGCCACCGCCTGCTGCAGGCAGGCGTTGATCCCGGCAACGGTGGTGGGGCGTGCCAGCGTCGCTACCAGGTCGATGGCCGAGACATTGGTCACCGGCACGCGGATCGACTTGGCTTCGACGCGGTCGGCCAGTTGCGGCAGCAGGCGCGCCACGCCGCGGGCGAGGCCGGTGGCGACCGGGATGATGGACTGCATCGCCGAGCGTGTGCGGCGCAGGTCGGCATGGTGGTAGCCGTCGATCGGCGGCTGGTCGTTCATCACCGAGTGCAGTGTCGTCATCAGGGCGTGATCGATGCCGAAGGCCGCGTCGAGAATCGTCAGCACCGGCACGATCGCGTTGGTGGTGCAGGACGCGGCCGACACGATGCGTTCGTCGCCAACGAGCGATTCGTGGTTGCTGCCGAAGACGATGGTGCGGTCGACATCGCCGGCGCCATGCCCCGGGTGCGACAGCAGCAGTCGCGGACATCCGGCGTCGAGGAAGGCCTGCAGTTCTGCGCGGGTCGTATAGCGGCCGGAGGCTTCGATCAGCAGGTCGATCTGCAGCGCCCGCCAATCCACGCCCTGCGGCGTCACGGCATGAGTCACCCGGACGACCTGGCCGTCGATGAGCATCTCTTCGCCGCGAACCTCGACCGTGCCCGGAAAGCGGCCGTGGGTCGAATCGAAGCGCGTCAGGTAGGCCATGCTCTCGATGTCCGCCGGCTCGTTGATGGCTACTACCGAGACCTTCCCGCGCAGCGGGGACTCCTGCAGGGCGCGCAGAAAACAGCGGCCGATGCGGCCGTAACCGTTGATGGCGATTCGCAGAGACATGGCGGGGCGGGGAACGACGGGGGAAGGGAGCCGCATTCTAGACCGGGCGCCCGTCGGGCCGCCACGTCAAGATCAAGCGCGGCTTTGCCCGGCTTGACGATCCGGAAGTAGCGAAGCTTCGTCCGCCTGCGCTGAAACCGCTGCTAGCGGGTCGGGTGGGCGAAGCCGCGCTTGCTGCCTGCGATGAAGTCCGCGACCTCGGCCACGGCCGGACTGCCCATGGCTTTCATCAGTTGCAGCGCCTCGGCCAGCGGCACGCGCGAGTAGAGCAGGCGGTAGGCTTCTTTCAGGGCGCCGATCTCGTCCTTGCCGAAACCGTTGCGGCGCAGGCCGACCAGGTTGAGTCCGCGGGCGCGACCCGGATTGCCGTCGGTGATGCAGAAAGGCAGCGCGTCCTGCACCACCTTGGCCGAGAGTCCGATCATGGCGTTGCGGCCGATGCGGCAGAACTGGTGCACGGTCACGGCCGCCGAGATGAAGGCGCGGTCATGCACCACGACTTCGCCGGCAATGCCGGCGGTATTGGCCATCACCACGTTGTTGCCGACCACGCAGTCGTGCGCGATGTGGCTGTAGGCCATGAGGAAGCAGCCGTTGCCGAGCCGCGTGGCGCTGCCCTGGCGCGAGCCGCGGTGCAGCGTGACACCTTCGCGCAGCCAGTTGTCGTCACCGATCTCGGTATAGGACAGACAGTCGGCCTTGAACTTGAAGTCCTGCGGGTCGCCGCCGATCACCGCGTGTTCGGCAATGCGGTTGCGCGCACCCATCCGGGTGTGGCGCTTGATCACGGCATGCGCGGCAATTTCGCAATCGTCGCCGAGGACCACGTCCTCCTCGATGACCGCGTAAGGCCCGATGCGCACATTGGCGCCGAGGCGGACGTCGGCGGCGATGACGGCGGTGGGGTGGAGACTCACGTCAGCGCCTGCCCTATCACCCCGGTGATGCGCTTGATCTGGTCGTCCTTCAGCATCGGCGAAATCGGCAGCGACAGGCAGCGCCGGGCGACCTGCTCGGTTACCGGCAGCGTGACCTGGCCATGGGTGGCGGCAAACATTTCCTGCTGGTGCAGCGGCACCGGGTAATACACGGCGCAGGCGATGTTGGCGTCGGACAGCACTTTCTGTATGGCGTCGCGGCGGTCGGAAAGAATCGTGTATTGGTGATAGACATGGCGGCCATGGCCGTCGGCGAAGGGCGTCTCGACCAGTCCGGCAAGCTGCGTGTTGTAGGAGTCGGCGATGGCGCGACGGCGATTGTTGAAGTTGTCCAGGCGCCTGAGCTTGATGCGCAGGATCACGGCCTGGATTTCATCGAGCCGCGAGTTGTA
>CAINHS010000123.1 GCA_903848955.1 uncultured beta proteobacterium
CCACCTTCGAACCGTCGGCATATTGACCCGTTAACCGCAGGCGGTCTTCGGTGGCGATGTACTCGGTGGTGATGCGGTCGAGGGTATGGGTCATTGCCTTGGCAAGAGATTAATGGTCTTCGCACGTCAAACTGGTCAGCTTGACCGCATGTATCCCAAACGCTACACTATCAAAATGAAATCGATTCACACGACCGAGACATTTGACACTTGGTTTGCTAGCTTGACTGACAAGCAGGCGGCAAGGCGTATCCAAGTGCGTATCGATCGTGCAGAAGATGGAAACTTTGGCGATTGCGAACCTGTAGGCGAGGGTGTTTCGGAGATGCGAATTCATTATGGTCCCGGCTACCGCGTGTACTTTGTGCAGCGCGGACTTGAAATTGTGATTCTGCTGGCGGGTGGCGACAAGTCGACACAATTCAAAGACATTAAGTCCGCTTTGAAAATTGCACGGAAACTCTAGGAGAGCGTTATGGGAACGATCAAACTGCGCAAATGGGATAGCGCAGAGCATCTCAAGACAGAAGAAGACATGGCGCTCTATCTTGAGACCTGCCTTGACGAAGCCGGCAACGATGCGGCATTTATCGCAAAGGCACTCGGAAACATCGCCCGTGCGAAAGGCATGACAGAACTCTCCCGTGAGACCGGTCTGGGGCGGGAAAGTCTTTACAAAGCCTTATCAGGTCAAGGCAATCCTAGTTTTGCCACTATCCTGAAAGTCATTACTGCCCTAGGTATCAAGCTACACGCGGAACCGTCCCACGGCTAGGCAAGCCGCTCCAGGAAGACGGGAACTAGGCGCTGGATCAAGCGCTGGAGCATTGCCTGTCACTGGAAAGGCAGTAGGGGTCATGTCGCCATCGGCACAGTCAGTGATGGCGGCATACCGATCAGTTGAACTTGATGGTCTCTCCTTGCATAACTTGCTCCAGCGGTGTTAGCAGGGCCGCCTGCAATGCTTTGCTGTATGCCATACGGGCAGTTTGCAGGACTGCGGCTTGGGCTTGCAGGCGGGCCAGTTCTGAGTCCACGAATTGCAGGCTTTGCAGTTGCTGTTTGGCTTCGTCTGAGAGGGTGTCGAAGTCGTAGTCCTGTTGGTCGATCTTGATCATGGGCATTTCTGGGGCTCCCTATAAAAGTCTGTGCCGACGGGACGGCAGTAGCTGAACCGAGTTGCGCTTAGGCGATCTGTAGCGCCTTCAATATCGGCAACAGCTTCTCGGCAAACGCATTGGCCTGCGTGGTTAATTCGGCCAGGTTCTCTTCCGGGGTATCTAGGGTTTTGCCTTCCTTGACGAGCTTCTGCCCCTGCACGATGAGTATTTGCCACACCACTTGAGCCCATTCGGCAGGCTGTTTCTTGCCTTGGCTCATGGCGAGGAGGAACAGTTGCTGGAACCGATTGACAGCGATACCACCCCCGGTGACCGGGCTGGCGAGGTAGTTGATGTCGTTGCTGCCACGCGCCTTGTTCATCAGGTGGGTGTTGATCTTGTCGGTGTGCTTCCTGGCTTTGCTGATCATCGCCTCGTCCTGCACTGCGGCCAGGGTTCCTGAGCCTGCAAGGATCATTATGGCCTGAGTGAGATGGGCAAAGCTGACACCTTGGTCTTTCAGTGCCTGTTCCAGTTGTCCCAGCGTCTTGGCTTTGTGGTCCGCCAATGCATCCAGAATGGGGTTGTACACCGCTTCTTGCATGGTGGCCTCACCCAAACTGCCAGTGACCTTCAAGCTGACCTCGGGCCGGTGGGCAAGCAGTATTACCTTCTGCGCCCTGAGCTGTTCGACCTGCTCCAACGGGTTGAGCTTGCGTGCGCCCCGTACCCAGTAGTCGCGGCGAAACTGTTGATTGACCATGAAGTCGCGGGTGCTCTCGCGGAACATGGCGTCGGGAATTTCCTTGAGGAAGGCTTGCTGTTCAGCGCTCAGATTGACCGCATCGACATGATCGAGATAGTGCGCCGAGCAGGCATAACCGACCTTGGCAGGTTCCAGCCAGTCGGCCATGGTGGCGAAGTGCATCGGGTGCCAGTCGCGGTTGAAATACTCGTGGGCGAGGTAGTGGCGGTTTTGTGCCTTGATCTGGGTGATGCGTTCGGCAATCTGGGGATTGGCTCTGGAATAGGTGGGATTGGTGGCGAGCAGCTTCTCGGTGAAGTCTAATGCGCCGTCGATGCGACTGAGGATGCCGGTGCCTTCTGCGCCGATGATGTCGGCGTGTTCGGTCATCAGGTGCCGCATGGGGGCGAAGGCGGCCCAACCGGGAAGGGTGTTGTAGCTGATGTAGAGAACACCACCGACTTTGAGCTTGCGCCGGATAAAGTCGGCGATGACGGCACGGTTCTCGTCAGAGATCCAGCTCCAGATACCGTGGATTCCAATGTAGTCGAAGTCGGGGAGATTGGTGCGATTGGCGAAGTCGGCGAAGGCGTCGTCGTAGAGTTTGGCACCTGATCCACTGACGCTGGCAAGTTCCTGGGCGAAGCTGGCTTGGCTGGGGTTGAAGTCGGTACCGTGCCATTGGGTGACCGAGGCTGCAGCATGAATGTTTGCGCTTACTCCTTGACCGAAGCCGAGTTCGCAGGCGGTGCCGAATTCGGGGCAAGCTAGACCAGCGTTCAGGAAGGCTAGCTTGACGCGCAGGGGATTGAGTTCCAGATAGTAGCCATAGGTGTAGCCGATATCGGCTACGTAGCCGGCGGTCCAGTCGGTCATTTGGGTCTGCTCCTTGATGCGGTAGTAGGATCATTTCTGAGTACGCTCATTGTAAACGCGCTAATAAAAAACCCGCCCCTTTGTGGGAGGCGGGTTTTAGGCTTACTGCACCCTCGGTGAGTTGAGGGGTTCTCTCAAAATGGAGAGATTAGACCAGAGTCAGCACATCAGCAACGGTGGCTGCCGTAGTCAAAGTGACCAAGCCAGTCAGTTGAATCACACTATCAACGCCATCTGCGAAGGTTGCGGTAGCCGAGTTATCTACGACGATGTAGGTATTGCCGTCGGTATATTGGAACCACTTCATGAGCGCATTAACGTTACCGGCCCCAGCAGCACATGCGTCCAGGTAGTTGGCGAAGCTAACAGCACCACCCAGTACGACTTTTGCACCCAGCGCAGCATCTGCACGTGCACCAGTAGTCACTCCTGAGAAGTCAATCTTGTCGCCAGCCGCCAATCCGGTTACGGATGTGTAGTAACCAGCAGCCGTTTGGATTCCACCCAAGATGATCGTATCAACACCGGTAGAAGTGGTTGTGATCACGTTCAAGCCAGCTGCGGCGCCAACAGTCACGGAGTTAGCAGTTGTACCGCCGCCTACGTTGATGGTGTTTGCGCCAGTTCCGACGGAGATCGTGTCAGCACCAGTACCACCGGTTACAGTCGCGTCACCAGCACCTACTTGCGTGTAGGAGTTGGTACCGTTGCCCAGGTTCACCACGTTGTTCATACCGTTGGAGCCAACCACTGTATCCGTACCAGCACCACCCGTGTAAGTTACGAACGTCGAAGCGGTGCTCGCAGCAGAGAAGGTCACAGCGTTTGTACCGACTGCACTACCAAGGATCGTGGAGGATGCAGCCAGAGCACCAGATGTCCAAGCCAAACCACCCGTGGTGCTGTCAGCCGTCGCTAGCGTCAAGCCACTGGCGTCAAGTTTGGTCAGCGTCGTTGCGGTCAGACCCGTCAGATCGATACCGAAGCTGCCGGCAACCGTAACGTTTTGGACTGCAGTTGCAGTGATTATCGCCGTCACCGCGGTGTTTGTCATCGCAGTAGGCGAAGTGTCAGTCGTGGTGATGGTGAGGTTTTCTACGTTGGCGATGGTCGTAGCAAGGGCACCGTTGGTGAAGCCGTCAGCAGCCTTGTAAACCAGGTTTACGTTGTCTGTAAGGCCCGCATCGGACGCCAATCCAACAGAGACTGCCGCCGTGTTTGCTACTGTCTGTGTCAAGGTAAAGTTGGCAGCCGCATTGGTAATGGCCAAGGTACCCACCGATGAACCAGCATAGGTCATGGAGTTGATGCCATCGGCATTTGCCATGTTAATCGTTCTTGCTGCGCCGGTTATAGCTGAAAGAGACAACACTTCAAAGTTGGAAACCGTACCGGCAAAAGTGGTCGATCCAGTTGCGGTTTCAGCGGTTGCTCCAATCATCGAAATGATGTCGCCTGTTCCAGCACCCGCATCAATCGTGCCGCCAGAACCAGCCGCGCCATTGTAGGTAACGGTGTCATTGCCGTCACCCGTCGTGATGGCTGTTGTCCAGGTAGTTGCAACGCCAACTGCATCTGCACCTGATGAAGCTGTACCAACGAACTGCTGACCCGCAAGCAGATCCTGTGTGAGCGTTACGCCTTTGGTGTTCGTGCTGGTGACAACAGCAGCAGCAGCCAGCGTGTCAACAGTAATGGTTACAGCAGCATCACCCGACACGCCAACCTTAGTAGCCACACCAGCAGTCAATGCAGCCAAAGTCAATGCCTTGGTCGTTGCGGAGACAGTCACGGCAGTTGCTGCACCAGCTTGAACCGTTATACCACTGGATGTACCCACGGTATTGGCGATTGCAATGCTCGTTGCGCCAGCATCAGCGATGGTGCCACCGGTCACAGTGTTAAGGTTCAGAGCCAATGCATGTGCTGTGGCGTTTGTGATTGTTGCGCTCTGCGCTTCGTTAGCGAGGGTCAAAGAGGTCAGGCCAGCTGCTTTGATATTAATTGCCCCGGTATTATCTGATATAGATACAGTCGTCAGAGTCGTACCCAAACCGGAGTTTGCAGCAGCGGTCTTGTTGTCAGAGATATCTACTGTTGATGATCCGCCAGACAAAGTAATCGACTTGAACGCATTGATAACAGCACCAGTCTTACCGATGTCAACTGCGGTACCACCCGCAGTCCCAGCCACTTGAGCAGAAACGCCACCACCGTCGATTCGAACGGAGCTAGCGCCCGTTGACGAAACTGTTACGGCCGTAGTAGCGGCTGTAGTCAATGCTATTACACCAGCAGTAGCGTCCTGAACCGTCAGCGAAGTCAAACCAGTCCAGCCAGTAAAGGTATCCGAAAAACCAGCACCCGTTGTATTGATGGTTGCAGTTTCGATGTTCTTGACGGTCAAGCTACCCGGAAGAGCGGCCGTCGTGATCAGCGCGGACAGCGTATCCGTACCAGCGCCACCGTCGAGGTTGTCAAACGCAGACAGCGATGCAGAAGTACCGGCATTGAACGTGTCGTTGGCCGAACCGCCGACGAAGTTCGTGGGGCCATCCACACCTGTAGTGAGCGTGAATGTCTGGCCGATACTCGTAGCCACTACTGCGGGGCTCGTATTCGCCGTATTGGTGGAATAGACGTAGGCATTGGTCTGCTGAGCATTGAAGGCCACGGCTGCGGGGGCATACACCGCTTGCACGCCGGTGGCACCTTCGAGGCCGGACAACAGGCTGGCCAGTTGCAGGGCAATGGTGCCGCGAACCGACGCTGTGTTGGTAGCGCCGACTTCGTTGGCCGTGATGTAGGCGGTCAGCGCGGTCTGCAGATCAACAGTTGCGCCCGTGCCGAACGCTGTCAGGCCGAGGTTGGTGATGAGCAGTTGCGAGAACGCTGCATCGGACAGCGAGGCAAACTGATTTTGCTGCGCAATTGCTGCCGCATAGAGGGTATTGCCGTTGGCCCCGACATAGGCCAGGTTGGTCGTATAGCTGGCGTACGAAGGTGCTACGCCGTAAAAAGCCTGCGACAGTTGCAGTACTGTCGCTGAATTACCAAGAAGTGGGACTCCCATCTCTGTGTTCCTTTCGAAAGGGTAAAAAACAAAAAACCAAAAGTAAGACCATTTGCCATGGCATTGGCTACGTGTTGCAAGCTGCTAACGCTGATGCCGACCCGCCAAATAATTCGTAAGTCAAATCATCAAGCTATCTCGACTACCTGCGAATTTACTTTAACTTCAATTCTCAGATGGTTTGAGCATAACAGCTCTTCCCCACCCTGTAAATCGATAATAGCCGCCCTCGCCGGTGCGGCAAGTGACCGGCGTCACACAAAAACAACAAATGCGGGCGTTGGTCCGGGCCGGGGACACCCTGCAACCGGCCCAAGGTGGCGCCGGTTCGGGCATCGGCAGTCCGCCGCCTGGTTTGCGGCGCGCCGCGGACTTTGACGCGCAAGGCAAGGACACGTAGAGCCCGACGGGACCGGGTACCGCAGAACACAACACAAAGCAATTGATAGAATACCATTTCGGTATATTATTTGGTGATGCACGTGATTGCCATGCCTGTTCTTGTCGAGTTCCGGGAGAAGCACCCGGACGCAAAAAATCCCTTGCAGGCATGGTATCGAACGATGGAAGGCGGTTTCTTTGCCGGCTTCAACGACCTGAAGGCGACTTTCGCCAGCGCCGACTGTGTCGAGGGCCTCACAGTGTTCAACGCCGGGGGGGAACAAGTACCGATTGATCACTGCGATCCGCTACAACCGGCACAAGGTCTTCATCAGGGCGGTTCTGACGCATGCCGAATACGACCGTGGCAACTGGAAACGGAGGAAATGATGGGATACGCACTCAAAACGGTGCCCGAACCGCAAGCTATTCTTCGGGCATGGATGCCATTCAAGCAGCTTGTCGGCGTGACCGCTGTCCGCACCCAAGAAGACTATGCGCAGGCACGCGCCACGATTGATGCCTTGCTTGAAGAGGTTGGCGACGACGAATGCCATCCGCTGGCCGATGTGCTTGACTACTTCGCCGACCAGGTGAAGGCCTACGAAGACCAGCACTTCCGGATTCCCGAAGCAGCGCCGAGCGAAGTGCTGCGCTTCCTTATGGATCAGCACGGCCTCAAGCAGGATGATCTTGGAGATTGCGCACCACAAAGCCGCATCTCGGACATCCTGACCGGCAAACGCTCGATCAGCAAGGAAATCGCCAGGCGACTTGCTCAGCGCTTTCACGTCCGTGCCGATCTGTTCCTGTGAGCGGAAAATTCGATCGTGCGTCCTGAGCAGACCGCGGAGTGGGCGTGTCGAAACGCTTGCGAGGCTTCGATCGCTCGACCGGCTCACCACTCAGCCCGAACGGTTGCTGCAAGCGCATTAATGCCATTCCAATAATCGTGATTCACCAGGTCTTGCGCAGCGCCAGGTAGAAGCCCGTGCTGCTGAAATGGAACAGGCTCAGATTGGCCTGTTGATGCAGCCACTCGACACCCGCGGCACACCGAATCAAGGCATTGTCATTCTCACAAATGCTTTCTCACAAATGCTTGTTGAAAAGCAATCCTCAAACCAATACCATGACGATGAGTTTCGATAAGGAGCAGCGCATGGGACAGCTTGATCGCATCACCCAAGAGCCCGATACGATGGGAGGCAAGGCCTGCATTCGTGGAATGCGCGTCACGGTCGGCATGGTCGTAGGCCAGGTCGGCGCCGGACACAGTGTCGATGAAATCCTCGCCGACTTCCCCTATCTGGAACGCGAGGACATCATGCAGGCGCTTCGCTATGCGGCATGGCGGGCCGAAGAGCGCGAGGTCTTGCTGGCCCCCGCATGAAACTGCTGGTCGATATGAACCTGTCGCCGCGCTGGGTCGCCGCGCTGACAGAAGCAGGCGTCGAGGCAGCGCACTGGTCGACACTCGGAGCGCACAATGCGCCCGACCCGGTGATCATGGCTTATGCCAGCGCAAACGATTACGTGGTGCTCACACATGATCTTGACTTCAGCGCCATCCTTGCGGCCACGCATGGCGAGAAACCCAGCGTGGTGCAAATCCGCGCCGAGGATGTCAGTCCGGACGTGATCGGTTCGCAGGTCATCATTGCTCTGCGGCAAATGGTCTCCGAACTGGAAGACGGCGCGCTGCTCACCGTGGATCCGAGCCGGACGCGGCTGCGCGTACTGCCGCTATTGCCACGGGGCTGACATACTGGTCGGCTATGCACGCGTTTCGACACAGAATCAATACGTTGATCTCAAGATCGAGGCATTGAAACAGGGGGAAACCGCCTCAACGCGGCTAGTCACCAGGTCTTGCGCAGCGCCAGGTAGAAGCCCGTGCTGCTGAAGTGGAACAGGCTCAGGTTGGCCTGCTGATCCACCCACTCGACACCCGCGGCGCCATGGAAATCGCCGCCCAGCGGAACCTGGTATTCGGCGACCAGGCTCTGCCGCCGCAGGCTGCGGGTCAGACCGTTTTCCAGCAGCGCGCTGTAGCCCTCGCGATCGCGGTAGCTGCCGGACTGGAGGTCGGCCAGCAGCGTGCCGTAGGCCATGGGATAGAGGCCGACGAGGCGCAGTTCGGTCTGGGCCTGGTTGCCGCCGGGACGCTGGTCGGCGGCCGTGTCCAACCCGATCCTCACGCTGGCGGTCCAGCGGATGGCGCCTTCGCACGACAGGACGGCGCCGAGGCCGAGATAGCGGCCGTCCAGCACGCGGTTGGCGGGGTAGCTGCGGCGCTGCGCTTCGCCGCCCCAGCGCTGGCTGCAGGGCGCCAAAAAGCCGGCTGCGGCGGGAATGCCGATGCCGGCATGGATCGCTTCCGCGTCGTAGAGGCTGCCGCCCGGGTGGCGCAGGCTGGAGACGGAGGCACCGAGATAGGGGCCGGGGCCGTTGGCGTAGCGGCTGTACTCGGCGGCGAGGTGGGCTTGTCCGTAGCGCGCTTCGCCGACGTGCGGGGCTTCGCGCTGCAGGTAGGCGCCATGCACCGTCCATTGGCCGCCGCCGGTCTGCAGCGTGGCGTCGAGTTCAAGGTCGGCGCGCAAGTAGCTGCCGGCGCGGGCATGGTAGCTGTCGGCCAGCGGCAGTTGCAGGACACCGCTGGCGGTGGTCAAGGCCAGCGTGGAAAGATTGGGGGCGCCGAGCAGGTTGTCGTCATGGCCGAGGCGCAGGCCGAGCTGGATCCGCCGCATCCAGCCGGCGGCGGTGAAGGGCGAGGCGAGCTCGCGGCGTTGCCGGGCCAGGGCGGTTCGCAGCGATTCGGGCAGTTCCGCGCCATCGAGCAGGGCATCGAGCATGGACAGGGCGGAGGCGGTGTCGCCGATGCCGGTAAGGGCAATGGCATAGTCGATGGCGGCGTCGGTATTGTCGGGGGCCAGCATCAGGGCGCGCTCGAGGTAATCCGAGGCTTCCTGGTAGCGGCCGCGCCGGTTGAGCTGGTGGCCGAGCGCGGCAAGGTAGGCCGGCTCGTCGAGGCATCCGGCAAGCAGCGGCAGGCCCGGATCGAGCTGCCAGGCAGGCAGTTTGATGATGTCGGCCAGCGGCGGGCAGGCGGCCCAGGCCGGCAGGCATGACAGCCAGGCCAGCAGTACCGCCGCGCGCCGGACGCTCAATTCAATGCGTGCGATCGGGCGCCGCCAGCGGGTAGCCATAGATGTGATGCGGGGTTCTCAGTCCTTCGAGCAGGAAGACACCCATGGAATCGAGCGGGGGGTCGGTAATCTGGGCGGCAAGGCCCTCGCCGACGAGGATGGGATGGGCCAGTTCGGCGGTCATGCCGACCAGGCGGCTGGCGATGGTGACGGTGCGGCCCAGCGCCATATGGGTGCGGCGCCGGGCGAGGCCGAAGGAGCCGACCATGGCGGGGCCGGTTTCGATGCCGATGCCCAGCGCCAGCGGTTCAAGCCCGGCGGGCGCCGGGTCGGGCAGGATCGGGCGGACGGCGGCCAGCAGCGCCGCGGCGGCCCGCAGGGCGCGCGCCGGATGGGCGTCTCCGGCAGCGGCGGCTTCGTCGCTCCAGACGGCGATGACGGCATCGCCCTGAAAGGCGTCGATGAGGCCGCCTTCGGCTTCGACGATCTGCGTCGCCGTGGAAAAAAAGGCGTGCAGCACGGCGGCCGCTTCTTCGGGCGGACGCGCTTCGCAATAGGCGGAAAAATTGCGGATGTCGGCAAACATCACGGAGATATTCTGCCACTGCGCCTTGATGGCGCTGGAAGGCGGCTGCAGCGCCAGCGACGCGGCCACGGGTGCCGGCAGGTAGCTGGAAAGGTGGGCATAGAGGCGGTTGCGCTCGAAGCGGCTGCGGGCGTGTTCCAGCGTCGCCAGCGCCATGCTGGCCAGCAGCACCAGCAATGCGGGGGAAACCCAGCCGAGCCAGAGGCTCTTGCCGGTGAGCGCGGCGACATGCAGCGCGTAAAGGGCCGCCGTCCAGGCCAGGGCGCCGAGCGGCGCCATGTAGATCGGCAGCGCCGGGCTGCGCAAGTACCACGCCGCCAGCAACAACAGCCCGAGGATGGCCATGCCGGCACGGTAACCGGTGGCCAGGCGCGGCGTATAGGGGACGCGGCCGTCGAGCATGGCGGTAATGAGTTCGGCATGGACCTGGAGGCCGGCGGCGGTGCCGCCGAAGGGCGTGGGGATGCTGTCGTTGAGGCCGAAGGCAGTGCTGCCGACCAGCACCCAGGCGTTTTTCGAGAGGCCCGCCGGCACACGCCCGGCGAGCACGTCGGCGGCGGCCAGGCTGACGAAGCTGTCGGGATGCAGGCGCCAGGGCACGCGCATGTCGCCCAGGGCGTCGAGCGGGATGCCGCCGTAGGGGATGCCGGCGCTGGCCAGACGCCAGGGCGGGGCGAGCCAGCCGGTGCCCTGCTGCAATTCGAGCTGGCCGCCTGCCGTGCCGTTCAGGATGCCGGCAATGGCGAGGGCGGGATAGGCGCGGTTTTCAAAGCAGATGACGGCCGGCTGGCTGCGCACCGCACCGTCCGCCGCGATGCGCGGGGTGATGTGGCCGACGGCGCCGGCGCGCAGTTCGCCGATGTTGGCGAGATATCCCCGCGCTTCCTGAAACGGCGCCGGGCAGGCCGACCAGTCGAGCGCTCCGGCCAGTTGCCCGCGGCGCGGCGCTTCGCCCTGTTCGAGGGCAAAGACCTGCGCCAACACCGGCCGGGTGGCGGTCAGGGTTTGTTCCAGCGCGGTGTCGCCGCGGCGCGACTCGACAAAAACCAGGTCGAAGATCTGCTGACCGCCGCCGATTTCGACGATGCGCCGCGACAGGCGCGCCATGACTTCGCGCGGCCAGGGCCACGGCCCGATTTCCTGCAGGCTGCGCTCGTCGATGTCGATGATGATGAGGCGGCGCTCGTCCTGGCGGCTGGCGGTCATGCGCCAGGCGAGGTCGGTGGAGAGTTCGTCGAGCCGGGTCAGCGCGTCACCGGCGAAGCGCGCCGCACCGGCGGTCAGCAGCAGCGCCAACAACAACGCGAGGCCGAAGACCCCGCGTCGCGCCTGCCACCACGGATTATCTTGCGCCAATCAGCGCCCCCACAGGGTGATGCCCCGAAGCGCCCCCAGGGTGAGATTCTTTTCGAACAGGTAGCCGGCTTCGCGCCCGTCCAGCGTCAGGGCACCGGCGACCTTGTCGCCCGTGCTGGAGACAAAGACGCCGTTGGCGCTCACCTGCCCGGTCGCGGCAATGCCGATGTTGCCGGTTGCCTCGCTGGCAAGGCTCAAGCCGGTGGTAAAGCTGGAGCGCGCAAAGTCGACCTGAAGGTTGCCGCCGGTGACCTGCACCGGGTCGACCCGGCCGCCGACCTGGTAGGTGAGCTGCGCCATGCCGCCCGCCAGACGGAAACCGGCGGAGGTCTCGGCGACGTTGAGCACGCTTGCCAGCGAGGGTTGCCGGAACAGCGTGTAGGCGACATTGCCGACGAGGACGGTGCGGCCGTTTTGCTGCGCCTGGGCGAAGGTCTGCGACAGGGTGTCGCCCGGCTCGGCAGCCGAATACAGGCGCCCCCAGGCGAGTTGTTCGACCACCGGCGGCAGCACGGGGGTTACGACAACGGGAGCGACGACCACCGGCGCCACGGGCCCGGGCGGCGCGGCCGGGGCGGGGCTCGCGGCGGGAACGCTGGTCGCGGCGAGCAGATCCATGCCCTGCACCTGATTCGAGGTGATCTTGCTGGCCAGATCGATCGGCGCCTCGGCCCTGGCGGGCGCCGCTTCGGCCCTGGCCATTCTCTCGGCGGCGACGGCGCGGCCCTCGACCTGCGGCGGCCGCTCGACCGCGGAAATGAGGTCGACCGCGGGCACCAGCCGGGGGGTGCCGGTTTGCCGCGTCAGCTCGAGCATCTTGCCGCGCATGTCGGCGGAAAGCAGCTGCTCGCGCCCGTTGAGGCATGGCCCGAAGGTATCGCGACAGGCGGAGTCGAGCGGGGCGACGATGATGGCGCCGCTCTGTACCGTGGCGAAAACCGTTTCGCTGTCGGCCTTGACGACGAAGTCGGTGCCCTTGATGCCGATCGCCGCGATCGGGGTGTTGAGGCGGAAACGCTCGCGCTCGGCCTGGCCCCAGCTGCCGGTCACGGATCGCACCACGCCCTCGTCGAGACGGAAGCGGATGGCCGATTGCGCCGATGCCGCCGAGGCGTGGCGGTAGTCTTCGATCACCAGCCGGCTCAAGGGCCGCACGCTGATCTGGCCGCCGTCGACAAAACGGATGTGCACGTGGCCGCCGGCGGCGGTTTCGATGCGGTCGCCGACGCGGATGACAGCGCCGCGTTCCACGGCTTTCGCCGCGCTTTCGTCAGCCGTGCCGGCAACGCGGGCGACGCCGATGACCAGCGTCGCTTCACCGATGACTTCGCCACCCAGTGCCCAGGCGGCATTGCAGCAGCCGGCCGCCACGGCAACAAGCGCCAGTGTGCGGGGAAGCATTCGGGTAAGGATGTTCTGGAAATTCATTGGGGACTCCTCGCATTCAGATTTTGTGCGCCAAATCCGCTCGCACAGCCTGTCGCGCGCTGCAGCCCTTCGCTTGATAGGCTTCCGGCCTTGGTTTAGACTGCGCTGCCCCGATTATCGATCAGCCGACAGCGGCCGGAATGTGTCGTCGATCACAGGAATTGCGAAATAAATATTATAGCCGACGGGGCTAATGCCTGTTTCGTTACAACTAGACTGGCCTGATGCCTGTTTCGTTCCAACTACTCAGAGCGTTTCCGCTGCTGCAGCCGCTGGCGCCGGAGGCACTGCTGCAACTCTCGGCGCAGATGACGCTGCGCTCCTTCGCCCGCCGGGAAATGGTGCAGGCCAAGGAGAAGGTGCATCATGAATTCGGCTTTCTCGTCGATGGCCGCCTGCAGGGCGTGGACTTCACGGTGGACGGCCGCAGCGTCGGGCTGTATTTCATCGCCCCGGGCGATTATTTCGGCGAACTTTCCGTGGTGGACGGGCTCGGCGCCTCGGAGCACGTCATCGCTACGACCAACTCGACGGTGGCCTTTCTCGAAGCAAAGAAGGCACGCGAACTGATCTTCGGCACACCCGACATCGCGCGGACGGTGATGGTGCGGCTGGCTTCGCGGGTGCGCACGGCAACCGCCCAGAGAACCCTGCTGAGCCTGCAAAGCCCGTTCCAGCGGCTGTGCCTGCAACTGCTACAATTACCGCTTGTGCATGAGGGCGAAAAACAGGTCCTGAATCAGATCCCGACGCACCAGGAAATCGCCATCATGATCAACTCCAGCCGCGAAACCGTGACACGGGCCTTTCAGGTGCTGATGCTGCAAAAGGCGGTTATCCGCCAGGGCGACGCCCTGCTCCTGACCCGGATGGACTATCTCAAGGATATCGCCGAGGGTCGCATCCCTCCGCCGAAAGCCTAGCCGTGCGCCACTGGCTGCTGGATTACTGCTGGCCGCTGCGGCATTCCGGGCTCATCCGGCAACTGGCCCGGCGCGAGATTCTGGCGCGCTACCAGGAGTCGATGCTGGGAACCTTCTGGGCGGTATTGACGCCGCTGATGTCGCTGGTGGTCTATACGCTGGTCTTCCGCCACATTTTCAACGCCCGCTGGGGCAACACCGGCGGCACCAGCGTCGAATTCGCGCTGCAGCTGTATGCCGGCCTGGCGGTGTTCAATTTCTGCGCCGAATGCTTGAGCCGGGCGCCGCGCCTGGTGCTGGACCAGCCCAACCTGGTCAAGAAGGTGGTCTTCCCGCTCGAGATCCTGCCCTGGATACTTGCGTTGTCGGCCTTCTTCCATCTCGCCATTTCGCTCGGCATCCTGCTGCTGGCAAGCCTCTGGATCAACGGTTTGTGGCCGCCGACGCTGGTCGCGCTGCCGCTGGTGTGGCTGCCCCTGCTACCGCTCGCGCTCGGCTTCGGCTGGCTGCTGGCGGCTCTGGGAGTGTTTCTCAAGGACATCAACCAGGTGCTGGGCACGGTGATCAGCCTGCTGATGTTTCTCAGCCCGGTGTTCTATCCGGTCGAGGCGCTGCCGCAGGACTGGCGGCCGCTGATGAAGTTCAATCCGCTGGCGCAGATCCTCGAAAATACCCGCCATGTAGTCCTCGATGGAGTCTGGCCCGACTGGAACGGGGTCGCCCTGCTGCTCGTCGCGGGCCTGCTGGTGGCGCTGGCCGGCGCCGCGTTTTTCAAGGCGACCCGCCACGGATTTGCCGATGTCCTCTGACATCGCCATCCGCGCCCGCGGTCTCGGCAAGCGCTACGCCCTCTTCGACCGGCCCGTCGACCGCCTGAAGCAGATGCTGTTCGGGCGCTTTCACCGTTACTACCAGGAATTCTGGGCGCTGCAGAACATCGACATGGAGATCCGCAAGGGCGAGGTGGTCGGCATCATCGGCCGCAACGGCGCGGGAAAATCAACCCTGCTGCAACTCGTCTGCAGCACCCTGCAACCGACAACGGGGGAACTGACGGTGGAGGGCCGGGTCGCCGCGCTGCTGGAACTCGGCGCCGGATTCAATTCCAACTTCACCGGCCGCGAGAATGTCTATCTCAACGCGGCGATCCTCGGCATGAGCCGCGACGAGATCGCGGCACGCATCGACGAGATCATCGCCTTCGCCGACATCGGTGATTTCATCGACCAGCCGGTCAAGATCTATTCCAGTGGCATGTTCATGCGGCTGGCCTTTGCCGTGGCGACCAGCGTGGATCCGGACATCCTGGTGATCGACGAGGCCTTGTCGGTGGGCGACGGCGCCTTCGCCCGCAAGTCGTTCGACCGCATCATGAAAATGAAGGACGCGGGCAAGACCATTCTTTTCTGCTCGCATTCGACGTATCAGGTCGAGGCCCTCTGTTCGCGCGCACTGTGGATCGAGCACGGCGCCCTGCGCATGACGGGCAGCGCGGCCGACGTCACCAACGCCTACCATTCGAGCCTGGCGCCGCCCGTTGCGGGCAATGGCGCAACGCTGCGCGGTGCGCCGGTTGCCGCCGGCAACGGGCGCATTGTGCGGGTGACGGCCAGCGCCGACGGCGTCAGTGGCAAGAGCGTGCGGGTGCGCTCGGGCAAGAGCGACGTGGCCATCACCATCGCTTTCGCCATCGACCCGGCCCTGCCGGCCCCCACCGTAGCGCTCGGCTTCGCCGACAGCAGCGGCCTCACCGTCGCCAGCGCCACCTCGCTCAACGACGGCGCCACGGTCAAGGTCGGGGCGGACGGGTACGGCGAAGCCACCGTGGTCTTCCCCCGCTTTCCGCTGCTCAAGGGCAAGTATTCGGTAACGAGTTTTCTCGCCTGCGAGAATGCCATCCATGTCTATGAACAGATCGAGTGCAGTGTCACGCTCGAGGTGGTGCAGGAGGGGCTGGAGCAAGGGTTGGTGTCGCTGCCGCACGAGTGGCGAACGTGACGCCGGCAGCCGGGTCCCTGCTCGTCAGCATTGCCGGTGAAGACTATTCGGTGCGCGACGTGGCGGCCGCCGACATGGCCGCGGTGCTCGACCTGCATGCCGGCGTATTCGGCGGCAAGGTCGATGCCGGCTGGTTCGCCTGGAAATATTCCGCGGGCAAGGGCGGTGCCGTCGGTGTCTGGAACAGCGCCGGACGGCTGGTGGCGCACTGCGCAGGCATACCGCGCGCGCTGTTGCATGCCGGGCACGCCGTTGCCGGACTGCAGATCGGCGACGTGATGGTCGATCCGGCGTGGCGCGGCATCATGACCCGGCGCGGTCCGTTCTATCACGCCTGTCGTCAGCTCTATTCCTCACGCATCGGCGCAGCGCCGGCGCCTTACCGCATCGGCTTCGGTTTTCCCAGCGAACGCCACATGCGCCTGGCCGTAGCGCTCGACCTGGCCTGGCAGGGAAGCTCTCTGGCGGCGCTGCACTGGAGCACTTCGCCGACAAGGGGGCTGGCGAAGTGGTGGCGGTGGTCGCCGCTCGATCCGGCGGCGAAGCATTTCGACCGGGCGGTGGCGCAGGCCTGGCAAGCGATGACGGCGAGCCTGGCGGATGCGATCGTCGGCGAACGGGACCCGGCTTATGTCCGCTGGCGTTTCCTCGATCGCCCGGACCGGCGTTACCGCTTCTTCATGCTGCACCGGCCCTGGACGCGCACGCCGGCTGGCATCGCCATTCTTTATCTGGACGACCCGCAAGCCGCACAGTGGCTGGACTGGATCGGGCCGCCCGGATTGTTGCAGGCTGCCTGCGAGGGCGCCCTCGCCGCCGCCGCAGGCAGCGGCGCGCAGACCATGACGGCGTGGGCCAGCCCGATGGTGGCCGAGGCGCTGCAGGGCACCCTGAGCGAGCCCCCCGGGTTCGCGGCGTGCGTCGGCATTCCGAAGAATTCCTGCATCACGCAGGACGAGATTGGCTCCCGCCGCTGGTGGTGGATGGGCGGCGACACGGACTTCCTGTGATGACGAGTGCATTTTCGCGGCAGCTTGGCTTCGTTACCTGCGCCACCGATGCTGATGTATTGCGCGACCGGCTGCTGGCTTCGGAATGCCTGGCTTCGCGCCGTTACCCGCTGTTCGTGCATTACGGCGCCGCTTCGGCGGCGGCGGCGTTCAATTCCGTGATGGACCAGCCGCCGCCATGCGACTGGCTGGTCTGGGTACATCAGGATGTCTTTCTGCCGCCAGGGTGGGACGAGAGGTTTCTCAAGGCCATTGCCGAAGCCGAGGCAAAGATCGCGAAGGTGGCAGTGGTCGGGGTCTATGGCATCGTCGGCAGCGGGCCCTCCTGCCACCACGTCGGCCACGTGCTCGACCGTGGCACGCTGTGGCGCTGGCCGGTGCCGCTGCCCTGCGTTGCGGACAGCCTGGACGAACTGCTGTTCGCGGTTCGCGCCGATTCCGGGTTGCGGCTCGACCCTGCCCTCGGCTTCGATTTGTACGCCACCGATCTGGTGCTCGCGGCCCGCGCGGCAGGCTGGAACGCGGTGGTGGCGGACGCCTATTGCGAGCACTGGTCGGCGACGCCGACAGACGGAAACCTCGACCCGGCAATGGTGGCGCGCGTCGAAGCGAGCGCCGGGGTGTTCAGAGAAAAATGGGCGCACCGGCTGCCGGTTACAACGACGTGTCTTCACCTGGAGCGCAGCAGCGGCCAGGACACCGCCGGGGAAAGTGCCGCGGGGAGCGCGCAATGACCTGCAACCCGAACCAGATGCCAGGACCGAATATGACAATGAATTCACATGTCGAAGAGTTTTCGGCGCAAACGCAAGACCAGTCTGAATGGAGTTTGTCGGGATGGGCCTTCGTCCCCGGCGAGGTGATTTGCAGCGCGCATGCCGAACTGGACGGCAAGCCGTTGGCGCCGGTTTCCTGGGGCTGGCCGCGACCCGCAGTGCAGGAGGATTTCCCGGAGCAAAGCGCCGCGAAATACGCCGGCTTCCGCTCGTATCTTTGCCTGCCGGCCGGGCTCGAAGCCGGCGCGCATCAACTCGAGCTGGTTTTCCTGGACGAGGACGGCCGGGAACTGGGGCGCATCAGGCAGGCTTTCGCAACAAGCAATCCCGTCGTCAAGAAACCGGTACGCGATAGCCGCCCGGACATTGACAGAAATCACCCGCAGGCGGCCTATCTCGACCTGCTGGAGAAGACACTGACGGGCTTGCCTTACGCGCAGGCCGAGGACTATCGATTCCGCCAGGACGGGCGCGATTGGCCGCAGCAGGCGCACTCGATGGCCGGCATGGAAAGGCTGCGCCACTTGCGCGCCTGCGTCGAAACGCTGGTTCGCGAAAACATACCCGGCGACCTGATCGAGACCGGGGTCTGGCGCGGCGGCGCGTGCATCCTGATGCGCGGGGTGCTGCGCGCTCTTGGTGACCCGTCGCGCACGGTATGGGTAGCGGATTCCTTTGCCGGGCTGCCGCCGCCCGACGCCGGGAAATATCCGGCCGATGCCGGCGACAGGCTCCACGCTTTTCAGGAACTGGCCGTATCGATGGAGCAGGTGCGCAACAACTTCCAGCGCTACGACCTGCTTGACGGCCAGGTCAGATTCCTCAAGGGCTTCTTCGCCGACACCTTGCCGACCGCCCCGATAGGCCGGCTGTCACTGTTGCGGCTGGATGGCGACATGTACGAATCAACCATCGACGCCGTGACGGCGCTCTATCCGAAATTGTCGTCGGGCGGCTTTTGCATCGTGGACGACTACGGTGCAGTTCCTGCCTGCCGGCTGGCGATCAACGACTACCGCCGGGCGCACGGGATCGAAGAGCCCATCAGCATGATCGACTGGACCGGCGCCTGGTGGCGCAAGGAGTGAGGCATCAATCGACGCCGTGTTTGCCTCATCCCGGGGACGGCCGTGACCGGAGCCCGGCCGCCTTGTTCCGCATGAGCCGCATTACCGGTTCTTCGACGAAGACGGTAAGGACATAGGCGAGTCCGGGCGACAGCAGCATGAAGGCGAGGAACCCGGCCCGGTCGGTCTGCCCGGCGCGGGCGACAGGCCAATGCACTATCAGGAGCAGGTGGAACAGATACCACTGATAGCTGATCCTGGCCACCAGCCGGAATGCCTCGTAGCCGGGCCACTGTCCGGCTTTGAGATTGGCCTGCAGCCAGTACGCAAGCAGGAACGCGGCGAGCGGGCTGGCCATGACGTTGAGCGAGAAGAACACATTGCTTGCGGTGCTGTCGAGCGAGACGCCGGACAGATCGAGCGTCTTGGAAAACTGATAGCGGGTGGCCAGCAGAAAAGCTACACCCGACAGCAGCCAGAACATCGCGTGGCTGATCTTTCTCCCGTCGCGGTGCATCCAGTAGAGTATGCCGCCCAGGCACAGCGACGACATGTTGCTCAGGGTATGGCAATAAAAGGCGAAGGCGCGGGAATGGCTCTCCGCGACCGGCACCGCCAATGGCCGGGCGACAAGGAACGTGTAGGCAAGGCTTGCCGCGACCGCATACAGGATGACCCAGAGCAGCGCCCGCCGGTGACGAAGCAGGCGGAATATCAGCGGCGCGATCAGGTAGAACTGGATCTCGACGGCCAGGCTCCAGGAAAACGCCAGCGGTCCAAGCTCGTTGCCCCACAGGTTCTGCAAGCCGAGGAAATAGGCCGGTTTCGGCCCGGCCAGGTCGCCGGCGACGGCCGCAACCAGCAGCAACAGCAGGTAGGTCGGATATATCTTCGACAAGCGGCGGACGTAGAACCACGCCACCGGCTCGTTCCGGGCAAGTTGCTGGGTTATGAGGTAGCCGCTCAGGACGAAGAACAGCGGCACGCCGAAATTCACGGAGAGGACGCACCAGGCGGCCCTTTCCGCCAGGGGTGACAAGTGCGGAAGGAAATACGGGATGGCGTGCGACAAGACGACATGCACAATGGCATAGGCCCGCAGCACGTCAAAGGCGGTATCACGACTTGTCATTGTTTCTCTGCGAAAATGCGCCTTTCGCCTGCGATGGTGCAGGATCCGCATTGTAAGGGACGTCACCGGAAATGATTCGTTTGCCACCTCCCGACCCGCGCAGACTGGCAAGGACGTTGCTGCGGATTTTTCACCGGTTTGATTACGGCCATCTGTTGCCGCTCATGGCCGGTTTGCCGCTCACGATCGGCTATGCGCTTGCGGCGTGGCGCGGAAAGTTCGCCGCGGCCTGCGGCAGCGACTGGCGGTCGATGGCGCATGGTTGCCGGCATGTCAGCCGCGAGACCCTGGCCGGCTATCGCCTGCTGGCGCCCGGAACGGACGGCGCCGCTTATCGTGGCTGGCACGCGCAGCGGTTCGCCACCGAGTCGCGCGAGGAATTCGAGGCGCAACTGGTGGCCGCCGGACGCGTTGAACAGTTACAGTGCGAGGTATCGCCCGCCATCGAGCAGTTATGCCGCAACAGGAGGCGGGGGCTGGTGCTGCTGACGCCGCATTTCGACAGTTTTTTTCTCGGCGTGGCCTTTCTGGGACGATCTGGCGGGACAATCAACCTGATGACATCCGCAATTACACGCGATCCCCGGATTCCCGTCGAGGTGCAGCGGCATTTCGCGACGAAATACCGCGGCCTCGAGCACTACCTCAACGGCGGGCGGACTCTCGACATGGAGAGCGGCCTGCGCCCCTTTTATCGCCTGCTCACCGCGAATGAAACCCTGGTGGTGCTGGCCGATGCCCCGGTCCTGCCCGGCGGCGCCGACAGCACGGCGGACTTCCTCGGTGCCCCGCGCTTGCTTTCGGGCGGACCGGTCAGGCTGGCCGGGCGCACGGGAAGCGAACTGGGCTGCTTCGTCTGCCGCTATCTGGGAGGCAACCGCTACCGCATCGAATTGGGACCCCTCGGTGCGGCGGACGATCCGACCATGGTGCAACAGATCTACCGGTTTTTCAGCACGGCCATCGAGCAGCAGCCGGGACGCTGGTGGGCGGCCGACTTGCTGCCGGCGATGACGATCGCCACGGCCGCCGCCGGCGAGACGCCATGAGCCCGGACATCCTGCTGTTCGATGCCGGCGACGTCGACGCTTCGGCGGAGTACCGGCTCGGTCTGCGCGAACTACGGCGGCGCCTGCCGGCGGACTGCCGCTGGCACGTGGCCGGCGGCGGCTTGCCCCGGCCGGCGGAGTTTCCCGGCTACACCGACGCCGAACATCTGCTGGTGATCCTCAACCCCTGCCTCGTTGTCTCGGACCTGCTGTTGTCCGACCTCGAGGAACTGCTTGCCGGCGACGGGATTGACTGCGCGCTGCCGGCCGATCCGCGCACCGCGACAGGCGAATGGCAGATCGATTACGCCAGCCGGCCCGGCTTCGATCGCTATGCAGCGCGGCGGCGCTCGCTGGCCGCGGCCGCCCATGACGGCCGCGTACCCTGGCTCTACCTGGTCAAGCGCCGGGCGCTGGCCGCACTTGCGGCCGGCGACCCCGCTCTCGGCTGGGACCTTGTTCCGGCACGCCTGGGGTCGAAGGCGATGGTTGCGGAACGGGCTTTCGTGCATTCATTTGCCGATTACCGCCAGAGCGATCGCAGCGAAATGCTGGAGCTTGTGCCCGCATCGACAAACAGCCTGCTGGATGTGGGCGGCGGCGAGGGCGGCTTTGCCCTCGGCTTCGCGCGCCGGCGCGACAGGCCCGCGGCGCTAGCCGAGCCGGACCACGCCGCCGCGACACGGGCGCGGGAGCGCGGGCTGGAGGTTCATTGCACCGCATTCGAGGCGCTGGACGAGTCGCTGTCCTTCGACTGCATCTCCTTTCTCGATGTCCTGGAACACCTGGCCGATCCCCTCGCGGCATTGCTGAAGGCGCGCCGGATGCTGAACCCGGGCGGAACGATAGTGATGTCGGCGCCCAACGTCGGGCACTGGTCGGTGGTGTGGGACCTGCTGGAGGGCCATTTTGACTACCAGCCGGTCGGCATTCTATGCACAACGCATCTGCGCTTCTTTTCCCGTCACGGCCTGGAACGCCTCATCGATGAGGCCGGCCTGGCGATCATCCGCTGGGAAAACAGCCCGTCCCCCATCCCGGGAGAGTTCGCCAGGCTGCTGCAACGCATGGACGACTGCAACTTGCGGCCGGACCGCGACAGCCTCGGCAGCGAAAGCTTCCATGTCCTCGTCGGCCGACGTTGATATCGTCATAGTCAATTTTCGTTGCGCCGGCGATACGCTGGCGGCCGTTTCGCTGCTTGCGCCCTGGCGCTTCAATCTCCTCTGGATCGTTGATAACAGCGATGACGCCGTCGAAGCCGCGACGCTGCGCGACGCTACCGCACATCTCCCCTGGGTGAGGTTGATCGTGGCGGAACGCAACCTCGGCTTCGGCAGCGCCTGCAATCTGGCGTTTGCGCGCTCCGCGACGCCTCTGTTCCTGCTGCTCAATCCGGATGCGCGCATTTCGCCTGGGGATATTTCCATCCTCGCCCAAGTGCTGCTTAAAGATCCAGGGATGGCTGGTGCGTCGCCACGGATATATTGGGACTCGAGAAGAAGATTCCTTTTGCCTGTAGCCTCGACGCAATCGCCATCGATGATGGTGGCTACGGCCTTGGCCGTGCATGCCCGGCCAGTCGCCAGGGCCGCTTTCCGCCACTATCTTGCAGCCATGCAGGAGCGTATGGCAGCAGAAACCACTTTCCCTGTCGATTTCCTGGCGGGAGCGATACTGATGCTGCGACGGCAGGCGGTGCTGTCCGCGGGGGGACTTTTCGATCCCGACTATTTCATGTTTTTCGAGGATAGCGATCTTTCGTTGCGTCTGCGGCGCGCCGGATTTGGTCTGTGCATTGCCCCCCGTGCCAGCGCGGTACATGAATACCGGCACAAGGACTACAAGGCTCGATTGATGATGGCAAGCCGGCAAACATACTTCCGCAAGCATTTCCCGGTCTTTTTCCGCCTCAGCAGGGAACTGGATCTCGTCGACCGTTTGGGCAAACCTGCCGACTGGGCCCGATGGGGTACCATGTTGCCGTCGCCCATTCATACTGCCGCGGATCTTGATGCAAGCCTGCCGAACCATGGTGTCGTCGCCTTCAGCCCCAGCCCGCTTCTCATGCCGGCGGCTTTTCGCCCCGCCGCGGCAGAGCCGGTACCCTTTGACGACGATGACTGGAAACTGCTTGAACCCGGCCGGTACATGGTGGCCATGAGGCACAGAAGCGGGAGCGCCCCGTTGGCTTTCGTTTCGTTCGAGCGTGCGGCGCCCGCCTAGGACGAAGTAGCCATGGAAGCCTTGCTGATTCCCTATTCTCCGGTTGCGATTTTGCCGGCGCGGCGCGTGCTAGTGCTGGCGCCTCACCCGGACGATGAAGTCTTCGGTTGCGGCGGGGCCATCGCCGCCCATGTGAAGGCGGGCATTCCTGTGCAGGTGGTCATCCTGACTGACGGCGGGCTGTTCGGCGATACCGCGCTGCGCCTGGACGAAAGCAAGACTGCCGCGGGGATTCTCGGTTACGGCAAACCGGAGTGCTGGAGTCTGCCGGATCGCGGGGTGGTCTTCGGCGAGCCGCTGATTCAGCGCGTGATGCAAACGGTGCAGGAGGGCGGATTCGATCTGGTATATGCGCCTTCCCTGCGTGAAATTCATCCGGACCACGTGCAACTCGCCCAGGTCGCGCTTGAAGCCGTGCGACGCCTGGGCGACGGCTTCCATCTCGCTCAATACGAGGTTGGTGCGCCGCTGTGGCCAAACCGGTTGCTGGACATCACGCCCTTCCTGTCGATAAAGCTGGAAGCCATGCGCTGCTTTGCCTCGCAGTTGGAACGCCAGTCATACGATCTGCAGATCGGCGCGCTGAACCGTTATCGCTCCTACACGCTGCCGAAAAGCGTGGAGGCGGCCGAGGCTTTCCGCTTGTTGGCGGGGGCCGATCTGGCGCATAGCTCCATGGTTTTTTCCGGCGATGTCAATGCCGACGATTTGCGCCAGCAAATGACCATGATGTGGGTCTATCCCGAGGTCCAGAAACAGGTCGTGTTTTATCGGGAGACTCTCGCGGCAACGGCGGACGAACTTGCCCGCAACATCGAGGCTCTTGCCCAAAGAGACGTCGAGCTTGCCCGCACCACCGAGGCGCTTGCCCAGAAAGGCGTCGAGCTTGCCCGCACCACCGAGGCGCTTGCCCAGAAAGGCGTCGAGCTTGCCGAAACCAGGGGCCTGGTCCTGCAGCTTCAGGCCGAAGCATCACGACTTAAAGCGGAAGCCGCCGGGTGGAGAGATGATTCCGCCATGTGGCAGCGAGGTGCCGAGAAACTGCAGATCGAAGTGCGTAACTGGCAGGGCAGAGCCGATGCGCACTTCGCGACCATCGAGGAAATCCTGTCGTCCCGCTCGTGGCGGATCACGAAACCCCTGCGCGCCTTGAGCGCTAGTGCGATGCTGATTCGCGAACGGTTGGCTTCGATATTCGCCCGGAAAAAAGCCTGATCAAGTCAGGACTTGCTGCGGTTCGTTAGCCGCAATTTCTCCATCGTATTTCTCGCGCCAGGCCGCTGCCCGTTGCGCTGCCGTCTCCAGCGCGGCGTCGAGCAAGGCCTGCCTCTTCGCCATGACTTCAGCATCGGCAGGAACCCGGAAGAGGGATGTCGTCTTGGCTACATAGACGAACTGATTGCGGTAGCCATAGCGCAGCCAGAGATTCCAGTCCTCGAGCTGATCGAGGTCGACATCGAAACCTCCGCGCTCGAGAAACAAGGCGCGCTTGAACACTATGGCCTGGATCGGGATGAAATTGTGGTGCAGCAGCACCTGGTAATCGTAGGGCTGATGGAACAGGGCCGGCGTGGAATACACGCCTTCGGCCAGCGCGCCATCGGCATTGCGCGACGTGGGTATCAGCCAGCACAGCGCATAGGCGGCGACGCATTCCCGGTTGGCCGCCAAGGATTCGGCCAGCACCTCGACGTGATCGGCATAGAGCAGATCGTCGTCATCCAGAAACATCGCCATTTCGCCGCGCGCCTGCTGCAGTCCTTCGTTACCGGCGCGCGAGCGGCCGACTTTCTGCAGCGGGAAATAGCGCACCGGGCACGGGGCGTCCTTGGTCAATGCGGTCAGCTCGTCCCGCAGCGTATCGCCGCCGTCTTCCACGACTATCCATTCGACATTGCCGTAGGTCTGATTGAAAACCGATTCGGCGGCCTGGCGCAGGTAGTCATGGCGCCCGCGATAGGTGCGGGTGACGATCGATACCATCGCTCCGCGTGCGGCCGGCGGCTGCAGTTTGACGAAGGCGCCTTCCCTGATGAACTCATAGTCGAGGCCACGAAACGGAAAGCGGGCGGAGGTCGGTCGCCGGGAAAGCAGAATGGACGGCACCCGCCGCAGCAGCGCCGCCAGCGCCGACAGCAGCTGACGCCGGGCGCCGGGGAAGGGCTCCGGCCGCTGCAGGCTGGCCAGCGCGATGGCCAGGGCGGCCAACATGTCCCGCCTGCGGCCATAGCGCAGGCGCACATGCAGGTTGCCCGCCAGGCTGCCGATGTATTGCGCCGGCTTAAGCGTTGCCGCGTTCTCGTAGGTGTAATGCCAGACGACGGCTCCCGGACAGTAACGCAGGCGGTAGCCGTTACTGCGCAGACGGTAGGAGAACTCGACATCCTCGGCGTAAAGAAAAATTCTCTCGTCGTAGCCGCCGACTTGCCGCCAGGCATCGCGGCGCAGCAGCACGCAGGCATGGGACGACCAGTTCGTCTCGAGGGTCACCGGATCATAGTGCTTGGGGTGTTCGTAGGGCTTCTGGCGCAACTCCCACGAGGCGGTGCGCGCGTCGTCGCCGGCCGCCACGGCCAGGACCCGGGAAATCGCATCGGCTTCAAATTCGAGATCGGGGTTGGTGATGAGCACGAAGGGCGCGTCGCCGCGGGCGATGGCGAAATTGTGCCCGGTGCCGAAACCATGATTCGGCCGGGAAAAGACTTCGAAGCGGCGCAACTGCTCCCCATACCGACGTTTCAAGTCTTCGAGAACGGCAAGGGTATCGTCGGCCGAGGCGTGATCTACGACGTAAATCGATATCAGATGCAGCGGATGACTTTGACGCCGCAAACTGTCGAACAGAGCCGGCAGCCATTTCGCGCTGTTGTAGGTCACCAGGCTGATATCGACCGCGATGCCGGCCGCCGCGTCCCGGGGCGCCCGCGCCGGAGGCTTGGGGTCGGTGGCACGGTGTTGCAGCAGCGCCTCCAGTGCGGCCTGGTTCTCCGCCGATTCGAGGCTGTCCTTCAGGTAGCGCGCCGCAGCGAGCAGATACACCTTGATCCGCGCCTTCCAGCCCCCCAGGCCGGGCAGACGCCGGTAGATGGCGCGGGCAAGGATGCGCCAGGCGGCCTCCGGCGGCGAATCCGGACCGGGACGTGACGGCTTCAGCGACAGCATCGGCTTTTCGATCCAGTGCCATGAGGCTGCCGCCAGCGCCAGGGTCACCGCGCAAACGAGGGTGAAGAACTGCCAGACGCCGATTCCCGGGAAAAGACTTATCACCATCTGCTGCACGGGAAAGGCATAGATGTATATCCCGTAGGAATAGTCGCCGGTCTTCACCAACCGCGTCAGCGTGCTGCTGAACGCCAGGCCGAAGCCCAGAGCGATCCAGGGCACGAGCACCCAGGCGGCGATGCGCAGTGCATCGAGCCATGGCGTCAGGCCTAGCAGCGCGATGAATGCGACGGTGATCGTCGAAACGGAAAAGAAGCGCTGCATGCCAAACTTGTAAAGGCAGCTGCCGGCGAGAAAGTAGATGCCGGTCATGGCGATCTGGCGCACGTCGGTCGCATACACAACGAACATGTTCGGGTCGTTGAACGCCCAGAGCAGGCAGGCCGCGCCGAACAGGGCAAACAACGCCAGATAAGCCCAGCGGCTGGCGCGGAACAACAAGCCCATGGCGGCGACGACGATGTACATGAAGAACTCGGCCGGCAGGCTCCACAATGAACCGTTTACCGCATTGGGAATGTGGTTGCGCTCGAATACGCCCGGCAGCGAATAGGAGATGTACAGAAAAATGTTGCGCAGGTAGTAATGCAGCGCCTCGCTGGAAAAATAGCGGTCCAGCGTCCAGGTCGTCAGCAGCGGTCCGAGCACAAATACGCTCAGTAGCGTGCAGACGATCAGGGCAGGAAATATGCGCAGGCCGCGCCGGGTGAAATAGCGCAACAGGTTGGAATCGCTGTCCCAACTCTGGGCAATGAGATAGCCGCTGATGGCGAAAAAGATATACACGCCGAGCGGACCCAGCGGCAGCCAGAAAAGGAACAGCGGCTCAGGCAACCCGAGCAGCGTGAGGCCGTGGGAATAGAGAACCAGAAGCGCCGCGAAGAGGCGAACAATGTCGAGATTGTTTTTCATTGAGCCGCCGCCGTGGTTCGGGGATCGCTGGTCCTTCCTTACCGGAGTTTTCTCAGCCAGAGGCTGCCGCCGCCGCCAAGGCGCGGAAAGCGGGGGAACGCCGCGGTCACCTTGTCGAAGTGATACCTGGCCATGAAGTTGGCGGCCCAAGCCACCTCGAAGCTGGTGTTGAATTGCAGGAAAGCGCGCACCAGATATTGCTCGTTCCAGTTGCGACCTTCTTCAAGCATCCAGACTTTCGGGTATTCATCCGGCAGGAAAATGTCGTGGAGATGCACCAGCACGCCGGCACGCAGGCGCGGCAGGATCTCGAAGAAGAGATGATTCACATCGCTGCCGATCTTTGACACGTGCGACGAATCGATGAAAAGGATATCGCCGCTTTCCAGGCGGTCGAAGTAGGCCGGATCGACGTCTTCCACCTTCTTCACGACGAGGCTGGAGATGCCCGCCACGCCGTCGATGAGGAACTGTCGCGGATACGGCTCGATGCAGGAAAACTCCAGGCTGCCGCCGAGGATGCGGCGGTTGACGTCGGCCGTCACCAGCGACGAAAAACCGCTGCCGACTTCGATCATGTGCCGCGGCTTGCAGTGGCACAGCATGGCGAACAGAACCTCCGCATCGAGCACGGGGTACTGGTCGTTGGCATAGAAATACGTCGTCGGGTCCGCCGGCTGCGCCACGGGATAATCGATCCGGCTGACGTAGGGCGCGAGCTGTTCGAGCAGGGCGAGTTGGGCGCTCTCGTTGAAGTCGATGCCCGCCATGTCTTTGGCATTGGTCCAGAGAGCCTGCTCGCGGGCGCGGATGTCTTCCGGGTCGGCGATCGGCGAATAGAAGTGTCCGGGGGGAAAGAGCATATCGATGGAGTTGACAACCTTGTGTCTGGCCTTGATGCGGCGGGCACTGAACCTGGAAATGAGCCGGCGGATCATTCGCTGCCGCTCGCATGCTTGCAAGGCGCGCATTGTCGCATACTTGACCGACGCTCAAGGCGCCCGATGCCGCCGCCGGAGAAGCTCATCGCTTGACCTGCCTGGCGAAGAATTGCGGCAGGCGCGACAGGATTTTCCGCAGAATAAACCACGGGCCGACGTCGAGGCCGTTGTTGCGGCATGCACGGTAGGCTTCGAGATTGCCCTTGAGGATGTTGATGTAGCTGTTGTTGGTCATGCCACCGGCGCGCATTCTGATCAGGATGCGGGGGATGTAGACGGACTTGATCCGATGCACCTCCAGCAGGCGCGTGGTCAGATCGAAGTCGGACTGGAAGCGGTATTGCAGGTCGAAGCCGCCGTGCTGCTGATAAACCCGGCGCCGCACATAAAACGTCGGATGAGCCGGCATCCAGCCCTGGCGGGCCAGGCCGGGACGATAGTCTCTCGATTTCCAGTAGCGGACAACCCGGCTTGTATCGTCCTTGTCCACATACACCAGGTCGGCGTAGCAGGCGTCCGCCTCAGGCCGGTCGAAGGCCGCGGCAATCGACGCGAGCGATTCCGTATCGGCGAAGACGTCGTCGGCGTTGAGGAAACCGACGACGTCGCCCGTCGCCAGCGCGATGCCCTTGTTCATGGCGTCATAGACGCCGCGATCCGGTTCCGACACCACCCGGGCCAAACCGGCCCGGTAGCGATCGACGATGGCCAGGGTGTTGTCCGTCGACTTGCCGTCGATGACGATGTGCTCGACCTCCGCATGGGTCTGTGCCGCCACCGAGCGCAGGGTGTCTTCGATGGTGGCTGCGCTGTTGAAGCAGACGGTGATCACGGAAATCCTGATGGCGCGCTCCCCTCGTGATTGCTTAGCGCTCTCGTGCATAGACTTCATCATGGAACGCCATAGTTTCGCGGTAGCACTTCTCCCACGAAAAGCGTTTGGCATTGGCATGGCCCCTGTCGATGGTTTCCCGTCGCAAGGCTTCGTCTTCCAGTTGCACGATCTTCTGCGCGAAAGCGTCGGCGCAAATCTCGTCGACCAGCAGGCCGGCGTCGCCGGCGGCCTCGGGAATGGAGGAGGCGTTCACGGCAATCACCGGGCAGCCGGCGGCCATGGCTTCGAGCACCGGGATGCCGAAGCCTTCGTAGCTGGAGGGGTAAATCAGGGCATGCGCCGAGTTGTAGAGCCGGTTGAGCGCTTCGTTATCGACGCTGGCCAGGTGCGTGTGCCGGCCCGGCAGCATTTGGTGCGCCAGTTCGCTTTCATCCTGTCTGAGCGGGCCGCCGCCGGCGCTCAACAGGTGATAGTCCGGCAGCGCCGCAACGGCTTCCAGCGCCAGCCGGAAATTCTTGTAGGAATCCCGCGCGCCGACGAACAGCAGGAACGGGGCCTGCGGCAGGTCGGCGGGCCTGGTCCTGGGGTCGGCCGTGCCGAGCGGCCGGTAGTCTTCCGCCGCGCCGAGATGGATGACGCGGACACGATCCGGGGGCACATCAGGATAGCGTTCCAGCAGATCGCGCCGGGTGCTTTCCGAAATGCAGATGACACCGTGCGCCGCGCGTATCGCGGTGGCCTTCTGCCAGGAGTGCACCCGGCGTGCAACTCCCTGGCGGAACCTCTCGTAGGTGAAGTCGTAGACGGTGACCACCTCGACGGCATCGGCCGCTTGCGGCCGCCGGTAGTAGCTTGAGTGACAGAGCGGGCGCGATGCATCGCCGGCGGGATAGGGCAGATAGCGCGACAGCCACAGCGGCAGCCGCCGCTCGCGCAGGATGGCGGCCGGGCCGGGATCGAGTTGCCGGCGGAAGATGTTCTCTGCGGCGCGCGGATGCTCGACCATGCGCATGGCGCGGCCATCCCGGTTCAGACGTCGCAGCAATTCGTACCAATAGACGGATATGCCGCCGGCACGCTGCAGCGCGAAGGCAACATTGTCGAGAATGAGGTTCATGTGCCGCCCCGGCAGTGCTACAGGCTGCGCAGCGGGATGCTGCCCCGCTCGACCTCGACCATCAGGCGCACGACCTCGGCCATGGACTTGCCGGCGCGCCAACCCAGCACCTGCGCGGCGCGGCCGGGATCGGCACGGCTGACCATCAGGTCGGTGGGGCGCAGCAGGCGCTCGTCGATATCGACATGGTCTTCCCAGTTCAAACCGACGCCGGCAAAGGCCGCCTCGACGAAGCCGGAAAGCCTGCTGCTGCTGCCGCTGGCGATGACAAAGTCGGCGGGCTGCGGCTGCTGCAGCATCCGCCACATGGCTTCGACATACTCCGGCGCCCAGCCCCAGTCGCGTTCGATGGCAAGGTTGCCGAGGGTCAGCCTTTCCACACTGCCGGCGGCGATGCGGCAGGCCGCGGCGACGACTTTGCGCGTCACGAAGCGCGAGGGGCGCAAGGGCGACTCGTGGTTGAACAGGACGCCGGTGCAGGCATACAGCTGGTAGCCCTCGCGGTAGTTGGCGACCTCCCAGAAGGCGGTGGTCTTGGCGACACCGTACGGGCTGCAGGGACGGAACGGCGTGTCCTCGTCGGCCGGCACGCCGCCGGTGTTGCCGAAGCACTCGCTGGAGCCGGCGCTATAGAAGCGCACCTTCGCCGCCAGGAAGCGGATGACCTCGAGGATGTTCAGCGTGCCGATGGCAATGCTTTCCATGGTCTCCATGGGTTGCTCGAAAGACAGGCCGACCGAGCTTTGCCCGGAAAGATTGTAGATTTCATCCGGTTCGACCCGGCTGATGACGTTCAGCACGCTGCGGAAATCATTGGGCGCCATGGACAGCACTTCGATGTCGCCGCGGATGCCGAGCCGGTCGAGATTGTCGAAGGACGACATCTGCGCATCGCGCGACGTGCCGCAAACGCGGTAGCCCTGCCGCAGGAGGAAGCGCGCCAGGTAGGCGCCGTCCTGGCCGCTGAGGCCGCAGATGAGAGCGGTTTTAGTAGCGCCCATTCAAGCCTGTCCTGCCGGCCTTGATTGCCCGGCCGCGGCCCGCATCATGGCGGCATGGTCTGTCACCGTCTTCGATCCCAGTTTAAGCCGCGCGTAGGCCGCCGCCGGATAAGCCAGTTTTCCGGTCAGCAGCCGGAGACGGCCGGGATCCATGGCGCGATCGGTAAAGATATGCATGCCGTTGGCCGAAAACACCGCCAGCCCGAGTCGCCGCGCAATCCGTTGCAGGGTCCGCGGCTGGTAGAAGGAAATGTGCTGGCCGGTCTCGAATGTGTAGTACCACCAATCCTGCGGCGGCGGCGCGTCGCCGGAAAAAGTCTGGGTGGTGAAGATCATGGTGCGCACCCCGTGCGTCTTCAGCGCTTCATCGACGAATGCGACCGGATCGTACACGTGTTCCATTACTTCGATCGCGGTCAAGGCGGAAAATTTCCGGCCGGCCCGGGCGGATTCGAAACCGCGCGCCATCAGGTTCCGGCAATACTTGTCGTCCCAGTAGAAATCCAGGCCGATGTCCCGCATCAGGCGCGTGAGCATGCCGTAACCGCCGGCCAGATCGAGATAGGCAGCCTCCGGTTCGAAACAAAAGTAGATCACCGCCGCCAGCTTTGCGGCGATGCTGAAATTTCTCTGCACCAGCCCGGTATCGGCGGCGGCAATGGCATCGGCATACGCGGCGGCCAGCCAGTAAGGCTCCTCGGTTTGCAGAAAGCCGCATTCGGCGCAGTAATGGTAGGCCACCTCATGCTGTCCGAGGACGACAGCCGAGAATGCCTTGCTCATCGCGGCGTCACAGACAGCGCAGGATTTCATGGCGACGGCGGCACTAGCCCGCCGGCTTCCCGGGTCGCAGCGCCAGCAGCATGGCTTTTGCCTGAAGCCGGAACAGCTTGCGGCCGTCGGCCATTATGCCATTGGCAAGCCAGGCGGAAGCGCACTGCGAACACAGCGCTGCCAGCGCCGCGCCGATGGCGCCGTGCCGCGGGATCAGGTACAGGTTCAGGGCGATATTGGTCGCCGCGCCCAGGCCGGTCTGAAACAGGGTCAGCCTTGTCAGCCGCTCGTTGATAATCCATGGAACCGCACCCGCCCCCAAGAAGACGAACAATATCGTCCAGATATGCACCGCCAGGATCACTCCGGCCTGCGTATAGGCATCGCCATATACCAGGCTGACCAGGGGCACCGCCAACAGCGTTACCGGAATTGCCACCATGTATGCGACGCGCGCCAGAATCGTGAATAATTGTAGCAGGCGCTGGTAATAGACCGCCTCCGATTCGGCGCGCGCCCCGGTGAGAAAAGGCGTCACCGAAGTGACTATGACCGACGGGATCAGGTACCACACTTCCGACAGGCGCGCGGCAGCGGCATACAGACCCACCTCGTGCTCGCCCGCCATCTGCGCCAGCAGTACCTGGTCAATGCGCAGATAGAGCATGGC
>CAINHS010000124.1 GCA_903848955.1 uncultured beta proteobacterium
GGGCGATTCCAACTCGCGCTGGTTGGCATCCATGTAGTCCTTGATGCAGCCGCGCGAATCGACATCACAGGGGCGTACCGGAACACCGAATGCCACGCCGCCAGCCTGTTGGTGCAGCCTGCTGCCGAGAACAACCATGCCGTCGTTCGGATTGTTGGGATATGAATTGACAAAGTTGTTGGATGCGGCAATCGCTCCGGCCATTGCCGCGGGCATGCCGGGACCGAAAGGTGGGGGCGCCATGTACGCACCGGTCAGCAACGGAACGGCATTTGCATAGTTGATTGAGCCGCCACCATTGGGAACAATACCTCCACCCTGCATGAACGGTATGCCTGGAGGCGCACCGATATTCGGTCCATAATCGACGCCAGCCCTGCCGTTCTCAAGCATGATCGGCCCGCCGGCCTTCTTGCCGTACTCCTTGTCATTGATCTTGTACACGCCGTCGTAGGTGCCGCGGAACTTGGTGCGGATCTTGACACTGGAGAAGGTGCCGTTGCCACCCACATCCTTGTCGGCCTCGATCTGGATGGTGTTGCGGAACTTGGACAGGCCCGTGCCTTCCCGCCGGTGGGTGTCGTTCTCGTAGAAGGTATCTACCCGCCACTGGTCCGGGGCGGCTCCCATGTCCGGAAGATCGTTGGCCGCGCGGACCGGGCTGGTGCCGAAGCCAACCAGAAGTGCTGCACCGGTGGCAAGGGCAAGTGGCTTCAATCGGAACTTGAATGAATCTGGCTTCTGCATTTGTCTCACTCCTCTTATTATGTGAACCGACCTGAGCAACGTCTTTCGGACCTTCCACTTCCCGCCATTCCTCGCGTTGCCGCCGGATCAGACCGGCTGCGCCCCGCTTTCCAAAAACAACTCCAAAGTTCTTCGGCAGCCGTTCTTACTTCCCGCCGACCTGCAGCACCCCGTCTTCATCGAGATAGGCATCGGTAATGAAGCGCGGCTTGAAGACCATGACCCAGGCCGGCATCAGCAGCAGCGCGGCGAGCGCGTTGAGCACCAGCATGATGCTGAGCAGCAGGGCCGAATCCGACTGGAAACGCAAATCGGAGAGGAAGACCCACATGATGATTCCGGCGACCAGTGTGGCGGCGGTGAAGGTCACGGCGAAGCCCGTAGTGGCCAGCGCCTTCATCACTGCCGCGGGAAGGTCGCGCAGAACGGCCATCTCCTCGCGGATGCGATTCATGATGTAAATCGCGTAGTCGATGCCGACACCGATGCCGACGGCGATCACCGGCACGGTGTTGATGTTCACGCTGATGTTGTTGATGCCCATGTAGGCATAGGTAAGGATGGTGGCGAAGATCATCGGCAGCACCATCAGCCAACCCGCGTGCAGCGAGCCGTAGAAAACCATGACGAAGAGGAAGCTGAGGAACAGCACCAGCGGCACGACCAGACGGTTGTCGTCGTAGACAGCGTCGTTGATGGCGGCGTTGACGCCGACGACACCGCCGCCGAGCAGGATCTGGAAGTCCTTGACGCCTCCGGTCTTGGCTATGCCTTCCTTGGCCAGGGCGACGGCACGCTGAATGGTCTCCGCCTGATGGTCCTTGTAGAAGAACACCATGTTGGCGTCGGTGCCGTCCGAATTGAGGAATTCGTTGAGCGCGCCCGGAATCGGACTGCCGGCCATGTAGGCGAACATCAGGCCGCCGACCTCCGCCGCCGAGTCGGGTATCTGCGACCAGCGCGGCTCGACATTGTGGATCAGGCCATTGACGTTGCGCAGCAGAGTCGGCAGGGACTTGACGCCGCCCAGCCCGGCATCGAAGAGCATGTGGTTCTGGAAGGTTTCCATCGCATGCAGCACTTCGGGACGCTTCAGCCCGCCCCTGTCCGCCGTGCGGGCGACGATGTAGAGTTCCTCGGAGCCGGGGAAGCGCTCGTTGATCGCCTTCGACGACACGTTGTAGTCGTGTTTCGGATAGAGCAGCGGCGAGCCGGGCTCCGCTTCGCCGATCTTGACCTTGACGGCAAAGATGCTGCCGGCGACAAGCAGGACCGCGACCGCGCCAAGTATCGCCAGCGCGCTGGAGCGATTGCCGGCCAGGCTGATGACGCGCACGATCTGGTCGCGAAGAACGCCGAACTTGTTCGTGGTCTTCTTCGGCTGCGGCAGCAGCAGGAGCAGCAAGGGCACCACCAGCAGGACCGTAAAGATCACCGAGAAGGCCCAGAATCCGGCGTAGTAGCCGAGCTTGATGTTGATCGGCGCCGCGCCCAGCGCGATCACCAGAATGCCGACGGCATCGACGACGATGGCCAGCGAACCGGGGCGGAACAGATCGTCAAAGGCGTTGCGCGCGGCCTGCTTCGAGTCGAGCGTGATCGCCAGTTCGCCGTAGTAGCGCTCGACCAGCTGGATGCTGTGGGACATCGCCCGCGCCGCGATGAGGAAGGGGATCACCAGATTGAGCGGATCGAGATTCCACTTCAGGAGCGATATGAAGCCCAGGCCCCAGATTGACGACAGCGCGATGCCGAGCAGCGGCAGGAACACGCCATAGAAGCAGCGGAAATGCATCACCAGCAGGAACACCATCAACGCCATGGTGTAGAGGAATATCTGGATGATCTGCGACAGATAGGTATAGACCCAGCCGATCAGCACCGGCTGGCCGGTGGCGTAGACCCGGATGCCGGGTGCGGCGGCCTGGGCGCGAACCTTCTGCAGTTCCTGGAAGGTCTTTTCGTAATCGAGATCACCCTCGTTCAGTTGCGCCTTGATCAGCGCCGCCTTCATGTCGGGCGAAACCATCAGGCCGTAGACGCGCGGGTTGGCCATGACGGACTTCTTCAGTTGGTCAAGGGCGGCGTCATCAAGATTCGTCTTCGATGCCTCGTAGTAGGCGACCGAGTTGAGCTCTCCGGTCTCCGTCAGCCAGATCTTGCGTGCCGTGCGGTGGGTCAGGCTGGAGACCAGGTTGTGGTTGACGCCGGGCAGGCTGTCAACGTCCTGGGTCAGCTTGTGGATCACAGCCAGCGTCTTGTTGGTGAAGATCGTGCCGCTGTCCACCTCCACCGATACCACGATCTGACTCGCGCCGCCGAACGTGTCGCGGATCTGGTTGTGCAGCTGGATGTAGGGATGCTTCTGCGGCAGCAGATCGGAAAACTCGGAGAAGATCTTCAGGCCGGGTATCTGAAAGGCGAAGAACACCGTTACCAGAAGGATGGCGCCAAGTATGGCCTTGGGTGCGGCAAAGACCAGATTCTCGATCTGGTGCAGCGCGTGAGTAATCTTGTGTCTCATCGGGAGCCTTACCTATTTTTTGGCCGCCGGGGCGGGCGACTGCCCTCCGGGCGAGAAGATCTGCAACACGCCGGCGCCGCCGGCGATCAACATGCCCTTCTCACCCAGCGACAAGGCGGAACGCAAATAGGGCGCCGGGCGCCCTTCGATCGGAACCCACTCCCCCGCTGTCAGCTTGAGGACGATGCCGTTGGCTCCCATGGCGTACATCTCGCCCTGATGCTTCACCAGCGCATACATCGGCGCCCCTACGCCGCCCGGCTGCTTGACCCAGGTGTCGCCGCCGTCGGTGGTATGCAGAATGACTCCGGCCAGGCCCGACACCCAACCGGTACGTAGATCGCTGAACAAGGTGGCGTGCGGGAAGAAGTCGTTCGGGATCTTCTTGCCGGGCTTCCAACTGGCGCCGCCGTCGGCACTGGTCAGGACGATGCCGAATTCGCCGGTGATGATGGCGTGGTCGGCGTCAATGAACTGGATCGACATCAGGATCGCGTCTTCGCCGAAGTCCTGCGATGCCCAGGTTGCGCCCTTGTCGGCACTCGACAGCAGCGTGGTGCGGCTGCCGACCACCCAATAGCGCCCCTTGGCGTCGCATGTGATCGCCAGCGGATTGGCCTTGGTGCTGAGTTCGCGTGGCTCCCATTTGCTTGCGGCGGCATCGGCCACCCATACCTTGCGGTAGAAATCCAGCGCCACCCATGAGCCGTCGGGACAGTTGGCGAGCCCGATCAGCGAGGCCTCTCCCGGCAGCACCGTGCGCTTCCAATTGGTTCCGCCGTCATCCGAACTGGCGATGACGCCGAAGCTGCCGACGCCGAGCAAAATCTTGCCGTTGCCGGCAACCGACTGAAACTGGTCGGAGCGCAGTATCGACGCCTTCTTCACCGCCGAAACGGCATCGAGGTTGGCAACCACGTTGCAGCCGAGAAGCGCGAGGCAAAGCGCAAGTGACGAAAAGACTTTCATCTGAACCGCATCCCCCTTGTGGCAAATAGCTGCTTGCCGCTTATTTGTAATTTCTGCTGTACCGCCCGGCAATCGATCCCCCGCGCCAAACGGTGCGCTTGCGTCTGACCGCATTCGATCACCGGTCATCCAACGCAAGGTCTGGGCCACATGCCATTGCTGCAGCGCGATAGGGCGGCCGCAATTTGCCGGCAGGAAACGGCTGCAGCGATGACGGCGCGGTATTTCGGCGTCCGGTGCCGGCGCAGCAAAAATGATTTTGGCAAGCACCGGTCGATTTAATTCCGGCATCGATTTGCCCCGACAGGTCATTGCTCATTTGATAAACAGTCGCCTCCGCAGCAGTCGGATTTGATCATTCGGTAAAATCCGGGAACCCGCGTCAGACGGGCGAAACCGCCGTTATTTGGGCAGCCGGGAAATTTCATCGCAAAGAGATTGACATTCCGCCATTTGGTTGTATACAGTGTTCCGTATCCCGTATTTGGCGCATAATTTCTGCACTCATGAATACTGCCCGAGGACTGCTGATTGCCGCGTATCCGCACTCGAAGCTGCAGCCTCGACACGGCGCTCCGGCGACCTCGCCGGCCGCGCCGGCAAGGGTCACATGCAGGCATGGCAGCAACAGTTTTTCGAACCATCCAAAACGATAATCAAGGGGACAAGACATGCAACAAACGCGCATCCTGCTGGAAGAGAATGAAATCCCGACCCACTGGTACAACGTCGTCGCCGACATGCCGAATCCGCCTCTGCCGCCCTTGGGGCCGGACGGCAATCCGGTAGGACCGGAGAAGATGCTGGAGATCTTTCCCGGAAACATCCTTGAGCAGGAAATGAGCGCCGAGCGCTGGATCGAAATTCCGGAGCAGGTGCGCGAGATCTTCCAGTTGTGGCGGCCGACGCCCATGATGCGCGCCCACCGACTGGAAAGGGCCCTCGGCACGCCGGCCAAGATCTACTACAAGTACGAAGGCGTCAGCCCCTCCGGCTCGCACAAGACCAACACCTCGGTACCGCAGGCCTATTACAACAAGAAGGCCGGCTTCTCGCGCCTGACGACGGAAACCGGCGCCGGCCAGTGGGGTTCGGCGTTGTCCTTCGCCGGCCAGATGTTCGAGATTGACATCCGCATATACATGGTGAAGATCAGCTACGAGCAGAAACCCTACCGTCGCTCGATGATGCAGACCTGGGGCGGCAATGTGTTCCCCAGTCCGACCAACATGACGCAAGCCGGCCGTGACGCACTGGCACTGGACCCGAACAATCAGGGCAGCCTTGGCCTGGCCATTTCGGAAGCCGTGGAAGAGGCTGCCTCGCGCGCCGACACCAACTACGCCCTGGGCTCGGTGCTCAACCACGTCCTGCTGCACCAGACCATCATCGGCCTCGAAGCCAAGAAGCAGTTGGCAAAGGTCGGCGAATATCCCGACATGGTGTTCGCCCCCTGCGGCGGCGGCTCGAACTTCGCCGGCATTGCCTTCCCCTTCCTCGCCGACAATGCCGCCGGCAAGAAGGTGCGTCTGGTCGGCGTCGAGCCGACCTCCTGCCCGTCTCTGACCAAGGGCGCGTATGCCTATGACTACGGCGACAGTTCCGGCTACACGCCGCTGATGAAAATGTACACCCTGGGTCACAACTTCATGCCGCCGGGCATCCACGCCGGCGGCCTGCGCTATCACGGCGAATCGCCTCTGGTGTCGCAGCTGTACCACGAGAAACTGATCGAGGCCGTGGCGGTGCCGCAAGTGGCCACGTTTGCTGCCGGGGTGCAGTTCGCCAAGGCCGAGGGCATCATTCCGGCGCCGGAGTCCTGCCACGCGATTCGCGCGGTGATCGACGAAGCCTTGCGCTGCAAGGCTTCCGGCGAACCCAAGACCCTGCTCTTCTGCCTCTCCGGACACGGCCACTTCGACATGGCCTCCTACGACCGCTACCTGTCGGGCAAACTCGAGGACTTCGATTATCCCGATGAACTGGTGACCGAGGCGCTGAAGGATCTGCCAAAGGTCGACTGGCCCAAGGCCGGCTAACGGCCGGTCGCATCACAACGCGAAGATCTTCAAGCGAGCAGGTTTTCTTCGGCCGTTCTGTGCGCCAAGTCGGCACAGAACGGCCGTTGCTTTGAGGATTTTCACCTCCGAGCGAGTGCGCCCTGCCGGGCGCACCAAAAAAAACGGCCGCCCCGGGGCGGCCGTCCATGACTGAGGAAGATCCGATCAGAAGGCAGTCGAGTACTGCACGCCGAGGATGTCGACCGAGTTCTTGTAGGTACCCAGAAGGAGGCCGTATCCTGCTGTGCTGCCGGCGTTGTTGTTCATCGAGCCGTCCTTTATGAACAGGTGGCTATAGCCGAAATCGATGGCCGAGTCCTTATTCATCCGATACTGACCGCCGAGCGAAACCCAGACGCGGTTGCTGTCCGGCAGGCGCACGGTGCGGCGCAAGTCATCGCCGACCGGGGTCTGGTCGTAGGCAATGCCGAAGCGCGCCTTCCATGTGTCGTTGTAGCGATGAATCGCGCCGAGCGAGAGCCGCCAGGTATCGCGCCAGTTCTCCGGAGTGGACGAAACGGTCGAAGAGTTATCCTGGTATTTGAAGGTCAGGTCGGGAATCTTCGACCAGCCGGTCCAGGCCAGATCGCCGACGAGATCCCATTTGTCGTTAAGTTTGGTCTGCGCGCTAAAGGTCAGCGTGTCGGGCAACTTGATATCGGCATAGATCGCTCCGCCGCGGGCCGCACTGGCGGCACTACCCAAGATCGCATTGACCGTGGCGTTGGTGACGCTGGTGGCCGCGAGCCGGCTGAAATCGGCCGTACCGGTCAGGTGATATTTCATGGCCGAACGGTAGGTGACGCCGAGGCGTGTTGCCGGCGACACCTGGAATATCGCGCCGAAGTTGTAGCCCCACGTAGTGTCGTCGCCGGTGATCTTGCCTGTGCCTTCGCCGGCCGCGCCCGCCAGCCCTGCGGCTTGCGCCAGTGTCATGCCCAAGCCGCCCGCTGCCGCCGGGGTTGCCGCTGCCTGAAACACCGAACCGGCATAGTTGACCGCGCTGGTGAATTCGCCCTTGAGTTGCTGGTAATTCAGGCCGAAGCCCAGCGACACCGTGTCGCTGGCCTTGAACGAGATGGACGGATTCAGGTTCATCGTCTTCACATCCGACTTCACGCCCTGAAAACGGCCGGCCCAACCGCTGTCGTACTCGGTCTTGAGGCCGAACGGCGCGTTCATGCCCAGACCCAGGCTGATCTGGTTGTTGATCGGCATCACAACGTAGACGCTCGGCACGAAAGCCAGGCCGCCGGCGTCGCCGCCGTTGCCGGAGCCCAGCGTCTGCAGCGTCGCCGCAACGGAGCCGGAACTGGAGAATTTGGCCTGTGGCTGAATGGCGCTGAGGTTAACCGAAAAACTCTTCTTGCCCTGCGGCAGCATCGCCATGCCGGCCGGGTTGGTAAACACGGTACTGGCATCATCCGCGGCAACAGCGGTCCCGGCATAGGCGGTTCCCTGCCCGCTGGCGTTTTGTTCCAGCAACTGGAATCCGCCCGCCGACGCGTAACCCGAGCACACGCCGAGTACCAGCGCCGGAATCAGTTTCATGCTTGTTCCTCTTTTCATCGCTCTTCTCCTGTTTTATGGTGATCCTGAGGCCAAAAGTCTTGCAACTTCCACCTGTCCTAATCGCTCATATTAGCGACATTACAAGGCGGGGAGGGCATTTATTTGATACCGGACTCCCGGCATTTTGCGTCATGTTGGGTCAGGGCGACATGGCTAAACATCACAGCGGGGAATGCAAGGCTCAGCTTCCGCTCAGCCCCGTTTGCCGCGGGCATTGTTCGACTCTCAACCGGCGGCGCATTATTTGGCAGAGCACTTCGCACTTTCATTTCGCGCGGCAGTAAAATCAAATCCGGATTTTCCGCGCATCGCCACCCATCTTGCATCAACCATCCAACTCCCCCCCACCCGTTGCCGAACTTGTCAATCTGCTCAGGTCAGGGCAGTTGGAGCGCCTGGTAGTCGTCGCCAGAGAGTGTTCCGCACGTTGGCAAAACTCCGCTCCGGTCTGGCACCTGCTGGGACTTGGCCTCTTGAACCTTGGACGGGCGGACGAGGCGGTGACGCCGCTTTCGCGTGCAGCGAAATTGCTCCCCAAGGACGCGGAAACACTCGAACATCTGGCGCTGGCGCAGATGCAGGCGGGATTTGGCAAGGACGCGTTGCGCAATTTCGAGCGCTGTCTCGGACTGGAACCGGACCGCCTGGGAGCCTTGGTCAGCGCCGCCAGTCTGGCCAACCGGCAGGGGAACTTTCAAACCGCCGAGAAGTATTGCCGGCGCGCCCTGCGCTTGACCGCGAACCAGCCGGAAGCGCTGTTCAACCTCGGGCTCGCCATGAAGGGCCTCGGGCGCAAGGCGGAAGCTGCCGCCGCTCTGAACAACGCCGCGTCGCTGACCACCGGATCGGGTATGGCGCAGAACGACATCGGCCTGCAACTCCTGGATCTGGGTATGGTCACCGAGGCCGAGTGCTGTTTCCGGCGCGCGATTGTGCTGGCTCCCGGGAATGCCATGGCCCACTCAAATCTCGGCCGCGCGCTCCAGATTCGCGGGCTGGACGGAGATGCGTTGGCCGCGTTGCGGCGGGCGGTCGAACTGGCCCCGGAGCTTGCGGTTACCCATGCCAATTTGGCCGGGGCGTACAACGCCGTCAACCGCTACCTGGAAAGCGAGGCGGCGAGCCGCCAGGCCATCCGGCTGGACCCGTCCCAGCCCGGTGCGCTGTGCAATCTGGGCAACGCGCTCATGGGGCAACGGCGCTACGGCGAGGCCGAAGCCTGCTACCGCGACGCCCTCGCCATCGATCCCGGGTATGCCGACGCCCGCAACAATCTCGGCAATCTGCTGCAGGTACTCCGGCGCTATGACGAGGCCTTGCCCTGCTTCCGAACCATCCGCGATGATCGCGGCTATGCGCTCGGAAAAGCCTTCCACTGCGCCGCCCAGATTTGCGACTGGGGCCAGCGCGGCAAGGACGAAGCGGCGCTGAGGTTGAGGCTGAAGCAGCCGGATACCTATATCGATCCCTTCGATTTTCTTGCCCTGCCGGCGCCCGATGCGGCGGAATTGCAGATGCGTCTTGGGCATCTCGCGGCCACCAACCATTTCGGCCTGGGGTTGCTCGAACAGGCACCCCTGGCAGAGCCGTCGTCGCGGCCGGCGCGCGATCGCCTGCGCATCGGCTACCTTTCCGCCGATTTCCACAACCACGCCACCATGCACCTCATGGCGGGCGTTCTTGCCGCCCATGACCGTTCGCGGTTTTCTATCCAGTTGTATTCCTACGGACCCGACCTTGACGACGACTACCGGCGGCAGGCCAGAGAGAATGCCGATGTGTTCCGCGACATCCGCGAACTGACAGACTCGGAAGCGGCCACCCAGATCGTCGCCGACGGGGTCGACATCCTCGTAGATCTCAAAGGCTACACTCAGGATGCTCGCCTCGGCATCACAGCACGACGTCCCGCGCCGATTATCGTCAGCTGGCTCGGCTATCCGGGGACTTTGGGGCACCCGCGGCTGGCGGATTACATCATCGGCGACCCGTTCGTTACGCCCATGGAAACAGCGGGTGAATTTACAGAAGCCATTGTGCAGATGCCGCACTGTTACCAGCCCAACGACCGGAATCGCCCGGTCGGCCCCCGCCCAACTCGCGAGGCAGCCGGTTTGGCCGAAACCGGCTTTGTATTTTGCAGCTTCAACCAGATCTATAAATTCAACCCTGAAACCTGCGATATTTGGGCACGGCTATTGAAAGAGGTTCCCGGAAGCGTGCTGTGGCTGCTGGCCGCCGGCCAGAGAGTCGAAGAGAATCTGCAACGGGAATATGGACGTCGTGGCGTCACGCCGGGAAGTCTGATCTTCGCACCGCGCGTGCCCCTGACCGAGCATCTGGGTCGACTGCGTCTGGCCGATCTGGCGCTGGATACCTTCCCATACGGTTCTCATACCACCGGCAGCGATGCCCTCTGGTCTGGCGTGCCCATGGTCACAAGGACCGGCAACACCTTTGCCAGTCGCGTCGGCGCCAGTCTTCTGAATGCCGTTGGTTTGCCCGAAATGGTGACGCACGACTGGGACGCTTACTTCGCTCTGGCCCGGGAACTGGCCCTTGATCCGCTCAAACTCTCGCTGCTACGACAAAAACTGGCAGGGCAGCGGCTGCATGCGCCACTCTTCGACACGCACCGCTTTACACAGGATATTGAATCTCTCTACCAAAAAGTGTGGGCGCAGTGAGTTAAATTGATCATGCACAAAAAAACGGCCACCCGAAGGTGGCCGTTTCATCAACTAAGACTGGAAACTGCAGTATTAGAAGTTGTGCGCCATGCCGACGTCGAAGCCAGTGACGCCGTAGTAGGCGGTCGAATTCGGCGAAGCCGTAATGCCGTAGCTTGCAGCAGATTTGTTGCTGACACGACCGTAGTCAGTATAGATCTGGGTGCGCTTGGACAGGTTGTAATCAAGTCCGAGACCGAACTTGTTGGCATCGCCGTTGGAGAGCTTCTTGTCATTGATGTGACCATAAGTCGCCTTGACGTTCCACTTCCCGGCAAAGGGCACCTTCGCCGACAACAACCAGGCCTTTTTGTCGTAGCCAGCGCCGCATACCAGAGTGCCGGCAGTTTGACCGTAGGTAGCGCCGCCGATGTTGGAGCAGCCGTCACCCTGCAGGGAGTCGTACAGGGCGCCAAGCTTGACGACGCCAAAATCGTACGTGCCGGCGGCAACCCAGGTCTTCAGGGTGCTGTTGCCGATGTCCTGCTGCTTGGTGGTTTCAAAATCGCCCCACAAGGTCAGCGGGCCATTCGCGTACTTCAACATGATGGAATTCAGCACGTCGTCGCCCTTGTTGCCGCCGGCGGCGTGGCCATCTGACGTGTTCTTGGTGCCGACAGCACCTTCAGCGCCACCACCCGTGTTGGTGGAGTGAGCCAGAGTCAGCGTAAAGCCGCTCCAGTTCGGCGAAATGTACGCAATCGCGTTATCGGCACGGTCATACTGGGTCGTCAATGACGTGAAATTGCCCACGCCGCCGACCAGCTGATCAGCCGCCAGGTAGATGTTGTAGCGGATGCCGTCCAGACGACCGCCCACAGCCGTACCCCAGTCGCCAGTCAGGCCAACGTAGGAGTTACGGTTGGTCCAGAATGCCGCTGATGCCGGCAGGCCAGCTGCGCCAGCCGGCGCGTCCATAGCGATGCCAAATTCAGCCTGGAAAATGGCCTTGGTGCCGTTGCCCAGATCCTCTGCACCCTTGAAGCCAAGACGGCTGCCGCCTTGGACGCCATCCCTGAATTCCGCCTTCGTGCCATTTGTGTTGCGGGCACCGCTACTGCCGCTACGAGTATCGTAGCCATAGTCAGCGCGGCCATAAATCGTAACGTTCGACTGAGCGAAAGCCGGGGCCGCTGTGATTGCGGCGATTGCAACAGCAATTAGTTTCTTTTGCATGTATTTTCTCCAGAGAGAGTTTGATTTAGACAGCCTTCAATGACACCACGTGGTCGGTCACTGCCCGCTGCCACTACCCGAATCCGGGAAGCTGCGAGCATTCTGCCGCCGCAACGGCGGACGGGCAATCAGGAACGGCGGTTTCGCCACTGCGAGGAGATATTTTGTCGTTTTCCAACAACAAGCGGCGCGGCCGTACCGGACCTTGCCTGGCTGGGATTCCGCTGCGCTGGCCGGCAGGCGCCAGTTGTGTGCGTCAAGGCTGGCGTCAGACTTTCCGGGCAGCCCCGACCCGGCTGAGCGCCACCGCTACTTCTGGCTGTATGTGCTGTCGTGATCCGGCGCGATAGTCAGCAATCGGATGAAGTCGCCCGCGCGGTAGGCAGTGGCGCGGCGTGACTGCGTGATTCGCAGTGAGTAGATGGCATCAATGCCGGGGGGCGGCTTGAAGCTGACGATCTTTTCCCACTTCAAACCTTTATCCCGATACACCTGATTCCACGTCATCTGCCGCAGTCTGCCGAGCGTATCCGGCGCGGCATGACGATCGGGTTTTTGCAGGCTCAGCAGATTCTCCTGAAACACCGGATTATTGAGACCGAGCCTGACCGTGGTCTCCGCATCAGGCTTGGCCATTCAACTTTTCCAGCAAAGCGCCTGCGTTGGCATCGACGGGGGGGTTGGCTTGCGCCCAGACCAGCGCGTCTTGCAGATCGGCAGTCGCTTGTGGTTGCTGCAACCAACGCTCATTGTCAGGGATGACGACGGCAGTTCGCACCAGCCACACCCCGGGCTCCTGCTCCTGCACAAGTACTTGCCTGCCGGCAAACTGCTTGCCGAGCGAAATCTGGCCGTTAGCGCCGATCACCTTTACGCTGGACTGGATAGTCGTGACTGCCATGGCGTTTCTCCACGTTTCCTATTGCACGATGGCACTATAGCACGATTACGTTACGCCCCCGCCAAAAGCAAAACCCCCTACCGGGAACCGGAGGGGGTTTCAAAGGGGAAGTCTGGCGTTGACCTACTTTCTCACACGGTGAAGTGCAATATCATCGGCGCGGTCCCGTTTCACGGTCCTGTTCGGGA
>CAINHS010000125.1 GCA_903848955.1 uncultured beta proteobacterium
AGAACAATGCGTACTTTTGCTTTTCTCTGCGCCTCCGCGCCTCTGCGGTAAAGCCTTCGCTTCTTTCAGTACTCGACAGCGAACTCGGTCGCCTGCCAGATCGCCCGCTTGGCGTCGAGTTCCGTAGCGACATCGGCGCCGCCGATCAGCGTGTATTCGATGCCGGCGGCTTCGAGTCCGGCTACCAGTTCGCGGCGCGGTTCCTGGCCGGCGCAGATGACCACGGTATCGACCTCGAGCAGGCGCGGTTTGCCCTCGACCGCAATGTGCAGTCCGGCATCGTCGATCTTCAGGTAGTCGACGCCGCCCTGCATCTGCACGCCGCGCTTCTGCAGCAGCAGACGGCGCGCCCAGCCGGTGGTTTTGCCCAGGCCGTCGCCGACCTTGCTGGACTTCCTTTGCAGCAGCCAGACTTCGCGCGGCGTGACCGGCATCTGCGGTGCTGCCAGACCGCCGCGCCTGTCCTGATAGTCGGGATCGATGCCCCATTCCTTGCGGTAGGCGTCGATGGCGCCGCCCGGCGGGAGCGAATGCGTCAGCAGTTCCGCGACATCGAAGCCGATGCCGCCGGCACCGATGACCGCGACTTTCTTTCCGGCCTGTTTGCGGCCTTCAATCAGGTCGATGTAACTGGTCACTTTCGGATGGTCGATGCCGGCAATGGCCGGTGTCCGCGGCACGATGCCGGTGGCGACGACGACATGTTCGTAGCCTTGGAAGTCGGCGCTGGTGACGCGGCGATTGAGTTGCACCTCGACCTTGAGGTCCGCCAGGCGGGTGCGGAAATAGCGCAGGGTTTCGCCGAATTCCTCCTTGCCCGGAATGCGCCGCGCCAGGTTGAACTGGCCGCCGATTTCGGCGGCGGAATCGAACAGCGTCACGCGGTGGCCGCGCTCGGCCAGTTGTGTGGCCGCCGCCAGCCCGGCGGGACCGGCGCCAACGACGGCAACCCGCCTGGGCACCGTCGCCGCTTCCACCGTGACGTCGAGTTCGTGGCAGGCGAAGGGATTGACCAGGCAGGAGCACAACTGGTGCGAGAAGATATGGTCGAGGCAGGCCTGGTTGCAGGCGATGCAGGTGTTGATCGCATCGGCGCGGCCGGCGGCAGCCTTGTTCACGAACTCGGCATCGGCGAGGAAGGGTCGCGCCATCGACACCATGTCGGCATCGCCGCGGGCGAGGACGTCCTCGGCCACTTGCGGATCGTTGATGCGGTTGGTGGTGATCAGCGGAATCTTCACCTGGCCCTGCATGCGTCGTGTTACCCAGGCATAGGCGGCGCGCGGCACCATGGTGGCGATGGTCGGAATGCGCGCCTCGTGCCAGCCGACGCCGGTGTTGATGAGGGTGGCGCCGGCCTTCTCGACTTCCCTGGCCATCGTCACCACCTCGTCCCAGGTGCTGCCGCCCTCGACCAGGTCGAGCATGGACAGGCGGAAAATGATGATGAAGTCGGCACCGACGCGCGCCCGCACGGCGCGGATCACTTCGAGGCCGAAGCGCAGGCGGTTCTCCAGGCTGCCGCCCCAGCGATCGTCGCGGTGGTTGGTCTGCGGCGCGATGAACTGGTTGATCAGGTAGCCTTCCGAGCCCATGATCTCGACGCCGTCATAGCCGGCGAACCGGCACATCGCCGCGCACTGCGCGTAGTCGTCGATGGTCTGCAGGATTTCGTCTTCGCTCAGCGCGTGCGGCGTGGCCGGATTGATCGGCGCCTTCAGCGCCGAGGGCGCCACCGGGCGCTTGCTGTAGGCGTAGCGGCCGGTATGCAGGATCTGCACGCAGATCTTGCTGCCATGGGCGTGCACCGCAGCGGTAATGACGCGGTGCTTTCCCGCCTCGATCTCGTTGTCCAGGATCGAGGCGCCCGGCATGACGACGCTGTCCTTGTTGGGCGCAAAGCCACCGGTGACGATCAGGCCGACGCCGCCTTTGGCGCGCGCGGCATAAAAGGCCGCGAGGCGGTCGTGGCTGTTGCCGATGTCTTCCAGGCCGGTATGCATCGAGCCCATCAGGACACGGTTTTTCAGCGTGGTGAAGCCCAGGTCCAGCGGGGCCAGCAGGTGCGGGTAGGCGTCGCTCATGGTGTGCTTGTCCGGTAATTGACGCCTGAATTCTATCCGACAAAAAAACGCCGGCCCTTGTTGCGGGCCGGCGTTTGATGGCGGGGAAAGCGACTTACTTGGCGGCCTTGGCGTCGGCTTCGCACTTCTTCATGAAGGTGGCCTTGGCGGCACCGGCGAGCGGCTTGCCTTCCTTGCTGACGGCCTTCTCTGCGCAACCCGGCTTGGCGGCTTCCGCGGGTTTGGCAGCTTCTGCCGGCTTGCCGGCGCCCTCGCACTTCTTGACCGAGGCGGCCTTGGCCGCGCCGTGCAATGGCTTGCCATTCTTGTCTATTGCCTTGGCCTCGCAGTCGCTTGCTGCGGCTGCGGGTTTGGCCGCTTCAGCCGCCTTGGCCGGAGCGGCTTTCGCGTCCTTGGCCGGGGCGGCGGCGGCGGGAGTTGCAGCGGCGGCTTTTTCCGGCGCAGCAATGGCGACGCCGGCCGCGAACAGGGCGCAAAGGGCAACAGCAATCAGTTTGTGCATGGTGGTCTCCTTGATTTAGTGGCGGTCGCAATGGATTCTTCGGCCGTGCCTGTTTAACGCAGCCGTACCCGCCTAGTTGACCGGGTCGTCGCCGGGGTCAGCCCTGAGGGCGGCTTCCTGGCGATCGAGGAATTCCTGCATGCTGTCGATGCCGCGCAATTTCAGCACGGTGGCGCGCACGGCGGCTTCCAGCAGCACGGCGAGGTTGCGGCCGGCGGCAACCGGAATCGTGACGCGCCGGATCGGCACGCCGAGAATGGTCTCATTCTGCGCATCGAGCGGCAGGCGGGCGGCGTCCGGCACGCCCGGGGTCGGTTTTTGCAGATGCACGATGAGTTTGAGGCGCATCTTGCGCCGGCAGGCCGTTTCGCCGAAGACAGTGCGGATGTTGAGCAGCCCGAGACCGCGCACTTCGAGGAAGTCCTTGAGCAGTTCCGGGCAGCGCCCCTCCAGCGTATCCGCGCCGATGCGCGATACTTCGACCACGTCGTCGGCGACCAGGCCGTGCCCGCGCGAAATCAGTTCAAGACCGAGTTCGCTCTTGCCGACGCCGGAATCGCCGGTAATCAGCACGCCCATGCCCAGCACGTCCATGAAGACGCCGTGCAGGGTGCCGGTTTCCGCCAACTGGCGCGAGACAAAGGCGCGCAGCGTATCGATGACAAACGCCGAGGACAGCGGCGTCTGCAGCAGGGGTGTGCCCGAGGCCTCACAACCGCGGCGGACGTCGTCGGTTATTTTGCAGCCGTCGGCAATGATGATGGCGGGCGGATGGGCGTCGTAGATCTCTTCCATGTGATGCGCCATCTTCTCCGGTGCGTGGCGCGCCGACCAGGCCGCTTCCGGCATGCCGATGACCTGCAGGCGTTCCGGGTGCATCAGGTTGAGGTGGCCGATCAGGTCGGCAGGCGACACCACGTGCTCGGTGGTGCCGAGCGTCCGCGTCATGCTGCCGCTGACCCAGGAGAGCTGGAGTCGCTCCCGGTTGCGTTCAAACAGCTGGGAAACGACTAGTTGGCGTGCCAATTGGCGAAGAGGCCATGCAGTGCCGCGGCATCCGGCGCGGTGGCGAGCTGATCGCGAAAGGCCCGGTCGGAGAACATTTGCGCCAGTTCGGAGAGCAACTGCAAATGATGCTCGTTGGCCGCTTCCGGCACCAACAGCACAAAAATCAGGCTGACCGGCTTGCCATCGGGGGCGTCGAACTGCACCGGCGACTCAAGGCGGACAAACGCACCGACGGGAGTCTTGAGCCCCTTGATGCGTCCATGGGGAATCGCGATGCCCTGGCCGAGGCCGGTGGAGCCCAGTTTCTCGCGCGCGAACAAAGCGTCATAAACCACGCTGCGGCCGACACTCTGGTGATTCTCGAAAAGAATGCCCGCCTGCTCGAAGACGCGCTTCTTGCTGCTGGCGTCGAGATTGGCCACCACGTTATGGATTGGCAGCAGGCTGGCGATCTGATTCATGGCGGGAGCAAGTATGGGGCGGGACCCGGGCGACGAGGAGTGGCGGCAACGGCGGCGCGCAGTATAACGCTATCCGGCGGCCGCCGTCTCCGGCGCAAGCGCACGGAGACGGTCAGCTAGCGCCGTTGCCTTCCGCCCTGGAGCCCGCGGCGCCGACCTATTCGACTTCCGGGCGCTTGTCGTGGTTGTGGTTGGAGACCTTTTCCTTGTGTTTCACCACCTGGCGGTCGAGCTTGTCGGCCACCAGGTCGATGGCGGCATAGAGATCGGTATCGGTGGCATCGGCGTAGATGTCCTTGCCCTTGACGTGGAGCGTGACTTCCGCCTTCTGTTGCAGTTTTTCGACCGACAGGATGACGTGCGAACTGGTCACCTGGTCAAAGTGCCGCAGCACCCGATCGAGCTTGCCCGTGACGTATTCACGAATGGCCGGGGTGACTTCAATGTGGTGTCCGGTGATGTTGAGATTCATGATGTCTCCTTGTCAGAAGGATTGTCTCAGAGAACTTTCCTGAGGTTAACCGGCGGGATGCCGAGCAGTTCGCGGTACTTCGCTACGGTGCGACGTGCCACTACGATGCCCTGCTCGCCGAGGATTTCCGCAAGACGGGCGTCCGAGAGCGGCTTTTTGCCGTTCTCGGCACCGACCAATTGCTTGATCAGTGCCCGAATTGCGGTTGAGGAAGCCGCGCCGCCGGTATCGGTGGCGACGTGGCTGCCAAAAAAGTATTTGAGTTCATAGATGCCGCGCGGACTCGCCAGATATTTATGCGTCGTCACGCGTGAAATCGTCGATTCGTGGAGATTGACCGTCTCGGCGATCTCGCGCAGGGTCAGCGGGCGCATGGCGACCTCGCCGTGGTCGAAGAAGGCGCGCTGACGGTCAACGATCGCCTGCGAGACGCGCAGAATGGTGTCGAAGCGCTGTTGCACGTTCTTGATCAGCCATTTGGCTTCCTGCAACTGGCTGGCGAGCCCGGCCGACGAGCCGTTGCCGCCGCGATGGCGGTGCAGGATGTCGGCATAGAGGCGGTTGATGCGCAGGCGCGGCATGGCGTCCCGGTTGAGGCTGACGAGCCATTGGCCGTGCAGCTTCTTGACCGCGACGTCGGGCACCACATAGCGCGTGTCGATCGGCGCGTATTGCGCACCGGGACGCGGATTCAAGGAACGGATCAGGGTTTGCGCGATGCGCAGTTCGTCGTCGTCGCAGCCCAGCGATTTCCGGATGCGGGCAAAGTCGCGGGCCGCCAGATGCTCGAGGTGGCCGTTGACAATGGCCAGCGCCAGCTTGCCTGCCGCCGAGTCCGGCAGGCATTTCAGTTGCAGCGACAGGCATTCCTTTGCATTGCGCGCGCCGATGCCGGGCGGATCGAGATTCTGCAGGTGGCGCAGGGCGATGCCGAGCTCTTCCAGCAGGGCCTCGTGCACCTCGTCGTCTTCGCTGACCAAGAGATCGATCAGCTCGTCCAGCGGTTGCGTCAGGTAGCCGTCGTCGTTCAGAGCCTCGATCAGAAAGCCCACCAGTGCCCGTTCGCGATCGGGCAACTGGGTCATGGCCACCTGCGCCCCGAGGTGCTCGCGCAGCGATGTCGAGGCGGCCTGCGTCTCGCCGCTGTCAAGATCGTCATCATTGGGATCGCGCTGGCCGTGGCTGCCGGAAAAGTCCATGCCCCAGCCTTCATCATCGCCGCCGCGCGGTTCCTGGCGCTCGTCGCTTTCAGCCGGCGTGATGGTCTGCGGCGTTGCCATGGCATCCGTCGCAGGGTTGAAGGCCGGCTCGCCGGGTTCATCCCTTTCCAGCAGCGGATTTTCCTGCAGGGCCTGATCGATTTCGGCGTTCAACTCCAGCGTCGACAACTGCAACAACCTGATCGACTGCTGCAATTGAGGTGTCAGTGCCAGATGCTGCGAAAGCCTGAGCTGGAGTCCTTGCCTCATTGCGTCATTACATTCTGAAATGCTCGCCGAGATAAACCCGGCGCACACTTTCATTATCGACTATCTCGGCCGGCTGTCCAGCAGCAAGAACTTCGCCGGCGTTGATTATCGTGGCGTGATCGCAAATACCCAGGGTTTCCCGGACATTGTGGTCGGTGATCAGGACGCCGATGCCGCTTTCCTTGAGATAGCGGATGATCTTCTGGATGTCGATGACGGCGATCGGGTCGACCCCGGCAAAGGGCTCGTCAAGCAGGATGAAGCGCGGGCTGGTGGCCAGTGCGCGGGCGATCTCGACGCGGCGGCGTTCGCCGCCGGAGAGCGATGCCGCCAGATTCTTGCGAATGTGGGTGATGTGCAGCTCCTCCAGCAGGGTTTCTTCCCGCTCATCGACCGTGGCTTCGTCCATGTCCTGCAGTTCCAGCACGGCGCGCACGTTCTCGGCTACCGTGAGTTTTCTGAACACCGAGTTTTCCTGCGGCAGATAGGACAGGCCGAGTTTGGCGCGCTGGTGAATCGGCATGTGGGTCAGGCGCTGGTGCTCGCCGCCGTGTTCGATGCGGATTTCCCCTCCGTCGGCGGCGACCAGGCCGACAATCATGTAGAAGCAGGTGGTCTTGCCGGCGCCGTTGGGACCGAGCAAACCCACCACTTCGCCGGCGGCGACATCGAAGGACACATCGGTGACAACCGTCCGCGACTTGTACTTCTTGCGCAGGTTGTGCGCCGAGAGCGTGGCGACGGCGGTGTTCATTCGGCGAATTCTCCCGCCGGCTGCTTGAGCAAACGGCGGATGATGTCGCTGGCAAATCCGCGGCCCTGCAGAAAACGCGCCTGGCGCGCCCAGTCGCGGGCGTCGCCCGGCGCCGCGGAAAACTTCCGCTGCCAGACAGTGCGGGCGCGTTCGAGTTCGTCGGGCAAGGCCTCCGGCGCCAGCTGCGCCTCGATCAATTCGCTGCTGACGCCGCGGGTCTTCAGGTTCTGGCGCAAGCGCGAGGCGCCGAGGCGGGCCGCGTTGCCACGCACATAGCATTCTGCGGCGCGGCTGTCGGATTGCAACTGCGAGGCCTGCAGTTCGGCGATCACCGCCTCGATTTCTTCCTTTGTGCCGTCGGCAGCCAGTTTGCGCGTCAGTTCGGCGCGGGTGTGCTCGCGCCGGGACAGCAGTCTTATGGCCTTCCGGCGCAGTTCATTCGACATCGGGGTGACCGTAACGAGTGTCATTCAAGCTGACAAACCCGGTTGATGCGACGCAAGGGCGCAAGGAAAACCGCTGCCTGCAGCTTTCCCGGTGTTTCCCCGCCTTTGCGCCCAACGTCCTTTTGCGGCGTGCATTCTCTGCGGCTAGCCTTTCGCCGGCTCGGCCGTGCCGAGCACCGCTACGCCGACGGCCTCGCGCACCCGGTTCTCGATTTCCACGGCGATGTCGGCGTGTTCGCGCAGGAACTCGCGGGCGTTGTCCTTGCCCTGGCCGATCTTTTCGCCCTTGTAGGCATACCAGGCGCCGGATTTCTCGACGATCTTGTGTTCGACGCCGAGTTCGACGATCTCGCCCTGACGCGAAATGCCTTCGCCGTAGAGGATGTCGAAATGGGCTTCGCGGAAGGGCGGCGCGACCTTGTTCTTGACGACCTTGACCTTGGTCTCGTTGCCGATCACCTCGTCGCCCTTCTTGATGGCGCCGGTGCGGCGGATGTCCATGCGCACCGAAGCGTAGAACTTCAGCGCATTGCCGCCGGTGGTGGTCTCGGGGTTGCCGAACATGACGCCGATCTTCATGCGGATCTGGTTGATGAAGATGACCAGAGTATTGGTGCGCTTGATGTTGGCGGTCAGCTTGCGCAATGCCTGGCTCATCAACCGCGCCTGCAGGCCGGGCAACTGGTCGCCCATTTCGCCCTCGATTTCGGCGCGCGGCGTCAGTGCCGCCACGGAATCGATGACGATGCAATCGACGCCGCCCGAGCGCACCAGCATGTCGGTGATTTCCAGACCCTGTTCGCCGGTGTCGGGTTGCGAAATCAGCAGGTCGGGCACGTTCACGCCGAGTTTTGCCGCATAGCCCGGGTCGAGCGCGTTTTCGGCGTCGATATAGGCGGCGACCCCGCCGGCTTTCTGGATCTCGGCGACGATATGCAGGCACAGCGTGGTCTTGCCCGAGGACTCCGGTCCGTAGACCTCGACCACCCGCCCGCGCGGCAGGCCGCCTATGCCTAAAGCAATATCCAATCCGAGTGATCCGGTGGACACGGTCTGGATGTCGTCGATCGCCAGACCTTCGCCCATTTTCATGATGGAGCCCTTGCCGAACTGCTTCTCGATCTGTGCCAGGGCGGCCTGCAGTGCCTTGCTCTTGTTCTCGTCCATTTGAATGCGTCCTTCAGAAGTTGGTTCGATTATGGCATGGATGGCACAGTTTTTGCGCTACCCGATCGTGTCATGCGCTGTCGAGCCGGATCAGCAGGCCGCGCAAGGCGTGAATCACTGCCTGGCGGCGGATGGCCTCGCGGTCTCCGGCAAAAACTGCGGTTTCTGCGCCGGCGGTTTCAGTCGTTCGACACCAGGCAAAGCATACGGTCCCCACTGGCTTACCAGGTGAGCCACCGCCGGGTCCGGCGATTCCCGTTATCGCCAATGAAATCAGTGCATTGGAGTGAGCCAGAGCGCCCGCCGCCATTTCCGCCGCGATTTCAGGGCTCACTGCGCCGAATTGTTCCAGCGTTTCCGGGCGGACGCCGAGCATTTCGATCTTGGCCTCGTTGGCATAGGTCACAAAGCCGCGCTCGAACCATGCGGAACTGCCGCTCGTGTGAGTGATCACTTGCGCTGCCCAGCCTCCGGTGCATGACTCGGCGGTGGCGAGTAGGGCTCCGTGGCGGCGACAGGCGAGGCCGACGGCTGCGGACAGGGCGACGAGTTCGGCGTCCATCAGAACAGCGAGTCGACAACAGCCTTGATCACCGCCAGCGTCAGCACCGTGTAGCCGGCGGCAATGACGTCGTCCATCATCACGCCGAAGCCGTTCTTCACCTGGGAGTCGAAGAACCTGGCCGGCTGCGGCTTGACGATGTCGTAGAAGCGGAACCACAGGAATGCCGCCAGTTGCCAGAGGAAGTCCGGCGGCGTCAGCAACAGCACTCCCCAGAAGGGCACGATTTCGTCCCAAACGATGGCGCCGTGATCGACCACACCCAGGGCGCGACCGGTGATCTGGCAAGCCGCAACACCCACGGCGAAGGCCAGCAGAAGGAATATGCCAAGTGCCAGGTCGCTGTCCAGATACAGGCGCAAAAGCGGGAAAGTGAGCCAGGCGAAGGCGGTGCCCGCCGTGCCCGGCGCGAAGGGTGAAAGCCCGCTGCCCATGCCGCAGGCGATGAAATGCGCCGGGTGGTGCAGCAGGAATTTGAGCGGAGGTGGAGGTAGTCTGGCCATGACTGTCCTAGGGCAAGGGTCCGGTCCGGGAGGATCGCGGCATATCCGAGGATACCGTCCCTCCCCCTTCGGGTCGGGACATATCCGAGGATACCGTCCCTTCCCTTTCGGGTCGGGACATATCCGAGGATACCGTCCCTTCCCTTTCGGGTCGGGACATAAAGTGATCATAGCCGCGCCGGCCGGGCGTGATGTCCTTGCCGTCCCGGTCGCAGAGGACAAGTTCGCCGGGTGGCCCGGGCTCGACTTCGCCAATGCGGGTCAGCGGCAGGTCGAGTGTGTCGGCCAGGGCTGCGATGCTGCTGTCGAAGCTGCTTGCCGAGGTGAACAGCAGTTCGTAATCGTCGCCGCCGGCCAGCAGGCAGTCGCGCTCCAGTCCTGCCGCGGGCAGTCCGGCGATGTGCAGGCGGGCGGCAACTGCGGATTGTTCCAGGATGTGCCCGAGATCGGCCAGCAGCCCGTCGGAAACATCGATGGCAGCGCTGGCGATTCCGCGCAGGGCCAGGCCCAGCGCCACTCTCGGTTGCGGCCGATGCAGTGCCGCCAGGCAGGCCGCGAGCAAGGGTTCGGCCAGAGCGGTGCGTCCCTGCAGGTGCGCCAGACCCAGCGCCGCGCGTCCCGGCCGGCCGGATATCCAGATCGAATCGCCCGGCCTGGCGCCGTCGCGGCGCAAGGCTTGCCCGGCGGGGGTTTCGCCGAGGATGGTGACGCAAAAGGCGCGCGGTCCGCGGGTGGTGTCGCCGCCGATCAGATCGACGCCGAAGCGGGTCGCACAGTCGAAGAAGCCACGGGCGAATCCATCGATCCAGTCGGCCGACGCTTCCGGCAAGGCGAGTGCAAGCGTTGCCCAGCGCGGCTGTGCGCCCATCGCCGCCATGTCCGAGACATTCACCGCGAGGGTCTTCCAGCCCAGCGCTTCCGGATCGGTGTCTGCCAGGAAATGCGTGCCCTCAACCAACAGGTCGGTCGATACCACCAGTTCCTGCCCGGGCGTCGGCACGACCAGTGCGCCGTCGTCGCCGACGCCAAGCACCGTGTGGCGCGTCGGGCGCTTGAAGAAATGATCGATCAATTCAAATTCGGAAGACATGAAAACCTTTTTGCCACAGAGGACACAGAGATCACAGAGGAAAAGCAAGGGGGTTTTCTCTGTGCCCTCTGTGTCCTCTGTGGCTATTTGGTTCTTGCTTCTCCGGGCCGCAGTACCCCGGCCAGCTTGTCCAGTACGCCATTGACGAACTTGTGGCCGTCGGTGCCGCCGAAGGTCTTCGCCAGTTCTATGGCCTCGTTGATGATTACGCGGTAGGGCGTTTCCGCATGCAGTTTGAGTTCGCAGGCGCCGAGCAGCAGGATGCAGCGCTCGATGGGCGAGATTTCGTCCCAGTTGCGGTCGATGAACGGCGCCAGATCGAGCTTGAGCGCCTCGGCTTCCTGTCGCGTCTGGGCCAGCAGGATTCCGTAGAGTTCGTTGTCGGCCTTGTCGAAACCGGCTACGCCTTCAGCCTGGACTTGAATCGCCGCCGCGTCCTGGTCGCCCACCTGCCACTGGTAGAGGCCCTGGATGATGAACTCGCGGGCGCGTCGTCGTGGCGACTTGCCGCCGCTCATTGCTTGACGGCCTTCAGCAGATTCGCCATCTCGACGGCGGCCTGCGCCGCCTCGGTGCCCTTCTGCACCATGCGCACCAGTGCCTGGTCGTCGTTTTCGGTAGTCAGCACCGCGTTGGCGATCGGAATGCCGGTGTTCAACTGCACGTCGGTGATGCCTCGCGCCGACTCGTTGGAGACGATCTCGAAATGATAGGTCTCGCCGCGTATCACGGCACCCAGCGCCACCAGCGCATCAAAACGGCCGCTTTGCGCCAGGGCCTGCAGCGCCAGCGGCACTTCCAGTGCGCCGGGAACGGTCGTGCAGGTGATGTCGGCATCGGCGACGCCCAGTCGCGCCAGTTCGGCCAGGCAGCCGGACAGCAGCCCTGCGCCGATGTCCTCGTTGAAGCGGCTTTGCACCACAGCGAGGCGCAGTCCCTTGCCGGTCAGATCGGGTTCGATTTCGCGGACGCTCATGACACTTGTTCTCCTGCCTGGGTGAGATAGCCGGTGATTTCGAGGCCGAAGCCGGCCATGCTCGGCATTTTTCTCGGGCTGCCCATCAGGCGCATCTTGCCGACGCCGACTTCACGCAATATCTGGGCGCCGATGCCGTAGATGCGCGGATCCCATTTTTGCGACGGGCGCGTCGTCTGGTCTGCCTTCAGGGCGGACAGCAAGGCATTGCCGGTTTCCTGCCGGTGCAGCAGCACCACCACGCCACTACCTTGCCCGGCAATCGAGCGCAGCGCCAGATCGACGCTGTAGGTATGGCCGCGACTCTTGTTGTCGAGGAAGTCCAGCACGCAGATCGAGTCATGGACGCGCACCAGCGTTTCCTCGGCGGCCACGATCTCGCCGCAGGAAAGCGCCAGATGCACATCGCCGCTGCTGCGGTCGGCAAAGGCCCGCAGGCGGAAGGCGCCTTGCGCGCATTCGATCTGCTTGTCGGCGACGCACTCGACCAGTTTTTCGGTTTCCGAACGGTAGTGAATCAGATCGCGAATGGTGCCTATCTTGAGTTCGTGGGTGGCGGCAAATTCGAGCAGGTCCGGCAGGCGCGCCATGGTGCCGTCTTCCTTGAGGATCTCGCAGATCACCGCCGCCGGTGTCTGGCCCGCCAGCTGGGCGAAGTCGCAGCCGGCCTCGGTATGCCCGGCGCGCACCAGCACGCCGCCGTTTTGCGCCATCAACGGAAAAATGTGGCCGGGCTGGACGATGTCCGCGGCCGCCGCGTTCTTCGCCACTGCAGCGGCAACCGTGCGCGAGCGATCCTGCGCCGAGATGCCGGTGGTGACGCCTTCCGCGGCTTCGATCGAGACGGTGAAGGCGGTTCCGTGCTGCGCCTTGTTGTCGCGCACCATCAGCGGCAGGTCGAGCTGGCGGCAGCGGTCTTCGGTCAGCGTCAGGCAGATCAGCCCGCGCCCCCACTTGGCCATGAAATTGATCGCTTCGGGCGTCACATGGTCGGCGGCAAGCACCAGATCACCTTCGTTTTCGCGGTCTTCTTCATCGACCAGGATCACCATGCGGCCGGCGCGCATGTCGGCGACGATATCAAGAACGGGGCTGATGCTCATGGCAGGGGAGTCTCTGTCGGGGAAAGGCGCGCATTCTACGCCGCGGCAGTGCCTGCCGTCAGCAGGCGTCCGGCATCGCGGCCGATCAGGGGGTTTGGAGTCCAACGCCTTGATTCATCAACTGTCATATGGTTAGGGCTCCAAAAATACCGTCGTCGATACCGTCATCTCGGCTGGATGATGTTGGACACCGGCGGTCATCTCGACGACATTGATAACTTACACAACAGAACCTGATGTCACTCACGCCACTTCAACGATTTTCTCACCTGCAGCCAAGGCCGATTCAATCCTTGGCAACAGCGGGGCAAACCACTTGAGCAAAGCCTGCGTACCCGTGTTTCCAATGCGTAGCCACAAAATCGCCGGGCCTGTCGGCACGACGGAAATACGAATGGCAAAGTCCTCGTCCTTGGTAATGATCGCTGCACCCATTTCTCTTGAAGCGCTACGAGCAAAGTTATCGGCGCTGACGCCAGACCCTGACGCGCTGCGCGAATACATCATGGATAACTACCTGGTGCTGTACGCGCAGATTGGCGGGAACATTCATCTACTGGCGATCAGGCATCAGCGGCAGCTCTCATTTGATTTCGAGGCCCATTGGAGCGCGAACTCCCCATCGTCATAGTAATTAGAAGTAAAAACAAGAAAGCATCAAGGGGCACACCAAGAGTTTCGTCAAGTCCAGGAATTGACTTGTTCCTTGCTGAGCATCCGCTCGACATACCGCGCGATCAGGTCGATTTCGAGGTTGACGCGACTGCCGGCCTTGAGGTTCCTCAAGGTCGTCACCTTGACCGTGTGCGGAATCAGGTTGATCGAGAAGCAGCGGCCCTTGACGCGGTTGGTGGTGAGCGACACGCCGTCCACGGTGACCGAACCCTTGCGCGCGATGAACTTGGCGAGTTTTTTCGGCGCCTTGATCACCAGTTCATGCGATTCGCCGACCGGCTCGAATTTCAACACTTCGCCGACGCCGTCGACATGGCCCGACACCAGATGGCCGCCGATGAAGTCCGACAGGCGCATGGCCTTTTCCAGATTCACCTCGCCGCCGGCGGCATCGAGGCCGACCGTGCAATCGAGCGTCTCGCGCGAGACGTCGATCTGGTAGCTGCCTTTCTTCTTCGCGATCACGGTCAGACAGACGCCGCCGTGTGCGATGGAATCGCCGAGGGCGACATCGCCGAGCTTGAGGCCGGGCGCTGCGACGGTGAGTCGCAGGCCCTGTTCCAGAGGGGTGACGTGGCTGATTATTCCTGTGGCGGTGATGATGCCGGTGAACATGGGAAGCACTCCAGAAAGTTAGCGCAGGGCAAGCTCGAGGGTGGGCAGAAACTGTTCCGCCGGCTGGAAGCCGACGACGCGCAGATCGACCAGTTCGCGGCCGGCGGCGTCGAAGAAGATGATGCCCGGCGGACCGAACAGGCCGAAGCGCTTGAGCAGCGCGGTGTCCGCTGCGGTATTGGCGGTGACATCGGCCTTCAGCAGCACGAACTGCTTCAGGCGCGCGGCAACTTGCGGATCGGCGAAGGTGAAACGCTCCATTTCCTTGCAGCTGACGCACCAGTCGGCGTAGAAATCCAGCATCACCGGCTTGCCGGCGGATTTCGACGCGGCGAGCCGCGCCTCGAATTGTTCGATCGTCGCGACATGCTCGAAAGTAGTCGCCGGGACTTCCGCCGCCACACCGCTGCGCAGAAAACCCAGCGGCTGCAACGGGTCGCGGGCGCCGCCGAGCATGCCGACCAGCATCGCCGCGCCGCCGACCACCAGCATTACGCCGAGACCCTTGCCCAGGCGCTGCCAGGCGTGGGCATGGGGCGGCAGGGGATCCAGCGCATGCAGAAAAATTGCCGGAATGATCATCAACAGCGCCCAGCCGAGCATTTGCAGCCACAGCGGAATGACGGGCGACACCAGCCAGAGGGCGGTGGCGAGCATGACGACGCCGAAGAACTTCTTGACGCCTTCCATCCACGGCCCGGACTTCGGCAGCAGCGAGCGGGAAAAGGCGCCCACCAGCAACAGCGGCGCCCCCATGCCGAGCGCCATGACGAACAGCGCCGCACCTCCCAGCGTGGCATTACCGGTCTGCGCGATGTACAGCAGGGCGCCGGCCAGCGGTGCGGCGACGCAGGGGCCGACGATCAGCGCCGATAGCGCGCCCATCAGCGCGATGGCCGGCAGCGAGCCGCCCTGGCGGTTGGCCGTGTCGGAAACCCGGCTTTGCAATGCCGCCGGCATCTGCAGTTCATAGAGGCCGAACATCGACAGCGACAGCACAACGAAGACCAGCGCGAAGCCGCCCAGCACCCAGGCATTCTGCAGCGCCGCCGACAGCAGTGTGCCGGACAGGCCGGCGGCGACGCCGACCGCGGCGTAGGCGACGGCCATGCCGAGCACATAGGCGAGCGACAGCACGAAAGCGCGCAGATGGCTCACCGCATGGCCGTGATTGACGATGATTCCGGACAGGATCGGGATCATCGGAAATACGCAGGGGGTCAGCGACAGCAGCAGACCGAAGCCGAAGAAGCTGAGCAGCACCAGCGCCGTGCTGCTGCCCTTGAACAGACCGGCAATCCTCGAGCTTTCGTCGCCGGGGGCGGGCGCCGCCGGCGCCACGCCAGGCGCGGCGCCGCCTGCCGCCGCCGGCTCGATACGCGCCTCCTGCTTCAGCGGCGGGTAGCAGATGCCGCCGTCCCAGCAGCCTTGCGAGACGGCCTTCAGCGTCAGCGGGCCGCTGCCCTCGACCGGCAGCAGGATGGTCACTTCCTTGCGGTAGGTCTCGATCTTGCCGAACTGATCGTCATCTTTCATCTTGCCCGGCGGCAGCTTGGCCGCGCCGAGCGTGCCGCCTTCCAGCGAGAACTTGAACTTGTCGCGGTACATGTAGTAGCCGTCGGTGATCTGCCAGTGCGCCTCGATGGTCCGGGCGTCGATGGCGCGCGCCGAGAAGCGGAAGGCCTGTTCGGGCGGCAGCGGCTCTTCGGCCAGGCTTGCGCCGGCCAGGGCGATCAGCACTAGAAACAGAAAGCGCTTCAGCATGTGGCGTGGGTTCCGTCGGCGGGTGCGGCAAGGGTTTCAGCAGCCACCCAGTTCAGGTACTCCGGCAGGCCGTGGGCGACCGGCAGCGCGATGATCTCCGGCAGTTCATAGGGGTGGCCGGCGCGGATGGCCGCCTCCAGCGCGGTGTAGCGCGCTGTCGTGGTCTTGATCAGCAGCGGCACTTCCTGCGCGGTCTCGATCGCGCCCTGCCAGCGATACACCGAGCGGCACGGCGCAAGAACATTGACGCAAGCCGCCAGCCGTTCAGTCACCAGGGTCCGGGCCAGCGCCTGGGCGCTGGCGTCGTCCGGCAGGCTGGTGAGAACCAGCAGGTTCTGGCAGGGAGTTTGGCAGGTTTCCATCCGCCTATTCTACCTTCGGCCCGTGCCGGGTCTGGGTTAGGCTGTCGCGATCATGAGCTTGGATTGATACGGAACCGGGGAGTGCTGGTTTGAGCAAACTGTTGCAGGAATTGAAGGAAGTCGAGCGGCAACGTCGGGAGATCGCGACAAGCCGCGATCTCGCCGCCGCGAATGCCACCGACGCCGAGCGACTCGCCGAGGCGGACGCCCTGGCGCGCGCCGGTGCGGCGGAGCGCGGCCGCTCTGCCGCCGAGTCGCGCCAGGTGATGGCCGCCGAGCACATGGCCGCCGCGGAACGACGCCGGCAGGCAGAGGCGCTCGCGGCGGAACACGCACTCAGTCGTGCTGCTGCCGAGTCGGCGGCAGTGGCCGCGGCAACGCAGCAGGCGCACGCCGAGCGACTCGCCGAAGTCGCCTTGCGCAGCCGCATCGAGGCCGAGCAGCGCGCCGTGGGCGAGGCCCAGCGGCGGGAGTTCGCCGCCGCCGAACTTGCCACGGCCGCCGCCGTCCGTGCCAGGAAAGAACAGGAACTTGCCACACTCGCCCGCGAGCGCGGCGAAGCGGAAAGGCGCGCCGCCAATCTGGCGAACGAAAAGCTTCGCGACGAGCAAGTCGCCGAGGCCGCCGCGCTGTCGTGCGTGGCGGCGGAAAGAGAGGCGGCGCGGGAAGCGCGGAATCGTGCCGAACAGGAAACTGCGGCGGGACACGCCGCCGCGGCGCGACTCGAGGCCGAGCATGAGGCCGGCCTGGCGCGGGCCGAGCGCGCGGCCGCCGAAGCCGAGGCGGCGGCGGCTTCTGCCAGGCATCAGGAAATCGCCGCCGCCCTGGCGGCTGTTACGTCAGCCGCGACAGCTCCGGCAGCGGCAAGGGAAAAGGCGCCGGCAAGCGGCCGCCGGATCAAAGCCTGGCATCGCCTGCTGGCCGCTTCGGCGCTGGCCCTGCTGGCCGGTCTCGGCACCGGCATGTGGCTGGGCAAGGCGCCCGCCTTCGGCTCGCAGCCGGCGCCGGGAGAGCCGCAGGCGCTGCGCCTTGACGACAACCTGAGCAGCATTTCCACGCAGGCGCCGCGCGCGGTGCAGCGCGACCGGTCGCCGCCGCGCCGCGCGATCTGAGCGTTGCGCCGGTCCCGGCCCGCCAACAGGGCTTTGCCGGATGTCATAAGGGCTTTGCCTGCCGGCCGCTTGCTGATAAACTTTATGCCGAGTGGCTCCCGGCTGCACCTGGAACCAATTTACCGGCAAGCGGCCGGCAATTTCATCGGGGATTGATCCATGACGAAAGCGATAGCCAGGGTTTTGGCTGCGGCGGCCCTTCTGGCGGCCGTGTCGCTGAATCATGCGAGCGGCCAGGAAACGACTTTCGACATAGTGCGCTTTCAGATCGAAGGCAATTCGCTTCTGCCGGCGGACAAGGCGCAGCAACTGGTGGCGCCCTTTGTCGGCCAGCGCAAGAGCTACGGCGATGTGCAAAAGGCGCTGGAAGCCCTCGAAGGCGACTATCGCCGCCTCGGCTACGGCACGGTGCAGGTCTATGTGCCGGAGCAGGAACTGACCACCGGTGTCGTGCGCCTGCAGGTCAGCGAGGGCGTGGTCGGCAAGGTGACGATCACCGGCAACAAGCATTTCAACGACGCCAATGTCCGCGCCAGCCTGCCCGACCTGAAGGAAGGCGTGGCGCCCAACATGCGCAGCCTTTCCGAAAACGTCCAGCTCAGCAACGAGAATCCGGCCAAGCAGGTGGAAGTGATCCTGGCCGTCAGCGACGAAGAAGGCAAGGTCGATATCAAGGTCGAGGTCAAGGAAGAACACCCCGAGCGTTTCTACGCCACGCTGGACAACACCGGCACCAAGGCCAGCGGCAAACACCGTCTCGGTGTTTCCTACCAGAACGCCAATCTGGGTGACAGCGACCACGTCCTGACGCTGGCCTACATGACCGCCGCCGATCCTCCGGGCGGCATGAAGATTCTCGGCAACCGGATGATTCCCGGGCAAGACGGAGACGGCGTAAAGGTTGATATTTTCAGTATCGGCTATCGCCTGCCGCTGTATTCGCTGGGCGACAGCCTCGACTTCATTTACGGCAATTCCAGCACCGACACGCCCGCCAGTTCGCCGACGCTCGGCGGTGGTCTCGGCATCAACGGCAAGGGCGAGGTGTTCGGGCTGCGCTACAACCACATTTTTGCCCGTGCCGGCGAATTCACCTCCCGGCTGGTGCTGGGCTATGACTACAAGTACATGAACAGCCGCTGCAGCATCGACGGCGTGCCGACGCCTTTCGGCGCGGCCTCCTGCACGCCGTATACCCTGCGCCCGGTTTCCGCTACCTACAGCGGCCAGTGGCAAAGGCCGGGCGAAGCCATCGATTTCAACATCGGCCTGGCGCACAACCTGTTCCCGATGGGCAACCGGTACATGTTCACTTCCGCCGCGACCGATCCCGGCGGCGAAGACCGCTACTCTGCGGCATCCGGTTACCAGATCAAGGACCGCTTCTCCGCGCTGCGTTTCGGCGGCAGCTATGCCTCTGCCATTGCCGGCGAGTGGTTGCTGCGTCTTGCCGTCAGCGCCCAGCACGCCAACAATGCATTGCCGGCCGGCGAGCGGCTCGGCCTCGCCGGATCGGGTTCGGTGCGAGGTTTCCTCGAGCGCGCCCTTGCCGCCGATCGCGGTTACTTTGCCAATGTCGAACTCTATTCGCCGGACATTGCCGGCAGCCTCGGCCTCAAAGGCAATCTCAAGTGGCTGGTGTTCTACGATTCGGCACAGGGCTTCAACCTCAACCCGTCGGTCAACCAGAAGATCAATATCGCCTCGATCGGCGTCGGCTTGCGCTACAACATCAACAAGGATGTAAGCGCACGCTTAGACATTGCGCGCGTCATGGATGGCGTCTGGCCGAACGGGGCACCGAACATCGCGGTCGACGGCGACATCCGCGGCCACTTCGCCTTCGCTTTCGGATTCTGAGCGGCAGCGCCCAAGTCGGGTCGGGTGTGACGTATGCCCTTTGCAGCGGAAAGGTTTCGGGCTAAAAGCAAATGCGCGTCTGTGCCACCCCGCAGTCTGATGCGACTTGTGGCCCTTGGCAGCGGGAATATTTTCGGGTTATAAATGCAAAATGAGTTGGCGGCTGTTCCGCCCCTGGAGTTTGCAATGAGCGACAAGAACGATTCATACAGCAAGGTCGATCGGCTATCCACGTCGCAGCGCCTCGGCGCGGCCGCCGTCGCCGCCTGCTTCCTCGCCGCCCCGGCCCTGTCCAACCCGGTCAATCCCGTGGTGGTCAACGGCACCGCAGCCTTCAACCAGGCCGGCAACGTCCTGACGGTGAGCAACAGCAATGGCGCCGTCATCAACTGGGACAAGTTCTCCATCAAGGCCGGCGAGACCACGCGCTTCGCCCAGCCTTCGGCTTCCAGTTCGGTGTTGAACCGGGTATTGAACGACCCGACGACGATCTACGGCACGCTCAGTTCCAACGGCCGCGTCTGGCTGGTGAATCCCGCCGGCATCCTGGTCGGCCCCGGCGGGCGGGTCGATACCGCCGGCTTCGTCGCCAGCACGCTCAACATCAGCAACGAGAACTTCCTCGCCGGGCGCAAACTGTTCGTCAATGACGGCAACGCCATGGGCGTCATCAACCAGGGCAGCATCACCACGCCGTCGGGCGGCAGCGTTTATCTGATCGGCAGCAACGTCAGCAATGACGGCATCATCACTACGCCGCAGGGCGAGACAATCCTGGCCGCCGGGCAGACCGTCAGCCTGATCGACAGCGCCACGCCGGGCGTCAAGGTGGACATCACCGGCAGCGAGGGCAACGCCACCAATATCGGCAGCATCGCGGCAGAGGCCGGACGCATCGGCATCGCCGGCGTCATCGTCAGGAACAGCGGCACTCTGAATGCCAGCAGCGTGGTCAATGAAGGTGGCCGCATCTTCCTCAAGGCCAGCCAGGATGCCTATGTCGACAAGGACGGCCGCATCGCCGCCACCGGCACCAAGGGCGGCAGCGTCGAAGTGCTCGGCAATCGAGTTGTCGTGATGGACCAGGCCAGCATCGATGCCAGCGGAGAGAACGGCGGTGGGCGGATCATGGTTGGCGGCGACTTGCAGGGCAAGAATCCGGAGATCCAGAACGCGAACGTCACCTACTTTGGTCCCAACGCCGAACTGCGTGCCGACGCCACAAAAGTCGGCGATGGCGGCACGGCGATCGTCTGGGCCGACAACACGACGAGGGCTTACGGCAGCATCTTCGCTTTGGGCGGAAAGCAGGGCGGCAACGGCGGATTTGTGGAAACGTCTGGAAAGCGCGGACTCGCAACGAGCGCACATGTTGACACCCGCGCAACCAATGGCAAGACGGGAACTTGGTTGCTTGATCCGACCGACATTCTTGTGGCGACGACAGGCGGTACCATCTTACCTGCCACGATCGAAGGAGCAAATTCTGACGTTCTATTGCAAGCCGAGAACGACATCACTTTTTCTGATCCTGTTTCCATGAGTAACGCCTCGATTTCTCTCACGGCAGAGGCTGGAAACAGTATTTTGGTCAGTGGCGCCATCACAACCAGGGGCGGGGGCATTACCCTAGCCGCCAATGCGCCCAGCGCGGTTTCGCCAACCAATACTGGCAAAGTCACCATCAATCAGCCGCTCGACACTACTAATGCAGGTTCGCAGCTTATCGGAGCGAATATCACCCTACTAACTAATTCCGGTAACCCGCTGACTACCGCGATTGTCATTAACTCTGGTCTTAACGCGGGAACTGGCGGCGATATGTATTTCACTGCCGGCAACGCTTCAACCGGAATTAGTCAATCCAGTTCGACGATTGTAGGCGACATACTTACGGTGACATCTGCTGGACCAGTATCGCTAAACCAAACTGGAAACGCGTTCAACGCGTTGGCAGCGAATCTTACCGGCGGCACAAGCAGTACGTTGGCCCTCAAGAAAAGTGTTGCAGGCCCACTGATTATTAACAGTCTTGACTCTACGGGTGCCGTGACCATCAACATGGCAGGGCAACTTACCCAGGCAGCCGCAATTTCTGCCCCCAGTCTGGACGTAACGACCGCGGGGATGATCAACCTCGCCGTTCCCAACAACGTTGCAACAGTTACGCTAAACCAGACGGCGACTGGTGGCGCTGGCATCAATTTCAATGCGGCGGGCGGGCTGACCGTCTTGGGTGCCACCAACAGCAGCACCGATACGGGTGGAACGGGAGATATTTCCATCAATTCGGGCGGTACCCTGACCATCAGCGGAAACATCGGCGTTTCCACCGCCGCGTCAGGAACGTTGATTGGGCTTTCGACCGGAACATCCGGATCTCCTATGACTTGGACATCTGGCGTGATCACAGGCAACGACATTGACTTGCAGACGGGTGGAGCCGGTTGTTGTGGACCGATCGGTACGTCTGGGTCGCCGATCCAGACCAGTTCATTGGCTGGTGGTACGACCCAAATCCACATAGGCTCTACGCCATACGGGCCGACGGGTGTTTATCTTGAGCACGCTGGCAATGCCGCCTTGTCAGCGGTCAAGCTGAGCACAGCCGCTCCTCCTTTCAGCTTGACTGCGACCGGTAATCTGAATATCGCCAATACGGTGAGTCTCGCGACCGGCACGTCCCCCCTAAGCCTTGGCGCCAGCGGGCTGTTAACCCTTGAATCGGGGGCTGCATCAGGTGCTTCCCTGTCAGGCAACAGCGTTACATTGAAAACCGACAAGCTGAATATCGATACCACTCTGGCTGTCCCTGCATCCATTAATGCCGGAGCCGGAATCGCCTTGATATTGCCCTATACCAACGGCCAGGCGATTGACCTGGGGAGTAGCGTCGATTGGAATGCGGCACTGGAGATATCGACAAACGAACTCAATCGGATCACGGCAGGAACCTTGCGTATAGGCAGCACAAATGCAGGTGCCATATACATTAGCGCTGCCATTTCCCCTGCAAATGCCACTGCCCTCAGTCTGGAGTCCGGAGGCGACATTACGCAGTCAGGTGCCGGAACCATCAGCGCTACCAAACTGGCGCTCAAGACGATCGGCAATGTGGTTCTCGACACGGCGTCAAATATGGTTACCAACCTCGCGGCCGAGATTGGCGATGCCTCCCATCACGACAGCAGTCTTTCGTTCAAGAACGGCTTCGATCTGACGGTTGCCAACGGCATCGATGGCCGTAACGGGATCACGACGAATCCCGGCACGGGGGCGACAAGCTCGTCGGTCTATTTGGAAGCGCCCAACATCAATCTGGGATCCACTGCCGCCGTCAATATATACGGAGGAACGGTATCACTAAAGGCGAACACCACTGACGGTGTTCTTGCGCAATATGCCGCAGGGGTTGTTTCGGCGACCTATGGCAGTTTGGATATAACGGCTGACAATGTGACCTTCGGCGGCACCATGCTGGGCAAATGTTCAGGTGGCGGAGGCTGCGTGACCATCGTTCCGAATACGAGCGCACGTGGAATCGAAATCGCCGGGGCAAGCCCTACGGCAGGCAAACTTAGTCTCACCCAAGCGAACCTGAACGCTATCAACCCCACGGGCATAACCGGTGGATCTATTACGATTGGTGACGGCTCCGGCCCCATTACCTTCACGGGAAATTTCACGACACCGGGCGGGATGTATCCGAATTTGCGTGGTACGAACATCACGCAGGCGGCAGCGACGGTGATTAACGGTGGCCTCGATGTGCAGGCGAGTGGCGCGATCACCTTGACAGAATCCGGAAACTTGATCGATCAGATCGGATTCAATTTTACGTCGGGCTCAACGATTGATGTCAAAACGGCCGCTTCCACATTAACCGTGCTTGGTACTGTGTCAGCTCCGGTAAGTGTCACGTTGACCACCGCAGGTAAAATCGCACTGGATGGGACAAATGCCAATGCGACTATTTCAGCGCAAGACATTTTCCTTAACGTGGGTGGCAATATCGAATTTTCGCAAGCAGGTGCCAATTCGGCCAAAGTGACTTCAACGTTACCAGCGACCACCCATCTTAACTTTGCCACTACGAGCGGTAAGGTATTGTTTGCTGGTAACCAAGCACAGGCCACGACCTCGGGAACAATGGGATTTTTCTATAATCTGGTTCCTGCCGTGCTTGGTACCAATTTGTTATTGACGTCGGGCGACCCACTCAATTTTAGTGCCAATGGGTCATCAATCACGTGGGTAGGCAGTTCATCAGGCGACTGGCTGACGGGCACCAATTGGGCGGGCGGTGTTATACCTAATAATGCCGCAACGGATGTTGATCTGGGCAGTGCGTCGGTGACGCTCTCTGCAAGCAGCGTATTGGCGAATAATCTTACGTGCTCGGGGTCGTGTGTGCTGTCAATAGACACGGGCACTTTGACATTGACCGGCAATGGCAGCCTGAACCAACTCATACTCGGCGCCAGTGGCAATTTGAAAGGCAACAGCTCGACGAAAACAAGCACGCTGACGGTCACCAATGCCATGACCATGGACCCCATGGCGGCCATCAGTAATTTCAATTTCGTGAGCTTGACCGATACCGTTGCGGCCGGATTGCAAGTTGGGAATATTTCCACAGTCTGGACGGGATCTTATTCGTCCGGGACAACACCGGGCGTAATCAAATTGAATTCGACTGCTGGCAGCATTAGCCAACATTTAGGCACCAAGCTTACCGGATCGGCGATTGCCGCAACGGCCTCCAATGATGTCAATCTGAGTGAGGACAATCCCACGGGAGTGATTGCCGGCAGTAGCACTGTTGGGAGCTTCAGATTTACCAGCACTGAGAAGGTTCACGTTACGACGGTCGATGATGTGGTGGGGATCAGCGTCAGCGATCCATCATTCGGCGTGGTGGTTCTTACTTCCAAGGCGACCGGTGCCGGTACAGATGTTTTCACACAGGACCAAAAGATTATTGCCGGTGCCGGTTTGGCCCTTGCGGCGCCCTTCGGAGGCGGCGCCACCTTGCTTCATTCCGCCAACAGTTTCCCCGTTCTGGAAGCAGATATCGCCACAGATTCGCTGGCATCCGTGGCAGTTTCCCAGACCGGAAGTAGTACGCTTAATGTTGGAGGATATGTTGATCTTGATTCGGGATTTAGCGCCGATGTAAAAAAGGTGTGGATTGCGAACAATGATTCAGCTGGAGCACTTGTGGTTAGCAGTTTCACCCCCGGTGCTAACAGCTCTACCTCAGTGGAATTCTCTTCCGGGACGGGGGGGGTGTTGATTAGCTCCGGTTTCAGCGCCCTGGAAGTCGATCTTGTTTCAGATGGTTTGATATCGATCCCAATCAACAGCAATATCACTTCGACCGGGTGGACGCATGTCGGCAATCGATCGGCAAATACTCCATTTGCAGTGTCGAGTACTCTTCCCGGTAGCGGCGGTTATATCGATCCCGCTGACTTCGCACGTATTTCTGCCGCTGGGTTGGCGATTGGAAACCCAACACCTTTGACGGGTGCTGACGTGAATACCAGCGCCTTGACAATCAGTGCTCCAGTTTCGCTGACCGGCATGGATCTGGCGCTGTTAGCAGGCAACTCAAAAACAATCAACATAGGCCAGAATATTTCAATTGGCTCTCAGGCCTTCGTGTTCAAGACCGGCTCAATTACAAATACCGGCAAAACGATTGATGCCCTGACGGCCTCTGGCAATGCGACAACCACCGCTACCCTGAACTTCTTGAGCAATACCGGTATCGCCAGCTTTACAACCCCCGGAACATCGCCGGAGATCTTCCCGGGTTTGGCTGCCGGAACGTCGATCGTGTTAAACAGTGGCGGAAACCTGACCTACGGGGGAGGCGTGCTTTCAGCTCCTAGTTTGTCGCTCAGTGCCAACAGCATAGGGCTGAGCGCCGCATCTCCATTGCTAACGAAATCGGCAACGATGAACTTTACTGCTGCCGCAGGGGGCGCATTCATTACCAACAACTTTGGTGCGTCAGGACCGCTGAGCGTCTATGGCTCCGCAATGTCCTCAAGCCCGATCGGAAGTGTTGCGATTATCAATTACGGCGGCACCTCGGCGCTCACTGTAGTCGGCTCCGGAATCCAGGCGTATGGTGGTATTTCTCTGACGGCCAAAAGCCCTCTGACGATTTCGGGACCTGTATCGAGTACGACTGGTCCCATTAGTCTGGTGGCAGGGGCACCTGCTTCACCGGTTCCGACAGATATCCTGACATTATCCGGCACGATCACCGCGCCATCGGGAACGGTGACACTTGGCGCGTACAACGTAAGCGGTACCGTTCCAACGGGAGCAACGAAAACAATTTACACGGCCCCACCCCCACCGCCCCCACCGCCCCCACCGCCCCCACCGCCCCCACCGCCCCCTACCCTGGCGACCTGCACCACCGCACCGACCACGGCCGGATGCACAGCCGTGCTGCCGCCCTTGGCGACCTGCACCACCGCACCGACCACGGCCGGATGCACAGCCGTTCTGCCGCCCTTGGCCACCTGTACGACGACCCCGAGCGCCGCAGGGTGTTCAGCCGTGCTGCCGCCGCTGGCGACTTGCACTACCGCTCCGACCACGGCCGGATGTTCCGCAGTCCTGCCGACACTCGCGACTTGCACCTCGACGCCGAGCGCTGCCGGATGCACGGTTGTCCTGCCGCCCCTGGCGATCTGCACCACCGCACCGACGACTGCCGGCTGCTCGGTAGTTCTACCGCCGCTGGCGACTTGCACCACTGCACCGACGACTGCGGGATGTTCCTCAGTCCTGCCGACACTCGCGACCTGCACCTCGACGCCGAGCGCTGCCGGATGCTCGGTTGTCCTGCCGCCCCTGGCGACCTGCACCACTGCACCGACCACGGCCGGCTGCTCGGTAGTGCTTCCCACCGTAGCGACCTGCACCACCACCCCGACTGCGGCAGGCTGTTCCGTGGTTCTTCCGACGCTGGCCAGTTGCACCACCGCACCGACGACTGCCGGCTGTACGGTTGTCCTGCCGACCCTCGCCGCCTGCACTACAACGCCGAGTTCTGCCGGTTGCTCCGTGGTTCTGCCGACGCTCGCGACCTGCACCAGCAGCCCAGCCGCGGCAGGATGCACGGTCGTCCTGCCGGCCCTGGCCTCCTGCATCTCGACGCCAACCGCTGCCGGCTGCTCCGCCGTGCTGCCCTCGATCGCAAGCTGCACCGCGACCCCGGGCGCGGCAGGATGTTCAGTCGTCCTGCCCTCGCTGACAGCCTGCACCTTTACGCCCGCCCAGGCCGGCTGCTCGGCGGTCCTGCCGACGCTGGCGACCTGCACCACGACGCCGACCGCCGCCGGCTGTTCCGTGGTTCTGCCGACCCTGGCCAGTTGCACCACCAACGCCGGGCAGGAAGGCTGCTCGGTGGTGTTGCCGCAGGTATCGACCACGACGGTGAGCACCACCACCAACCAGATCGTCACCCTGACGGAAACCGCGACCAGCAACCCGACCAAGGACACCACCACGCCCACCCCGCCGCCGGCGCCCACGCCTGTCACAACAGGCAGCACGGGAACGCTCGCCCTGCTCAACACCCATCAGACCACCGGCGGCAGCCAGGGCACGTTTGGCGGCGACTCCACCCCGATCCTTGGCGGCACAAGCAGCAGCAACACCGGCACCACAAGCAGCACCACCAGTAACCGCAGCACCACCAGCACCAGCACCAGCACCACCAGCAGCGACACAAAGACTGCAGCCACCGACAGCACATCGGGCAGCAAGAAGGACGAAGACAAGAAAGACGAAAAGAAAGACGAGAAGAAATCGGACGCAGCCAATGACGGGAAGAAAGATGACAAGCCAGCCGCCAAGAAAACAGTTGCCCAATGCAGCAGCTAAGCCGGAGGCCGGCATGAAGCGGCTGTTCCTCACCGCCCTGGCCGCGGTCCTCGTCTGGCTGCCGGCGGCCGCCGGCGCGGCGACGGCGGCAGGGCAGGTCACGCACCTGTCGGGGACGCTGTCGGCGAAGCGGGTCGACGGCACCAGCAAGCTGCTGTCCATCAAGTCCGAGGTGGTCGAAGGCGACACGCTCACCACCGAGAGCGAAACCTACGCCCGGATCAAGTTCAACGACGGCGGCGAAGTCGTGATTCGGCCGGGGACCCAGCTCAAGATCAACAACTACAGCTACGACGCCGCCAAGCCGGAAAGCGACAACATCGTCCTCAGCATGTTCAAGGGCGGCCTGCGGGCGGTGACGGGCCTGATCGGCAAGCGCAACCGGGAGAAGGTCAGCTTCCAGACCGAGACCGCGACCATCGGCATCCGCGGCACGCACTTCGGCGCACTGCTGTGCCAGAACGACTGCAGCGGGGTAGGGACCACGAGTGGCCGGCCGCCGCCGAACGGGCTGCATGTGGATGTCGCCAGCGGCGCCATCATCATGACCAACAAGGCCGGCACGGTGCAGCTCAATGCCGGGCAGTTCGGCTACGCCGCCGGCTCCGACGTGCGACCGGTGGCGGTGCCGCCGCAACAAGGCATCCAGGTAACGATGCCGAGTTCGATCGCGCAGAACAAGGGCGGCGGCAAAGGTATCGGCAAAACCGACGATACCGAGTGCAAGATGTGACCGGCCCCCGAAGGGGAGTCCCCGGTCCGCAAAGCGCCCGCCCCCGTCCCGCAGGGGGATACCGTCCCTTCGGGCCATAAAGGGGTCTCCCGGGCTCGCAGAGCGCCTGGCAGCGCAGCTGCGTCCCCGGGGCGC
>CAINHS010000126.1 GCA_903848955.1 uncultured beta proteobacterium
CCGGCGACCAGCATCAGGGCGCCGAGCAGCACCGCAGCCCAGACGCCGAACATCTGCATGACGCCGAGCGAGAGCGTGACGGAACCCAGAAAGGAGCCGAGGGTGGACCAGTACAGCGCCTGTCCGGCCGCTTCGCCGCTTCGCTGCGCCCGCATCAGGTTGGTCAGTATCGGTACGGTTTGCCCCAGCAGCCAGGCCAGCGGGCAGAGGACGGCGGCGATGAAAATCAGGTAGGCCGCTGCCGCCTGCGTTGCGATGAAGATGGCATTGACGCTGCTCCCTGCCAGACCGCCGCCCATCAGCGCTGCGGCGATGAGGAAATTGCGCGCCACCACGGCGCGGTAGTCTGCCGCCACACGGCTGCCCGATTGATAGCCGAGTGCCAGCGCCAGCAGGAACAGGCCGATGGTCGGTGCCGTGACCACGATGGAACTGCCGACATGGGGAATCAATCGCCGCAAGGCGATGATTTCGGCGCCGAGGGAACAATAGCCCTCGATGAAAACGATGGTGAACAACAGGCGTGCGGGCATGGCGGCTAAGAAAATGCGGGGACAGCGACTTTACCGCAAAGCGATCCTGCGTCGCGCTGCCGGCTGGGCGCCCAGGGCGGTTACGGAACAAACTTGCAACTCACAGGATCAGGGTGTTACCCTAGTGTCACCTGAAGGCAATTGGCACCCGACAATGTCCACTACTTCGCTGAAGCTTTCTGACGAACTCAAGCAACGAGCTGCTGCCGCTGCAGAGAAGATAGGAGTCTCGCCGCATGCTTTCATGGTCCATGCGATTGAGCAAGCAGCCACGGCAGCAGAACGGCGGGCCGGTTTCGTAAATGAGGCTCAGGCGGCACGGGAACAAATGTTGAGCACCGGCAAGGGCTACGATGCCAGTGAGGTGCATGCTTACCTGAAAGCCCGCATTTCAGGCAATAAGCCGGCAAAGCCGAAAGCCAGATCTTGGCAAAGCTGATCTATTCGGCACGTGCGCTCTCCGATCTTGAAAGGCTAACCGACTTCCTGATTGAAACAGATCCTCCCGCAGCAGCAGAGACGGTTGGATTGATCGAGGAAGTCGTTGAATTGTTAGTGCGTCACCCGCTGATCGGTCGTCCCGTGGAGTATGAATTGCGAGAGTTGGTGATATCTCGAGGACGTACCGGTTATGTGTCCCTCTATAGCTTTGAGGAAGATCAGGATGTCGTCCTGATTCTTGCGATTCGTCATCAGCGTGAAGCCGGCTATTGGGGGCTGGACGATAACTGAGTCCGGCCGAGACCCGACGCTGCCGGGACGCCATGTCCGGTTAGCCTAATTTACAGGCCCGCGACGGCGACGTACCATGCCCTCCCTTTCCCCTCGCATCGAGTTGCCCATGTTGTTTCAAACCAGGCCCTGCTGCCGGCGCGCCGCGCCGTGAGCGCCGTTCCGCTCATATCCTGGACCGAGGATGGCGCGACGCGCACTGCCCGCTGGCATTCGGAGGCCGGCAGCCCGCCGCCGAAGCGTGTCGTCATCGCCGATGACCGCACCACCGCCGATGCCGCTTTCCGCCTCGCCAGCGAGGGCACCGCGCTGCTGTGGCGCGGCGATTTCCAGAACGCCCGCCAGTTGCTGCAGGCCATGGCCCGGCGCGTCGACCGCAAGCCGCGGCGGCCGCCGCCGGCCGACCCGGCCGGGCAGGCAGGCGCGGCGGCGTTTCATCGGTACCGGCTGTCGCAGTCGCAGCGGGCGCGCACGCTGGGCATGCTGCTGCTGCCCTTCGATGACGACTACCGGCTGCCGCTGCGCCGCGCACCCGACGTCGGGGACGCCTGCCGCGAGGCCTACGGCGCGGCGGACGGGTCCTTCGTCGCTTCGCTGCGGGAACTGCTGGGACTCATCGGCGCCCACGAGTGGCGCAAACAGGGCGTCGCGGTGCCGGCCCTGGGGGAGCGCATCCATCCGCACTACGGCGTGTTCGCACCGGTTCGCGGCGAGTATGTCGGCCTGGTGGCGACTGCGCCCTTGCCCGCCGCCTGCGCTCTGGCTTTCGATATCGGCACCGGCAGCGGGGTGCTGGCGGCGGTGCTGGCGCGGCGCGGCGTCGCCCGCGTGGTCGCTACCGACATGGATCCCCGCGCCCTGGCCTGCGCCGGCGAGAACATGGCGCGGCTTGGATTGGCGGCGCGGGTCGAGGTGGTGGCGGCCGACCTGTTCCCGCCCGGCCGTGCGCCGCTGGTCGTCTGCAACCCGCCGTGGCTGCCGGCTCGCGCCGGTTCCGCGCTGGAGCGCGCGGTGTTCGACCCCGACAGTCGCATGCTGATGGGATTCATCGGCGGGCTGGCCGCGCATCTGGAGCCGGGCGGCGAAGGCTGGCTGGTGCTCTCCGATCTCGCCGAACATCTGGGCTTGCGCTCGCGCGCCGAACTGCTCGCCGCCTTTGACCAGGCCGGCCTGGTGCCGGTGGGGCGCATCGATGCCAGGCCGGTTCATCCGCGCGCCGCCGACACCAGCGACCCCCTTTACGCGGCTCGCGCCGCTGAACTCACCACGCTGTGGCGTCTGGCGCTGCGTTGAGGGCCTGCGCCGATTGCCGGCGCGCCGCGAGCCGCTAGAATGCCGCCCATGCCGGCCAACGCACCCACCCGATTTTGTCTCATTCGTCATGGCGAGACCGACTGGAATGGCGAGAAGCGCCTGCAGGGGCGGATCGACATCGATCTCAATGCGACCGGTGCAGCGCAGGCGCTGGCGGTGAGGCCGGGTCTGGCGGGGCACGGCTTCGCCGCGGCATATAGCAGCGACCTGCGGCGCGCCTGGCACACGGCGCAAGTCGCCGGCGCCGGACTCGGGCTTGCCGTGGCGGCAGAACCGGCTTTGCGCGAGCGCCATTTCGGCGTACTGCAAGGCACCACCGCAGACGAAGCCGCTGTGCAGTATCCTGAGGCGCATCATCACCATCTGGCGCGGACACCCGACTACGACTACGAGTCGGGCGAATCCCTGATTGTTTTCGCGGCACGCGTCTTGGCCGGGCTTGAAGTCCTCGCTGCACGCCACGCCGGCAGGGAAGTGCTGGTTTTTACTCACGGCGGCGTGCTGGATGTCGTATATCGTGCCGCTACCGGTTTGCCTCTGCACGCGCCGCGCGATTTCCTCCTGCCGAATGCGGCATTCAACTGGCTCGAGCACCGCGCCGGCGGCTGGCGGCTGATCTCGTGGGCCGACTGCCGCCATCTCGAGCGGGCGCTCGACGAAGTGCCTGATTAGCCGGATCGGCCGCACCATGACAGCAGCAGTGGGTGTAGTATCCGCGCAGGCTCTGCCGCGATGCAGGGCTGCCCGATCACAAATCGAATAGGAGAAGTGGCATGGAACGACGCAAGTTTCTGCAACACGCCGGCCTCACCGGCATCCTGGCCGCCGGCACAGCCCCGGCCATCGCACAATCGGCACCGACCATCAAGTGGCGGCTGACTTCCAGTTTTCCCAAGAGTCTTGACACCATCTACGGCGGTGCCGAGGTCTTGTCGGCACGTCTGGCCAGCATGACCGGCGGCAAGTTCCAGGTGCAGGTATTCGCTTCGGGCGAAATCGCACCGGGCGGCCAGGCGCTGGACGTGGTGCAGAACGGCACCGTGGAAGCCTGTCATACCTGCTCCTACTACTTCGTCGGCAAGGACAAGACCTTCGGCTTCGGCACGGCGATCCCCTTCGGCATGAACTGCCGCCAGATGAACGCCTGGATCTACTACGGCGGCGGGCAGAAACTGCTCGACGAGTTCTACAGCAACTACAACATCGTTTCCTTCGCCGGCGGCAATACCGGGACGCAGATGGGCGGCTGGTTCCGCAAGGAAATCAATACGCTGGCTGACTGCAAGGGGGTCAAGATGCGCATCGCCGGCCTTGGCGGCGCGGTGCAGTCGGCACTGGGTATGGTGCCGCAGCAGATTCCCGGCTCGGACATCTATCCGGCGCTGGAAAAGGGCACCATCGACGCCGCGGAATGGGTCGGTCCCTATGACGACGAGAAGCTCGGCTTCCACAAGGTCGCCAAGAACTATTACTTCCCGGGCTGGTGGGAGCCGGGTCCGACGATCCACTTCTTCGTGAACAAGGACCAGTGGGCCAAGCTGCCGAAGGACTATCAGTCCGCTTTCCAGGCCGCCGCCTACGAATCCAACGTGACGATGATGGCCGAATACGACCACAAGAACCCGGCCGCCCTGCGTCGCCTGGTGGGCCAGGGCGTCAAGCTCAAGAAGTTCTCCAACGAAGTCGTCGAGGCTGCCTTCAAGGCGTCCCAGCAGCTTTACAGCGACGAATCGGCGAAGAATCCGGCATTCAAGAAGATCTACACCGAGTACGTCAAATACCAGAAGGAACTCAACCAGTGGTTCAGCGTTGCCGAACTCGGCATGGACCAGTTCCTGCAGCAGCACGTCAAGTAATTCTTTTGCCGCGGCAAACAAAAAGCCCCGCGTTGCGGGGCTTTTTGCGTTAACCCGGCGCGCGGCCGGGTGCCGGGCGGCGCTTTCTATTTCTGCTTGTTGGCGTCGTTGATGGCCTTGGTCAGGGCGTCGCCATCGTTGGCGCCGCCCGCCGCTGCCGGTGCCGCCTGACCGCCGGCAGCAGCCTTGCCGGCTTCCCGCGCGGTATCCGCGGCGGTGTCCTCCTGCAGCATCTTCTGGATGTCGATGGCCTGCCCCTGCTCCTCCATCTGCGCGTTGGTCAGCGCCTTCTCGCTGCCGACCAGTTGCGGGAAGGCGATGACCAGACCGACCATGACGATCTGGATCAGGACGAAGGGGATGGCACCCCAGTAGATCTGCCCGGTGGTGACCGGATCGGTGAGCTTGCCGGTGACGTGATCCTTGTAGGGCGAGGTCGGCGCCACCGAACGCAGGTAGAACAGGGCGAAGCCGAAGGGCGGATGCATGAAGGAGGTCTGCATGTTGATCGCCAGCAGCACACCGAACCAGATCAGGTCGATGCCCAGCTTGTCCGCCACGGGACCGAGCAGCGGCACGACGATGAAGCAGAGCTCGAAGAAGTCGAGGAAGAAGGCGAGGAAGAAGACCAGCGCATTCACCACGATGAGGAAGCCCACCTGCCCGCCGGGCAGGTCGGTCAGCAGGTGCTCGACCCACTTGTGGCCGTCGACGCCGTAGAAGGTCAGCGAGAAGCAGCGTGCGCCGACGAGGATGAAGACGACGAAGGTGGTCAGCTTGGCGGTCGAGTCCATGGCCTGCTTGAGCAGCGACCAGGACAGGCGATTGCGGGCGACGGCCATGATCAGCGCGCCGGTGGCGCCCATGGCGCCGCCCTCGGTCGGCGTCGCGATGCCGATGAAAATGGTGCCGAGTACGAGGAAGATCAGCGCCAGCGGGGGGATCAGGACGAAGGTGACCTTTTCCGCCATCTTCGAGAACAAGCCGAGCTTGGTGACGCGGTTGAGGATGGCGAGGCCGAAGGCGATGCCCATGCCCAGACTCATGGCGATGACGATGAGTTCGTCGGTGGGCTTGTCGGCCGGCTGCTGCATGGCCCAGGCGACGGCGCCGCCGACCGAGACGAAGGTCAGCAGCAGCAGTGAAATCGCGCCGGTGCGGCCGCTGGCTTCGCGGAACTTGCGTGCCTCGGGGGGCAGGGCGGGTGCGGATTTCGGGAAGAAGATGGTCATGCCGAGGACGAAGAGCAGATACAGGCCGGTCAGCACAAAACCCGGCACGAAGGCGCCCTTGTACATGTCGCCGACCGACTTGCCGAGCTGGTCGGCGATGATGATCAGCACCAGTGACGGCGGGATGATCTGCGCCAGAGTGCCCGAGGCGGCGATCACGCCCGAGGCCAGGCGCCGGTCGTAGCCGAAGCGCAGCATGATGGGCAGCGAGATCAGGCCCATCGAGATCACCGAGGCCGCCACCACGCCGGTGGTCGCCGCCAGCATGGCGCCGACCAGGACCACGGCGTAGGCCAGCCCACCGCGCACCGGTCCGAACAGCTGGCCGATGGTCTCGAGCAGGTCCTCGGCCATGCCGGAGCGTTCCAGGATCAGCCCCATGAAAGTGAAGAAGGGAATCGCCATCAGCGTGTCGTTCATCATGACGCCGCCGAAGATGCGCTCGGGCAGCGCCTGGAAGAAGGTCGGCTGGAACAGGCCGAGCTCGATGCCGATCCAGCCGAAGATGATGCCGTTGGCGGCGAGCGAGAAGGCGACCGGGAAGCCCAGCAGCAGGAAGACGATCAGTGAGGCGAAGATGATCGGTGCCAGGTTGGCAATGAAGAATTCGGTCACTTGCGGTCTCCTTGTTCCGGCTGCGGGTCGACCATCTCATGGTTGGCCTCGACGAAGCTGACCACCTCGGGGGCGACCTGGTGCTTCTTGATGGCCTCGGCCAATTCCTCCTCGGCGCTGGGGCCGCCCTCCTTGATCAGTACGTTGCGACCGGCGCCGCTGAGAAAGGCCAGGCGCTTGACCAGTTCGGAGATGCCTTGCAGGATCAGCAGGGCGAAGCCGACCGGCATCATCAGGCGCACCGGCCAGCGGATGAGGCCTCCCGGATTGGAGGACATTTCGCCCGAGGTCCAGGCCATGGTGAATACCGGCCAGGACAGGTAGCCGATGATCAGGGCCATCGGCAGCAGGAACACGAGAAAGCCGAAGACGTCGACCCAGTTCTGCGTCCGCTCGGAAAAGCGGCCGATGAGGACGTCGATGCGGATGTGCTCGTTGCGCTTCAGCACATAGCCGGCCGACAGCAGGAAGATTGCCGAGAACAGGTACCACTGGATCTCCAGCAGGGCGTTCGAACTCATGTTGAAGGTGAAGCGGACGACGGCGTTGCCGGCGCTGATGACGACGACAATGAGGACCAGCCAGATCATGGCGCGGCCGACACGTTCGTTCAAGCCGTCAATCAGGCTGGATAATTTCAAGAGGCCTTGCATCAGTGATTTCTCCTATGCGGTGTGGTCTGCGTCGATGCTCTGTTTTGCCGGGCAACTCATTGTTGAGTCGCGAGTTTAATCAATAAACAGCCGGAGGTGACCTTCCGCAAGCCAATAATGTCCGTCGCGGCCGGTCGCTATGCCGCGAGACAGCGCGATTGGCTGCCTGCGACGGCCGGATGCTAAAATCGGCCACTGCCACCCGTCCCCGGATTCCGCCATGTTTTGGTTTCGGCATAACGCGCTGCGTGCATGAGCCTTCACTGAAACATTCATTGATGTCGTTTTTGAAACGGACCTGATATGTTTTCCAAGAAAAATACCCTCGCCATGGGCGACCCCGAGCTGTGGGCCGCCATCCAGAACGAAAACCGCCGCCAGGAGGATCACATCGAGCTGATCGCTTCGGAGAACTATGTTTCATGGCCGGTGATGGAAGCGCAGGGCTCGCAGCTGACCAACAAGTACGCCGAAGGTTATCCCGGCAAGCGCTACTACGGCGGCTGTGAGCATGTCGATGTCGCCGAGCAGCTGGCCATCGATCGGGCGAAGAAGCTGTTCGGTGCCGATGCCGCCAATGTCCAGCCCAATTCCGGCTCGCAGGCCAACCAGGCGGTGTTCATGGCTTTCCTCAAGCCGGGCGACACCATCCTCGGCATGAACCTCGCCATGGGCGGCCATCTGACGCACGGCTCGTCGGTGAACATGTCCGGCAAGTGGTTCAACGTCGTGCCCTACGGCCTCGATCAGAATGAGGAAATCGATTACGCCGAGATGGAACGGCTGGCGCACGAGCACAAGCCGAAACTGATCATCGCCGGCGCCTCGGCTTATGCGCTGAGGATAGACTTCGAGCGTTTCGCCAAGGTGGCGAAGGCGGTCGGCGCCATCTTCATGGTGGACATGGCGCACTACGCCGGCCTCGTCGCCGCAGGCTTCTACCCCAACCCGGTGCCGCATGCCGACGTCGTTACCTCGACCACCCACAAGACCCTGCGCGGACCGCGCGGCGGCCTGATTCTGATGCGTGCCGAACACGAAAAGGCGATCAACTCGGCGATCTTTCCCGGCCTCCAGGGCGGCCCGCTGATGCACGTCATCGCCGCCAAGGCGGCCGCCTTCAAGGAAGCCATGACGCCGGAGTTCCGCAACTATCAGGAACAGGTGATCGAGAATGCCCAGGTCATGGCCAAGGTATTGAAGGGCCGCGGCCTGCGCATTGTCTCCGGACGCACCGAGTCGCACGTGTTCCTGGTGGACCTGCAGGCCAAGAACATCACCGGCAAGGAGGCCGAAGCCGCCCTCGGCCGCGCCCATATCACGGTGAACAAGAACGCCATTCCCAATGATCCGCAAAAGCCTTTCGTCACCTCCGGCATCCGCCTCGGCACGCCGGCCATGACCACGCGCGGCTTTACCGAGATCGAGGCGGAACAGGTCGCCGACCTGATCGCCGACGTGCTCGACGCCCCGGCCGATGAAGCCGTGCTGACGCGGGTGCGCGGTGAAGTGGCGGCGCTGTGCAAGAAGTTCCCGGTGTATGGCTGATAGCGGCCAACACTGCAAGAAGACTCACCGCAGAGGCGCAGAGGCGCAGAGAAAGGCGGCGCAGAGAAGATCCGCCATGATGAGCATTTTCCCTGCTTTCCTCTGCGTCAGCTCTGCGCCTCTGCGCCTCTGCGGTAATGTTTTTCGGCTTCCGGCTCTTCGGGAATAGCATGAAGTGCCCCTTCTGCGCTGAAGACAACACCCAGGTCGTTGACACCCGGGAGAACGAGGACGGCGATACTGTGCGCCGCCGTCGCCGCTGCCTGTCCTGCGACAAGCGCTTTACCACTTACGAGCGGGTCGAACTGCAGTTGCCGCAAGTGGTGAAGAAGAACGGCAGCCGCACGGATTACGAGCGCGACAAGCTCAAGGGCAGCATGATGCTGTCCATGAGAAAGCGTCCGGTCACCACCGAAAGCATCGATCTTGCCGTCGACCGCATCGAGGAAAAGCTGGTGCAGCTGGCGCTGCGTGAAGTGGCGTCGGATCGCATCGGCGAACTGGTGATGCGCGAACTGAAGCGGCTCGACAAGGTGGCCTATATCCGCTTCGCTTCGGTGTATCGGAACTTCGAGGACGTCGACGAGTTCTCCGAAGCCATCCGCGAAATCAAGAAGCCGCGCACCCACCGGGCCAAGACGTGATTCATTGCGCCCCATGAGCTTTGCGGCGGCCGATCACGTCTTCATGGCACGCGCCCTGCAACTGGCGCGGCGCGGTCTCTACGGCACCACTCCCAATCCCCGCGTCGGCTGCGTCCTGGTCAGGGACGGCCGCATCATCGGCGAAGGCTGGCACCAGCAGGCCGGCCTGCCGCACGCGGAGGCCGTCGCCCTGGCTGCCCTGGCCGCTGCCGGCGTGACAGCGCGAGGCGCCACCGCCTATGTCACGCTCGAACCCTGCAGCCATTTCGGCCGCACCCCGCCTTGCGCCGATGCGCTGATCGGCGCCGGTGTTGCCCGTGTCGTGGTCGCGATGCAGGATCCGAATCCGCTGGTGGCCGGGCAGGGGTTGGCGCAACTGGCGGCCGCCGGCATCGAGGTCGGCAGCGGCCTGCTGCAAGCCGAGGCGGCGGAACTCAACATCGGTTTCGTCTCGCGCATGACGCGCGGCCGGCCCTGGCTGCGGCTCAAGGTGGCGGCCAGCCTGGACGGCAAGACGGCGCTCAACAACGGCGCCTCGCAATGGATCACCGGCCCTGCCGCGCGGCGCGATGCACATGCCTGGCGCGCGCGCTCCTGCGCCGTGCTGACCGGCATCGGCACGGTCAGGGACGACAATCCGCGGCTTAGCGTGCGCGAGGTGCAGACCACGCGCCAGCCGCTCAAGGTGGTGATCGACAGCCGGCTCGAAACGCCGCCGGATGCCGCCGTGCTCGAAGGCGGCAATGTCCTCATCGCTGCGGCGCAGGACGGCCCGCGCAGCGCCGCCCTGCGCCAGCGCGGCGCCGAAATCGTCATCCTGGCCAATGCCCATGGCAAGGTCGATCTCGCCGCCCTGCTGCTGGAACTCGGCCGGCGCGGCATCAACGAAGTGCTGGCCGAGGCCGGTACCCGGCTCAACGGCTCGCTGCTGGGCGAGAACTGCGTCGACGAATTGCTGATCTACCAGGCGCCGCTGCTGATGGGCGATTCCGCGCGCGGCATGTTCGGCCTGGCGGAACTCACGGAGCTGGCCGGCGCCCGCCATCTCAACATCATCGAGCGCCGCATGGTCGGCGCCGACTGTCGCATTCGAGCCCGCCTTGCGTGACCAGGACGGCCATCGCGACTTCCGCGGCCGCGGCCTGCTGATCAACATCCTGCGCGTTTTCCACATCGCCGGCCTGGCCGGTATGTCCGCGGTGGTGCTGGCGAATGCAAGCGGTGTGGCACACTGGGGCGGCCTGATGCTGGTCTCGGGCCTCGGCATCGTCGCCCTCGACGCCTGGGCAAACCCGCTCTATTTCCGCCAGGCCAAGGGTCTCGGCACACTGCTCAAGCTGGTGCTGGTGATGCTGCTGGCGAGCTGGGAGGCCGGGCGCCAACCCTTGTTCTGGTTCGTGCTGGTGTTCTCGGTCGCGCTCAGCCACGCCCCGAGCCGGATCCGGCACCGGCAGATGTTCTGATGGACAAGCCCGAAAACCATTAGCCACAGAGGACACAGAGATCACAGAGAAAACCTTCGGGTTCGCTCTTCCTCTGTGTCCTCTGTGTTCTCTGTGGCTGAATTTATTGTCTTTGCTCAGCCCTGCAAACGGCGCAGCCCGGATCGCGCGGCACGCGAATCTCGCGCCATTCCATGCCGAGGCCGTCGAGCAGCAGCAGGCGGCCGGCGAGGCTGGTGCCGCAGCCGATCAGCAGCTTCAGGGCTTCGGCGGCCTGCACCGTGCCGATGATGCCGGTGAGCGGGGCGAAGACACCCATCACGGCGCAGCGCACTTCGTCGACGTCCTGTCCTTCGGGAAACAGGCAGTGGTAGCAGGGGGCATCCGGCTGGCGTGAATCGAATACCGCCACCTGGCCGTCGAAGCGGATCGCGGCGCCGGACACCAGCGGTTTGGCGAACTTGACGCAGGCGCGATTGACGGCATGGCGCGTGGCGAAGTTGTCGCAGCAGTCGAGGACGATGTCGGCCAGCGCCACTTCCTCCTCCAGACGCGGGCCGGAAAGGCGTTCGGCGAGCGCGATGACCTTGCATTCGGGGTTGATTTCGCCCAGCGTGCGCTTGCCCGACTCGACCTTCGTCATGCCGACGGCATCGGTGCGGTGCAGGATCTGGCGCTGCAGGTTGGTCAGGTCGACCGTGTCGCCGTCGGCCAGCACCAGCGTGCCGATGCCGGCCGAGGCCAGGTAATAGGCGGCGGGCGAACCCAGGCCGCCGGCGCCGATCACCAGCGCCCGGGCGTTGACGATGTTGTCCTGTCCTTCGATGCCGATCTGCGGCAGCAGGATGTGGCGGCTGTAGCGCAGCAGCTGCTCGTCGGTCATCTGTCCTGCCTCAGTTCCGCCGGCGTGTCGTCGCGGTCGCCGTGGGGATGGTGCTCCCAGGCCTTGGAATAGACCAGGTGCGATTTCTTGATCAGGCGCTCGGGGACGCGCATGTTGCGCATCTGGGTTTCCTCGCAGAAATACACCAGTGCCCGCATCAGCTTGCTGTAGAGGCTGTTGTCGAGATGAACGCCCTGCCTCTGCAACGCGGCTTCCAGTCCTTGCAGCGAGTAGTCGCTGATGTCGTACCAGATCGACAGGCTGCAGGGCGCCAGCCCGCTGTCGATTTCCATGCCTTCGAGCCCGGACAGCAGCCGTCGCGTTTCCTCGACCTGTTCGGGATGCCGCGGGTCAAAGCGCAGCTCGCGATGCTTGCGCGTGCCGGGTTGCGGCACGAAGGCGGCCGGACGCTGGCGCGACTTGCCGTGGCGCAGTTCGTCCCTGAGTTCGCGCGCCTTTTCCGGAGTCATCCTGCTCATGGCACGCGCGCTGCGCTCAGCGCTTGATGATCTGCCAGACCTTGAGCAGGTTGGTTGCCTGAGTGAGCTGGTAGTCGTTCTTCGAGGCGAACTCAAGCGGCGTGTGCGGCGATTCCTCGGCCTCGTCCTTGCCCTTCTTGCCGTTCTTTACCGGCGGCTTGGGCGCGGCCGGTTCCGCCGTCTTGTCCTTGTCATTGCCGAGGTGGCGTTCCAGATCGGCTTCGCGCAGACGCTCGCGCGGTTCGCCGTTTGCCGTTTCCTCGACGATGACGTCCGGGGTGATGCCCTTGGCCTGGATGGAACGGCCCGAAGGCGTGTAGTAGCGCGCCGTGGTCAGCTTGATCGCGGCATTGTTGGACAGCGGCAGGACGGTTTGCACCGAACCCTTGCCGAAGGTCTGGGTGCCCATGACGACGGCACGCTTGTGATCCTGCAGGGCGCCGGCAACGATTTCCGAGGCGGACGCCGAACCGCCATTGACCAGCACCACCAGAGGCGTGATCTTGGCGTAGGCGGGCAGGTTCTTCATGAAGTCGTCCTTGAAGCCGCGCTGGTAATCCTCCGGGCTGGCGTTGTAGCGGCGCTTGGCATCTTCGGTGCGGCCGTCGGTCGAGGTCACCAGCGTCGCCGGCGGCAGGAAGGCCGCCGCGACGCCGACGGCGCCGTTGAGCAGGCCGCCCGGATCGTTGCGCAGGTCGAGCACCAGTCCCTTGATGCCGTCGCCCTTGGCGTCCTTGTCCGCTTTCGCCAGTTTCTCGAGGTGCTTCACCACGTCGGGCGCGGTTTCCTCCTGGAACTGGGTGACGCGCAAGTAGCCGTAGCCGCCTTCGAGCAACTTCGACTTGACGCTCTGCACCTTGATCTTCTCGCGCGTCAGGGTGACTTCGAAGGGCTTGGTTTCGCCCTTGCGGGCGATGGTGAGGCGGATCTGGGTTTTCGGCTTGCCGCGCATTTTCTTGACAGCGTCATTGAGCGTGAGGCCCTTGACCGGTGTGTCGTCGAGCTTGATGATCAGGTCGCCGGACTTGAGCCCCGCCTTGTACGCCGGGGTATCCTCGATCGGCGCCACGACCTTGACGAAACCGTCTTCCATGCCGACTTCTATGCCGAGGCCGCCGAACTCGCCCTGAGTGCTGACCTGCAGATCCTTGAAGGAGTCGGCATCAAGATAGGCCGAGTGCGGATCGAGGTTGGCCAGCATGCCGCTGATGGCGTGGGTGATGAGCTTCTTGTCCTCGATCGGCTCGACATAGCCTTGCTTGATGGCGTTGTAGACATCGGCGAAGCTGCGCAGCTCGTCTACCGGCAGGGCCGACAAGGCCGCATCCTTGCCGGCGCTGGCGGAAAAATTCAGGCTGATGAGGACGCCGGCGATCAGGCCGGATGCCACCAGACCCGCTTTTTGCAGTTTGCTGCTCATAGGAACTCCGAAGGGATGACGGCGGGGTTAGCCCGATGGGCTCAAGTGTAGCGCGAGTTTGGCTAATTTCCGGCCCATTTCAGGGGGTCGAACGGCTGCCCCCGATGCCGCAGCTCAAAGTATAAACCGGAGTCTGCGTTGCCGCCGCTGTTTCCCACGGTGGCGACGGCTTCGCCGCCCTTGACGGCGGTGCCGACCGCCGCCAGCAGCGACTCGTTGTTGCCGTACACCGAGAGGAAATCGTCGCCGTGATCGATGATCAGCAGATTGCCGAAGCCGCGCAACCAGTCCGAGAAGACCACGCTGCCGGCGGCCACGGCCTTGACTTCGACGCCTTCGGCGGCGCGGATGAAGACGCCCTTCCAGTTCGCGCCGCCTTCCGCGCGCGGGCGGCCGAAGCGGCCGGCGATGCTGCCCTTGACCGGCAGCCGCAGATGGCCGCGCAAGGCGGCAAAGGCGCCGCCGACATTACCCGGATCATGGTTTTTTGTGCGGGGCGCGGTGGCTACGCCGGAGCTGGCCGCTTTGGGGGCCTTTTTCTTCGTCGCGGCGATGCGGGCCAGGCCTTCGATCAATCTGCCGAGGCGCTGTTCGTCACGTTTCAGCGTGTTTATTTCGCGGCGCTGCGCCTTGAGCCGGTCGGCAATCGCCGCCAGCGTCGTCTGCCGCTGCTTCTTGCGCTCGAGCAGTTGGGCGCGGCTTTCCTGTTGCCGGCGTTCGACCTCGGCCAGCTGTGTCTGGCGCTCGCGCGCGGCGTCGGCCAGGCGTTTTTTCTCGGCGGCAACGGCGCGCAATTGCTGTATCAGTTCGGCCTTGGCGCGCGAGAGCTGGGTCAGGAAATACGTGTCGCGTGCCGACTGGTTGGGGTCGCGGCCGGACAGCAGCAGCTTCAGCGCATCCGAATCGCCGCCGACGAACTGGCGGTTGAGGAGGCGCGCCAGCTGGTTCTGCTGCGCGCCGGTCTGGCGGTCGAGGCGCTGACTCTGCGCATCAAGTTCGGCCAGTCCGGCTTCCAGTCCGGCACGCTCGGCGGCCAGTTCATGCAGGCGCCGGTTGGCGTCGGAGATCGCCGATTCGGTCTCGCGCAACTGGTCGGCGGCGGAGGTCTTCGATTCCTCGGCGGCCGCCATGTCGCGCCGCAAGGCTTCGATGCGACCTTGCAGATCCTGCAGTTCGCTCTTTTTCGAATCGACCGGGGCGGCGAGGGCGGCCGAAATGAAAAGCGCAACCA
>CAINHS010000127.1 GCA_903848955.1 uncultured beta proteobacterium
AGGCCAATTAAAGGCCCGCCCCTCCCATCCGCTACGCGGCCCACGGCTGGCTTTGCACAGCCAGCCGGCTGCGGCGGCGCGACGCTTGCGTCGCGAATTCCCGCCTCGCCCCCTCGCGGGGAGGCTTTTAGTCAGCTCGCTTCGCTCGACTACCACCAGTCGCTCCGAACGAGTTGTTTCACGCTAAGGCCTGAGCAATGAAGCTGGAATACACGGATCAGCAGCGCGCCTTTCGTGCCGAAGTCCGCGCCTGGCTGGAGGCAAACGTGCCGACCAAGCCACTGCAGAGCTTCGACACCGCTGAAGGCTTCGAGCAGCACCGCGCCTGGGAGCGCACCTTGTCCACCGGCAACTGGAGCATGGTCACCTGGCCGCGCCAGCTGGGCGGCCGCGGCTGCGACCTGATCGAATGGCTGATCTTCGAAGAGGAATACTGGCGCGTGCGGGCGCCGCTGCGGGTCAACCAGAACGGCATCTTCCTGCTCGGCCCCACCCTGATGGAATACGGCAGCGAAGCGCAGAAGCAGCGCTTCCTGCCCTGCATGGCCACCGGCGAGCACATCTGGGCCCAGGGCTGGTCGGAACCCGGCGCCGGCTCCGATATGGCCGCCATCCGCACCAAGGCCGTCCGCGACGGCGACCACTACGTCATCAACGGCCAGAAGATCTGGGCCACGCGCGCGGTCTATGCCGACTGGCTGTTCGGCCTGTTCCGCAGCGATCCCGACTCGCAGCGCCACCACGGCCTCTCCTTCATCCTGCTGCCGCTGAAGACGCCGGGCATCACGGTGCGGCCGATCGCCCAGTTGAACGGCCAGGCCGGCTTTGCCGAGATTTTCTTCGACGACGTCCGCGTCCCGGTGGAAAACCGCCTGGGCGATGAAGGTGCAGGCTGGAACATCGCCATGTCCACCGCCGGCTTCGAGCGCGGGCTGCTGCTGCGCTCGCCGGCGCGCTTCCAGGCCACCGCCGAGTCCCTGATCAAGCTCTACCTCGCGAACCGCGACAGCGCCGACCGCGACCCGGCCCTGCGCGACGCCGTGATGCGGGCCTGGATGGAGGCCGAGGCCTACGCCCTCGCCACCTACCAGACCGCCAGCCTGCTCAAGGCGGGTTCGCGCATCGGCCCCGAATCGAGTACCAACAAGATCTTCTGGTCCGAGATGGACCGGCAGATGCACGAAACCGCACTGGCCATACTCGGCGCCCGCGCCGAACTGATGCCGCATGCGCCGGACGCCGGCGACGTCGGCCAGTGGCTGGACGGCTTCCTCTTTTCCACCGCCGGCAGCATCTACGCCGGAGCCAACGAAATCCAGCGCAACATCATCGCCGAACGCATGCTTGGCATGCCGCGCTGAGGACAGAACCATGGACTTCACTTTCAGCGACGACCAGCGCACTCTGCGCGACGCCATGCGCGACTTCCTCGCCGTCGAGGCGCGGCCTGAATTGCAGCGGCAACGCTGGCAGACGACGGACGGACGACCCGCCGAACTCTGGCGCCAATTCGCCGAGCAGGGCCTGACCGGACTATCCGTACCGGAAGAGGCCGGCGGCCTCGGCCTGGGCGACACCGACTGGGTCTTGATGGCCCAGGAACTCGGCTATTGCGCGGTCGATGACAGTGTCGTGGATAGCTGCTGGATCGCGGTTGCGCTGCTGCGCGGCCTGCCTCAGGAACATCCCTTGCGCCAGCCCTGGCTGGAGAAAATTGCGACCGGCCAGGCGCGCATCGCCGTCGGCCACCGCATCAATCCGCTGGTCGCCGATGCCCACGTCGCCCACCTGCTGCTGCTGGAACACAACGGCGCCCTGCACGCGCTTGACCCGCAGTCGGTCAAGCTCACCGCCAACGACAGCGTCGATCCGGCGCGCCGGCTGTTCCGCGTTGACTGGACGCCGACGGCCGCGAACTGCCTGCTCGACGCGCCGGCAGCGGCGCCCTTGTGGCAGGCAGCGCTCGACCGCGGCGCCCTCGCGACCGCGGCACAGATGCTCGGCCTGAGCAAGCGCATGCTCGACCTCGCCATCGCCTACACCGCCGAGCGCAAGCAGTTCGGCAAGGTCCTGGGCAGCTTCCAGGCCGTCAAGCACCTGCTCGCCGACGTCGCCGTGAAGCTCGAATTCGCGCGCCCCGTCGCCCATCGCGCCGCCTACGCCCTGAGCAACGGCCGCCCGGCGTCAATACACGTCTCCCACGCCAAGCTGGCGGCGACCGAAGCCTCGGCCCTGGCGGCGAAGAACTGCATGCAGGTGCATGGCGCCATGGGCTACACCTGGGAACTCGACCTGCAGATGTACATGAAGCGCGCCTGGGCGCTGGCCGGCGCCTGGGGTGACCGCAGCTTCCACAAGGCACGCGTTGCCGATGCCATGCTCAAGCCCGGAGCGCCGCTCGGCCCCGGTTCAACTTTTACTGATTGAGAGTCCCAACATGTCCGAAGCCTATATCGTCGATGCCCTGCGCTCGCCCACCGGCAAGCGCAAGGGCAGTCTCGCCGCAGTGCACGGTGCCGACCTCGGCGCCCATGTCATCAAGGCCATGGTCGAACGCAACCCGATCCCCTCCGAGGACTACGACGACGTCATTTTCGGCTGCGTCGACACCATCGGCGCCCTTGCCGGCGACATCGCCCGCACCTCCTGGCTGGCCGCGGGACAGGCGATGAGCGTGCCCGGCACCACGATCGACCGCCAGTGCGGCTCGTCGCAGCAGGCCGTGCATTTCGCCGCCCAGGCGGTGATGAGCGGCACCCAGGACGTAATCCTCGCCGGCGGCGTGCAGACCATGAGCGCGATTCCGATTTCCTCCGCCATGCTGGCCGGCCAGCCGCTCGGCTTCACCACGCCCTTCGCCCAGAGCAAGGGCTGGCAGGCGCGCTTCGGCGATGCTCCGGTGAACCAGTTCTATGCCGCGCAGCGCATCGCCGACCACTGGAACCTGTCGCGCGCCGACCTCGAAGCCTTCTCCCTGGAAAGCCACAACCGGGCGCTGCGCGCCATTGCCGAGGGTCGCTTCGACCGCGAAGTGGTGCCCTTCGGCGAATTCAGGATGGATGAAACGGCACGCCAGTCGACGCTGGAAAAAATGGCGACGCTGGAGCCGGTCGATCCCACCTACCCCAAGATCACCGCCGCCGTGTCGAGTTCCACCTGCGATGCCGCCTCGGCCGTGCTGGTCGTCTCCGAGGCCGCGCTGAAGCGCTACAACCTCAAGCCGCGGGCGCGCATCCATCACATCAGCGTGCTCGCCGACGATCCGATCTGGCACCTGACGGCGCCGATCCCCGCCACCGCCCGCGCCCTGAAGAAGGCCGGCATGAAGATCGAGGACATCGACCTGGTCGAGATCAACGAGGCCTTCGCCTCGGTGGTCATGGCCTGGCTCAAGGAAACCGGCTACCCGCACGCCAGGACCAATGTCAACGGCGGCGCCATCGCCTTGGGCCACCCGCTCGGCGCCAGCGGCACCAAGCTGATGACCACCCTGCTCCACGAACTCGAGCGCACGGGCGGCCGCTACGGCCTGCAGACCATGTGCGAGGGCGGCGGTCAGGCCAATGTCACCATCATCGAACGTCTCGGCTGAGGAATACACCATGGGAATCTGCAAGGACCGCACTGTCATCATCACCGGCGCCGGCGCCGGCCTCGGCCGCGCCTACGCGCTGGCGCTGGGCGCCGCGGGCGCCAATGTCATCGTCAATGACATCCGCGCCGAAGCGGCACAGGCCGTGGTCGACGAAATCGTCGCCGCCGGCGGCCAGGCGCTGGCCAGCAGCGAGGACATCACCCGCCTGACGACGGCGCAAAAGATCGTCGATGCCGCGGTCGCCCGCTTCGGCGAAGTCCATGCCGTGGTCAACAACGCCGGCGTGCTGCGCGACCGCATGTTCATCAGCCTCAGCGAAGAGGACTGGGACGAGGTCATGCGGGTGCACCTGAAGGGCCACTTCTGCCTCGCCAACGTCCTCGCCAAGCGCTGGCGCGACCAGTCGAAGGCGGGCGTCAAGCTCGACACGCGCATCATCAACACCAGTTCCGGAGCCGGCCTGGCCGGCTCCGTCGGCCAGTCGAACTATTCCGCGGCCAAGGGCGGCATCGCCACCCTGACCCTGGTGCAGGCGGCCGAGCTCAAGCGCTACGGCGTCACCGCCAATGCCCTGGCGCCCTCGGCGCGCACCGCCATGACGCTGCAGGGCATGCCGGACATGGTCAAGCCGCCGAGCGACGGCAGTTTCGATTTCTGGGATCCGGCCAACGTCGCCGCCACCGTGGTCTGGCTGGTCAGCACGCTCTCCAGCCACGTCACCGGCCGCATGTTCGAACTCGGCGGCGGCAAGATCTCGGTCTGCGACGGCTGGCGCCCCGGCCCGCTGCGCGACAAGGGTGCGCGCTGGGAACCCGCCGAACTCACGGCGGTGATCGACCAGCTGATTGCCGAAGGCGTGCCGCCGCAAAAAGTCTACGGCAGCTGATCGCAGCCATGGATTTCGCGCTCAACTCCGACCAGACGATGATCCGCGACACGGCGGCGGCGTTTCTCGCCGACGCCTCGTCCTCGGCTGCCGTGCGCGCGGCCATGGCCGGCGCATCCGGCTTCGACGCCAAGGTCTGGCAGACCCTGGCGCAGGAACTGGCGTGGTGTGCCACCGCCATCCCGGAAGAATACGAAGGGCTCGGCCTGGCCTGCTTCGAGACCGTGCTGCTCGCCGAGCAATGCGGCCGCTTCCTGCTCTGCGCCCCCTACTTCGCCACCGCCTGCCTGTCGGTGCCGGTGCTGCTCGAAACCGGCAACGCCGCCGCCTGCGGGCGCTACCTGCCGCAGATTGCCGGCGGCACCCTGACCGCGACCACGGCCTTGTCCGCCACCGGCCTCGACTGGCAGCCCGGCAAGGTCGCGGCTGCAGCCATCCGGCAGGACGACCACTATCTGCTCAGCGGCGCCTACCGGCAGGTCATCGACGCCGCCACCGCCGGCCTGCTGTTGCTGCCGGCGCGCCTGCCCGGCGGCGAAACGGCGCTGTTTGCGGTGTCCGCCACGGCCGCCGGCCTGAGTGCAACAACCCACGACACCTTCGACCGGACGCGCCGCACCGGCGCCGTCAAACTGGACCAGGTGCGTGTCGACGCCGGGGACATGCTCGCCTGCGGCGAAGCGCTCGACAAGTCGATGCAGCGCGCCTGCGCCGGCGCCGCCATCGCGCTGGCCGCCGAGCAGGTCGGCGGCGCCCAGGCCTGCCTCGACATGACCCTGGCCTACATCGCCGAGCGCAAGCAGTTCGGCCGCAGCATCGCCTCCTTCCAGGCCATCAAGCACCGCTGCGCGGAAATGATGGTGCGCATCGAGGCCGCCCGCTCGGCGGTCCATGGCGCAGCGCGACAGGCGGCGACCCGGCCCGGCGACGCGGACCTGACCCTGGAGGCCGCATGCGCCAAGGCACTGGCGTCCGATGCCTACTTCTACTGTGCCCAGGAATCGATCCAGCTGCATGGCGGCGTCGGCTTCACCTGGGAATATGACCCGCACCTGCACTTCAAGCGCGCCCAGGCCGGCGGACACTGGCTCGGCAGCAGCGACGAGTTGCGCGAGCGTGTCGCCGCCAACCTGCTCGGAGCAATCTGACCATGAGCGAGGACAACGCCGCCTTCCGTGCCGAAATCAGCGGCTGGATGCAGGACAACCTGCAGGGCGAATATCAATGCCTGCGTCATCGCGGCGGCCCCGGCGACGAGGATGCCCATCCCGAACTGCGCAAGCAGTGGGAACAGCACCTGGCCAGGGCGCGCTGGACCTGCGTCGGCTGGCCGGAACAGTACGGCGGACGCAACCTGACGCCGGCGCAGCAGGTGATTTTCCACGAGGAATATGCCCGTGCCGGCGGCCCCGGCCGCGTCGGCCACCTCGGCGAAACCCTGATCGGGCCGACCCTGATCGCCCTCGGCAGCGAAGAGCAGAAACAGCGCTTCCTGCCCGGCATCGTCGCCGGCACCCAGTACTGGTGCCAGGGCTACTCCGAACCCAACGCCGGCTCCGACCTCGGCAACGTGCAGACCAAGGCGCGCCAGGATGAAGCCGGCGGCGACTGGATCGTCGACGGGCAAAAGGTGTGGACCTCGCTCGCCCACGAGTCGCAGTGGGTGTTCGTGCTGGCGCGCTGCGAACCCGGCTCGAAGGGAAACAAGGGGCTGATCTTCCTGCTCATGCCGCTCGACCAGCCCGGCATCGAGGTCCGCCCGATCAAGCAGCTGACCGGCACCTCCGAATTCAGCGAGGTCTTTTTCGACGGCGCCCGCGCCCGCAACGCCGATGTCGTCGGCGCGCCGGGGGCCGGCTGGAAGATCGCCATGGCCCTGCTCGGCTTCGAGCGCGGCCTGTCCACGCTCGGCCAGCAGGCGCACTTCGAACACGAACTGCAACTCGTCTGCGCCGCCGCAAAAGCCAACGGCGCGGCCCGCAACCCCATGCTGCGGAACCGCATCGCCCAGGCCTGGATGGGCCTCAAGGCCATGCGCTACAATGCCATGCGCATGCTGGCGACCAGCCCCGACGGCACCGTCGATGGCGCCGCCGACAATGCCGGCCTGATCGCCAAGTACTACTGGTCGAACTGGCATCGCGACTTCGGCAAGCTCGCCGCCGACGTGCTCGGCTTCGACGCCGACATCGCCAGCACCGAACCGGCCTTGCTGCGGCTGCAGCAGGTATTCTTTTTCAGCCGCGCCGACACCATCTACGCCGGCACCAACGAAATCCAGCTCAACATCATCGCCGAGCGCGGCCTGGGCATGCCCAAGGAAGCGCGCCCGGCCAACTGAGGAAACATATATGGCCCCCACGCTCACTTCGTTCGCTGCCCCCACGGGGGGCGCTGCCTCCTTCGGGACGGCCCTTCAGGAGGCATCATGACACCCGCTCCAAGCTACGTTCCGCCGCACGGCCTGCTCAAGGGCAAATCGGTGCTGGTCACCGCCGCCGCCGGCGCCGGCATCGGCTTTTCCGCCGCCAAACGGGCCGCCGAGGAAGGCGCCCGCGCCGTGTTCATCTCCGACATCCACGAAAAGCGCCTGGCCGCCGCAGTCGACAAGCTGAAGGCCGAAACCGGCCTGCAGCAGGTCTATTCCCTGCTCTGCGACGTCACCAAGGAAGATCAGGTGCAGGCCCTGGTCGCAGCCGCCGAAGAAAAGATGGGCGGCACCGACGTGCTGATCAACAACGCCGGCCTCGGCGGCCAGAAGCGCGTGGTCGACATGAGCGACGACGAGTGGTTCAAGGTCATCGACGTCAGCCTGCACAGCGTCTTCCGCATGACCCGCGCCATGCTGCGCGTGATGCAGCCGCGCGGCCGCGGCGTCATCGTGAACAACGCCTCGGTGCTCGGCTGGCGCGCGCAGAAGGAACAGGCCCACTACGCCGCGGCCAAGGCCGGCGTCATGGCCCTGACCCGCTGCTCTGCGCTCGAAGCCGCCGAGTACGGCGTGCGCATCAACGCCGTGGCGCCCTCGATTGCCCTGCACGAATTCCTCAAGAAAGCCGCGTCGGCGGAATTGCTCGACCGCCTCGCCGGCACCGAGGCCTTCGGTCGCGCCGCCGAGCCCTGGGAAGTCGCCAATACCATGATCTTCCTCGCCAGCGACTACTCCTCCTACATGACCGGCGAGATCATCTCGGTGAGCAGCCAGCACCCATGAGCACGACCTTCGACTCCGTCGCCTCGGTGCTGGCCGCCGTCGGCAAGCCGCTGGGCGAGAGCGACTGGGTGTCCGTCGATCAGCCGCGCATCGACCGGTTCGCCGCCGCCACCGACGACCACCAGTGGATCCACGTCGATCCGGTGAAGGCCAAGGACGGCCCCTTCGGCGCCTGCATCGCCCACGGCTACCTGACGCTGGCACTGGCCAACCGCTTCCTGCCCGATATCGTGCGCTACGAGAAACTGCGCATGGGCGTCAACTACGGCTGCGACAAGGTGCGCTTTCCGGCGCCGGTGCCTGTCGGCTCGCGCCTGCGCGGCCGCGGCGAACTGATCAAGGCCGAGGCCATAGAGGGCGGCGTCCAGGCCACCATCCGCATCACCGTGGACATCGAGGGCAAGGACCGCCCGGCCTGCGTGGTCGACACCATCAGCCGCTTTTTCTTCAACGACTAGCAGGCTTTCATGCAGCAGCGGCACCTCTGATGATGAAACACGCGAAAGGCCAATTGAAGGCCCGCCCCTCCCATCCGCTCCGCGGCCCACGGCAGGCATTGCACTGCCTGCCGGCTGCGACGGCGCAACGCATGCGTTGCGAAACCCCGCCTCGCCCCCTCGCGGGGAGGCTACTAGTCAGATCGCTTCGCTCGACTATCACCCATCTCTTCGAACCAGTTATTTCACGCTAACCAGGAAATTCCATGAAAGAAGCCGTCATCGTCAGCACCGCCCGCACCGGCATAGGCAAAGCCTACCGGGGCGCCTTCAACGATACCGAAGCGCCGGTGCTGTGCGGCCATGTAATCAAGGCCGCGGTGGAGAAAGCCGGCATCGCGCCGGCCGAAGTCGATGACGTCATCATCGGCGTCGCCGCCCAGCAGGGCACCCAGGGCTACACTCTGGGCCGCCTCAGTGTCTATACCGCCGGACTGCCGGACAGCGTGCCGGGCATGGCGCTCGACCGCATGTGCGCCTCGGGCCTGATTGCCATCGCCGACGCCGCCAAGAGCATCATGACCAACGAGCGCGACATCATCGTCGCCGGCGGCATGGAATCCATTTCGCTGGTGCAGAACAAGTACAAGAACGCCCACAAGACGCCGTCCAAGGCGGTGCTTGCCGCCTATCCGACGGCTTACGCGCCGATGATCGAAACCGCGGAAATCGTCGCCGAACGCTACAACATCAGCCGCTCGGCGCAGGACGAATTCGCCCTGCAAAGCCAGCAGCGCACCGCCGAAGCCCAGCGCGCCGGCAAGTTTGCCGAGGAGATCGTGCCGATCACGGTGGACAAGCAGTTGTTCGACAAGGAAGGCAATGTCACCGGCAGCCAGAGCGTGACGCTGGCGGCGGATGAAGGCAACCGCGCCGACACCTCGCTGGAAAGCCTGTCCGCGCTGAAGCCGGTGTGGAAGAACGGCCAGTGGGTCAAGGAAGGCCGCTGCATCACCGCCGGCAACGCCTCGCAGCTTTCCGACGGCGCCTCGGTATCGGTCCTGATGAGTCGCGAGATGGCCAAAAGCCGCGGCCTGGCACCGCTCGGCGTCTATCGCGGGCTGGCGCTGGCCGGCTGCAAGGCCGAGGAAATGGGCATCGGCCCGGTATTCGCGATACCCAAACTGCTCGCCCGTCACAACCTGAAAGTGTCCGACATCGGCCTTTGGGAAATCAACGAAGCCTTCGCCTGCCAGGTAGTGCATTGCCGCGATCAGCTCGGCATACCCAACGCGCGCCTCAACGTCAATGGCGGCGCCATCGCCATCGGCCATCCCTTCGGCATGTCGGGTGCGCGCCTGGTCGGCACTGCGCTGCTCGAAGCCCGCCGCCGCGGCGAGCGCTATGTCGTGGTCTCGATGTGCATCGGCGGCGGCATGGGCGCAGCCGGACTGTTCGAGGTCGTCTGAACCCGCTCGGCACCCAGCAGCGGGTCGCCATCGTCAGCGGTGGCGGCACGGGTATCGGTCAAGCCATCTGTTTGCGCCTGGCCGCTGACGGCTTTGCCGTGGTGGCCGGTTTTTCGCGCTCCGCAGAAGGCGCCGAGGCCACCGTGGCGGCGATCGAAAGCGCGGGCGGCAAGGCTTTTGCGCAGCGGGTCGATATCACCAGCGAAGAAGACGTCATCGCCTTCTTCGCCGCCGCCAGGGCGCGTTACGGCCGCATCGACGTCGTCATCAACAATGCCGGCATCGGCCACATGAAGGCCTTTGCCGACATTCCGATGAAGCATTACGACCACACTTTCAACACCAATGCCCGCGGCACCTTCATGATGTGCCGCGAAGCGGCCCGCCAGATCGAGGACCAGGGCCGCATCGTGAATATCTCCACCGGCGCCACGGCTGCCAATCCAAGCGGCATGTCGCTGTATGTCGGCAGCAAGATGGCGGTGGAGGGCTTCACCAAGGTCCTGGCGCGGGAACTGGGGCCGCGCGGCATCACCGTCAATGCCGTTTCTCCGGGCATGACCGATACCCCCATGCTGCTCGGCGGCGACGCCGCAGCCCTGCGCAAACTCGGCGTCGCCCTCGCCGCCATGAAGCGCCTCGGCACGCCGCAGGATATCGCCGACGGCGTCGCCATGCTGGTCTCCAACGACGGCCGCTGGATCACCGGCCAGGTGATCCACATCGACGGCGGCACCGTCATCGCTTGACCGGCTGCGCCACGCCCCCCATCCCCGCCCCGGGGCGGGGCGATTGTTTTGCTCGCTGCGCTCGAAATAGTGCTGTTCCTGCCCGTGCTTCGGGAATGCCGCGGGAGCCGTCATTGGCGATGCTAAGGCATGGGATTGGAGCGGCAGCTTACCGAGTCAACCCGCCGCCGCAGCGGGTCGGACTCGATCACACTGGTGATCGGGACCCGGCCACAGGCGGTCGCTGAATCCTGATGCCTTGACCCGGAACATGATCCGCGCAGAAAAGGCGATGGCTTAGTGTGCGGCTCAGGTATTGCTCAGGCGCTACGTAGTTACCGCAGCTTCCTTCGGCATTTACCAATAGTCTAGATTTGCCCTTTTCGGCACCATGGTTCTATCTATGACGCTCGACACCAAGGCTTGGCTGTGGATGATTTTCCTGATGTTAGGCCATGGTGCTCAGTAGGTAGTTGCTGGAGAGCAGAAATTGCAATCTTCCAATTTGACCGGGTTGTTTGAGCTGCACCTTTCTTACCGTCGCCCCATGCGACGTGTGGGTGGTCTATTGCTGTTGCTTGCGCTCCTTCAACTGCTGGCCTGGCTGACACCGCCGCAGTTCGACGCAGGCGGTATCCGTGGCTACCTGCCGCTGCACGTTCTGTTTGAAGTTGCATCCATCGTTGTTTCCATGATGGTCTTCACGGTTGGCTGGAACGCTCACAACCGCATATTGCCTGGGAACATCGTGCTGCTGGCCTGCATGTTCTTTGCCATTGGCTGGCTGGATTTCTTCCATACTGTCTCGTATCAGGGAATGCCTGATTTCTACACGCCGAACAATGCCGACAAGCAGCTCAACTACTGGCTCGCAGCGCGCCTGCTGTCTGCAATAGCACTATTTGCCGCTGCCATCAGGCCCTGGCAACCGCTCCCCTCGACCCGGTCACGCCACCTGTTGGTGGGGGCGTTGATCAGTTTGACGCTATTGATCAACTGGTTGGTGTTGTTTCATCAGGAAGACCTGCCGCGTACCTTTATTCAGGGCCAGGGACTGACACCGCTCAAGAAGAATCTTGAGTATTTTTCCATCGCGCTCAATGTCATCACTGCGCTGCTGCTCTGGAAGAGAATGCGCCAGCCGCAGCCGTTCAATGTCCCCCTGCTGTTTGGCGCAGTTTGTGTGATGGGTATGGGGGAGTTTTTCTTTACGCTCTACACCACCATGACCGGCGGCTATAACGTGCTGGGGCACATTTACAAGGTGATTTCCTACTTTCTCATCTACCGCGCCATCGTCATTGAAGCGATCGAAGTACCGTATAAAGAGCTCGCTGAGGCACGGCAACAATTGGAAGCCGAAGCTACCTTGCGCACCAACGCACTGACCGTTGCCGAAGCTGCTAACCAGGCGCTGCAACTCAACGAGAGCCGCTTCCAATCGCTACTGACGCTAGAGCAAAGCGCCGCCAATCTGCGCGAGCACGAACTGCTGCAATTGGGACTTGAGGAAGCCCAGCGCCTGACCCAGAGCAAAGTCGCATATTTGCACTACATCAACGATGACCAGGAAACCATCGAACTGGTTACCTGGAGCGCCCATACGCTGAAACACTGCACTGCGGCCCACGACAGCCATTACCCGGTGGCTCAGGCAGGCATCTGGGCCGATACCGTGCGCCTCAAGCGCTCCGTCATCCATAACGACTATCAACGCATGGAAGGACGCAGGGGTTACCCGGAAGGACATTTCCCGCTGGTGCGCCATGTCGGCGTGCCCGTTCTGGAAGGCTCGCAGGTGCGCATGGTGATGGGCGTTGGCAACAAGTCCGCGCCTTATGACAATACCGATGTGTTGCAGGTGCAATTGATCGGCAACAATCTATGGAACTTGGTCAGCCTGCAGCGCACTATGGCTGAGCTCGAACATGCCCGGGACCAAGCCCAAGCCGCCAGTCTCGCCAAGAGCGCCTTCCTCGCCAACATGAGCCACGAAATCCGCACACCGATGAACGGCATCATCGGCATGACCAACATCCTGCGACGGGAAGGTGTTACCAGCAAACAGGCACAACGCCTCGACACGATCGACGCCTCCGCCCAGCACCTGCTGTCGGTCATCAATGACGTCCTCGATATTTCGAAGATCGAAGCAGAGAAGTTCATCCTGGATGAAGCCCCGGTTGTCGTCAGCGGTCTGATGGCCAATGTCAGCTCGATCCTGTCAGAACGAGCCAAGGCAAAGGGCATACGCCTACTGATCGAAACAGAAGACTTGCCACACAATCTGGTAGGCGACCCGACACGACTGCAACAGGCATTGCTCAACTACGCCACCAACGCCGTCAAGTTCACCGAACAAGGCACCGTGACCTTGCGTATCCTCAAGCAGGAAGAGACCGCCGATTCGATGAAGGTACGCGTCGAGGTCGAGGATACAGGGATAGGCATTCCAGCCGAAGCCATGTCCCGCCTCTTCAGTACCTTCGAGCAAGCCGACAATTCGATGACCCGCAAGTACGGCGGCACAGGTCTGGGACTGGCGATCACCCGACGTCTCGCTGAACTCATGGGAGGAGAAGCCGGCGCTGACAGCACGCCGGGGGTGGGCAGCACCTTCTGGTTTACCGTGACGCTGAAGAAAGGGGCAGAGGCGATCGCAACGCAGGCTCTGCCGGCCATCGATGCCGAAACGCTGATCAAACAGCACTACGCCGGCCATCGCGTTTTGGTGGTTGATGATGAGCCGATCAACCGCGAAGTCGCCCTGATGCAGCTTGAAGCGGTCGATCTTGTTGCGGACACGGCAGAAGATGGCGCCGAGGCCGTCGCCAAGGCCCGGAAGAACAGCTACACCGTGATCTTTATGGACATGCAGATGCCCAAGCTGAACGGACTGGAGGCGACGCGGCAGATACGCGAACTGCCGGGCTATCGGCAGACCCCGATCATCGCCATGACGGCCAATGCCTTTGTTGAGGACAAAGCCGCGTGTCTTGAAGCCGGAATGAACGACTTCCTGATCAAGCCGTTCAATCCCGACCAGTTGTTTGCGATCTTGCTGCGTTCGTTAAGTCAGCGTCAAGGGCCGCCCTGCTCCAAGTAGGCGAGGCTGACGCCATTTACGATCACTTGCTTGTGCATAATTGCCTCCCACAAATTGTTGGTTGTAGAAGTCGCATGGCTATCTGCTTTGGCCGGACCTTTATCGCAAAGATGGATCAGCCGCTGTATTCTTTTTCACGGCAAGCGTGTCGGCGCGCGCAGCACGATGTAGTCCCCTCACGCGACCAACCGATGCCGGGCGCTGATCACACCGCGGATTCGCGAACATTCATCAGTCATCCTTAGCATTAAGTTTCGGCCAGCACTTCTGCCATCCGGCGCTTAAAGCCTGAATATAGATACATGGCGAAAGCAATAAGCCGGCATAAATTGTCTATAGAAATTGATTTCAATCAAGAAGGCGCACTGCTTAGTCATTCAGAATAATATGGGTGCATATTTCGTTTGAAACAACTTGTTGCCGCTGCCCGCTGTTTGGCCGACGGCCATTCTCTGCTCGGAACAGTTCGCTGCAGTCGGCAGTGGAATTCGGGTAGTCTGCGATTAACTCCAACTTTGAGGGGTTATTCTTGAGTTTGAAGTCTTCCGAGGGCCTCGAAACAGATTCGATCGGCTCTGGCTACCTCAGCGACAAACCAGCACCCTTATGGCCGGCGTGGTTGATCCTCGTGCTTGCGCTGTTGCTCACCTTGGGCACATGGCGGTGGTCGCAACATCGCGTTGATGAGCAAGATCGTGCCGAGTTCGCCTCACGCGCAGCCGATATTCGAGATGCGCTTGATTTTCGCATGCGTGCGTATCAGGGGGTACTAAGGGGCGCGGCGGGCTTGTTCGCGGCTAGTGACAACGTCACACGCACCCAATGGCACTCATATGCCGAGGCCCTGACTCTCAAGAAATCCTATCCGGCGATACAGGCCATGGCATTTGCAGCCGTCTTCCCCGGCGCGGATCTCACTGACCGCATCAAGCAGTTGCGGAAGTCAGACCTGCCTGACTTTTCGGTTCGCCCCCCGGGGAACCGAGACCGGTACGTGGTCAATGTCTTCACTGAACCGTTTAACGGTCTGAATATCAAGGCGATTGGATACGACATGTGGCAGGACCCGGTTCGCCGGCGGGCAATGGAGCTGGCGCTTGAAACCCGGGAACCGGTGATTACGTCCAAGGTCACGCTCAAGGTGGACGAAACCAGCAATCCTGTACCCGCCGTAATCATGTATTTTCCGGCGCTGAGTAGTACCGGAAAACTGCTCGGGTTTGTTCTTATCCCCCTGCGCGTGCCCGAGTTGGTCAAAGACTTGCAGACTCTGAACACTCAGGGGGTCTCCCTAACCCTCTACGACGGCGCGGGAGACAAAGAAGACGCATTGCTCTATAAAAGCGATACGGACGCGAAAAATAAGCCGCGATTCACTTCCAGCGAAGTGTTGACGGTGGCCGGCCATCCCTGGAGACTGGTATTTGCCTCTGAGCCCGCTGTCGCCGCCGGCGACGAAACCTTGTCACCAAACCGAGTGCTGGCGATCGGCATCATCTTCAGTCTGATGCTGTTCGCTGTTGGATGGTCCTTCATATCATCCCGTCGAAGAGCGCTCGAATTCGCGCGCGAAATGACCCGCTCGTTCCATGAGAGCGAAAGCCGCTTTCAGCAAATATTTGATGCGGTTCACGATGCAATTTTCATTCACGATGCTGAAACTGGGCGGATCCTTGACGTCAATCGCCGCACGCTCGAGTTGTATGGCCTGACGCGGGAAACCGCACTCAATTGTGGTCCCGATGATTTGTCGCCCGGGATTCCGCCATATTCAGCGACCGAAGCTTTGAACAGAGTTCAGCTCGCCATCACCGAAGGGCCGCAGACGTTTGACTGGCAAGCAAAAGCAAGCAACGGGCGTCTTTTCCCGGTTGAAGTGAGTCTGAATTCTGCTTCCATCGGCAAGAAGAACGTGGTGCTTGCCGTCGTCCGGGAAATCACCGAGCGCAAGCAGGCGGAGGCGCGTATTCAGGGATTGCTTCGGGAACAGCAAGTCATTTTCGACAATGCCAATGTCGGCATTGTCATGGTTCGCCGACGGCAAATCGTCAAATGCAATCAGCATCTGGCGGAAATGTTTGGCTACACGGGGCCGGATGAGATCGAAGGCAGACTCACGGAAATCTTCTATTGCTCGCCGAAAGATTTCAAGGATATTGGTGATCGCGCATACAGCGATCTGGCGCGGACCGGACTTGCGCAAATGGAAGTAAGAATGTGCCGGCGCGACGGAAGTGACATCTGGATTTTGCTGTCGGGGCGTCCATTGAATGCAGCCGAACCTCTCGAAGGTTCGATCTGGATTTATATCGATATCACCGAACGCAAGCAGGCCGAAGCCGAACTCATCGAGCACCGGCACCACCTCGAAACACTCGTCCTCTCCCGGACTACCGAACTAGCACGGGCCAAGGAAGCAGCCGATGCCGCGAACATCGCCAAGAGCGCCTTCCTCGCCAACATGAGCCACGAAATCCGCACCCCGATGAATGGCATCATCGGCATGGCGCATCTTTTGCGCCGGGGTGAAATGACTCTGCTCCAAGCCCAGCGGCTGGACACGATAGACCGGTCCGCCCAACACCTGCTATCCATCATCAACGACATCCTCGACCTATCGAAGATCGAAGCGGGGAAGTTGGTCCTCGAGGAAATACCGGTCAATGTCAGTACGCTGCTGACCAATGTCAATTCAATCCTGTCTGAGCGAGTCAAGGCTAAGAGCCTCCGCTTCATGATCGAGAGCGTGGTGTTACCACCACATCTGCTGGGCGACCCGACGAGACTGCAGCAGGCCCTGCTCAATTTCGCCACCAATGCCATCAAATTCACTGAAGCCGGTTCGGTGACAATGCGTGTCGTCAAGTTGGAAGAGACGGAAGAGTCCGTGGCGATACGCTTCGAGGTCGAGGATACAGGGATCGGCATTCCAGCCGAAGCCATGTCGCGACTCTTCGGCACCTTTGAACAGGCCGACAACTCGATGACCCGCAAGTACGGCGGTACGGGCTTGGGGCTCGCCATTACCCGACGGCTGGCTGAACTGATGGGGGGCGATGTGGGCGTAACGAGCACGCCGGGCGTCGGCAGCACCTTCTCGTTCAGCGTACGACTGAAGAAGGGCGCACCGGTAACTACGGAAGTTGCTTCAATGGGGGTCGATGCCGAGACACGGCTCCAGCAGCACTACTCGGGGATCCGAATTCTGATCGTCGATGACGAGCCGGTTAACCGGGAAGTCGCCCAACTGCAGTTGGAGGCTGTCGGACTTGTCGCAGACATGGCAGAGGATGGCGCAGAGGCTGTCACAATGGCACAGGAGAATACCTACGCCGCCATCTTCATGGATATGCAGATGCCTAACATCAACGGGCTTGAGGCGACACGACAGATACGCGAACTGCCGGGCTATCGGCAAACGCCGATTATCGCCATGACCGCCAACGTCTTCGCCGACGACAAAACCCAGTGTTTCGATGCCGGCATGAATGACTTCCTGATCAAGCCCTTCAACCCGGACCAGTTGTTTGCGATCTTGCTTCGCTCTCTAAGTCGAAGCGATGAGTAGTCTAGAGCCTCCGGTAGTGTGACCGACAGCAATGCGGCCGGGGAGCGGCCATCGGCTATGCACTTGTCAATAGACCGGTATCAGTCCGGATACAACCGCTGACGCTGGAAAACGCGGGTTCTGGGCTTCAGCGGCTCCTACGCATCCTGGGAGCCGTCATTGACGATGCTAAACACATGACGTTTGAGCGGCAGCTTACCGAGTCAACCCGCCGCTCCAGCAGGTCGGGTTTGATCGAAGTGGTGGTCCTTGTCGGCCCTGACCCGCCACTGACTTTTCTTGTACATTGCAGTCATTGATGCTGGGCACTGCGCCGAAGCGGCCGTTGCCCCGATGGGGCTTGATTGTGGAAGCCAATCATATGATTTCGCCATTATCCGGTTAATGGGGCCACGCAGGGCAAAACATTGATCAAGGCAATATCAGGTGGAAATGGGCCCCTAAATTGTTCTCCAGCGATACTGCTCCTTTTCGATTTTGATTCACATGCATTTCAGCAATTCGCTTGGCTAGCCTGATACCAAGGCCAGTCCCTTCCCTGGAAACCGGAGGTGAATTCCCTTCAGCATCGGACAAAACCTTCTCTGGATAGCCGTCGCCGTCATCGCTTACGGTAACCACCAGGACGGCGTCACGTTGACAAGCCTTTAGCGAAATCCTTGATCGTGCATGACGGCTGGCATTCTGGAGTGCATTTACCAGCACCATGCGCACTAGTGCTTCGTCGTAAAACCATATCGAAGGGGCTTCTCTGATGTCCGGTTCGGCGGCACAAGGTCTCATTGAGCGGCTGTCAGCAGCCAG
>CAINHS010000128.1 GCA_903848955.1 uncultured beta proteobacterium
GAGAAGATGCCCTTGCAGCAAGCCTTTCCGGGCAGCGACTCCAGTTCCGAAAGCACCACCATCAACAACCAATTGAATCTATTCGCGTTTTAACCGGACATCAGTGATCCTTGGTTTTGAGGCAGAGGTAGCCCAATCATGGCGGAACACGATATGGATCGCTTTCGCAGCGATCTCCTTAACGAATCCATGCTTTGGATTGGTGTCCTGACGGTGCCAATGCTGGCGGTCTTGCTTGCCCGCGTTCCATCCATGGGCTTCACGCTACTATTCGGCATTCAAATAGTTCTGATTTCCATACTCTGGCTGGCCGTATTGCAGCGCCATCGGATCAGCTACGTCTGGCGCGTAAGAATCGTTCTGCTATTGCAGTGTATTTCCGGTTTGAGCGGATTAAGTCAGCTCGGCCCGGCGTCGGTTTCCGGCGCACAACTGGGCTTTACCCTGCTCATTGCGGTAACCTTCACCAGTGGTCGCGTTGCATTGGTCGTCGGGTTAAGCGTGCTCGGCGGACTACTCCTCATCGCCTGGGGCGCAATCAGTGGCGCACTGGAATTTTCCCTCGATTACCCGGTGTATGCACACAGTCCGTACAACTGGGTGGCAATTATTGTGTCCATCGCCGGTTATGGCGGAATTACTACGCGTATCGTCTGGCGCCTGCTGCATCGTCTGACCAGTTCACTTGGTGAGTTACATGTAGTCAATACAGCACTCAAGGACGAGATCGCGGAGAGAAAGGACTCCGAGGTACGTGTGGCCCGCTTGCTGGTGGAGAAGACCAAGATACTTGAGACCGATCTGGTCGGCATCGTTACCATCCGCGAGCGCAAGATCACCTGGGCCAATCCGGCAGCAGAACGCATCGGCGGCTTCGGTCGCGGCGAGTTGGTCGATATGCCGATGAAGGACCTCTACCCGGACCAGGAGTCCTACGAACGTATGGGCGCGTTGGCTCAGGCGGCGCTCAGCAAGGGCGAGGTCTTCCGCAGCCGGTTTCAGCTCAAGCGCAAGGACGGGAGCCTCTTTTGGGTCGATGCCAGCGGCTCGGTTCTGGACCCGGCAACAGGTGAGTCGCTGCGGTACTTGATCGATGTGAGCAAGGCGGTGGAACAAGAGGAAGCCTTGCGCCAAGCCAAGATCGAGTCAGAGGTGGCGAATGTTGCCAAGAGCCGCTTCCTGGCGGCGATGAGCCACGAGATCCGCACCCCGATGAACGGCATCCTGGGCATGGCGCAAGTGCTGCTGATGCCCGACGTCAGCGAGGCCGAACGGCAGGATTACGCGCGCACCATCGTCGGTTCCGGGGAGATCCTGTTGGCGCTGCTGAACGACATCCTTGACCTGTCCAAGGTCGAGACGGGCATGGTCGAACTCGAAGCCGTCGCCCTCGATCCGGCACAGGTGATCGGCGAAGCGCAGGCGCTGTTCGCCCAGACCGCCCGCAGCAAGGGCTTGCGCATCGAGGCCGGGTGGAGCGGGGCACCGCAGCAGTATCTCGGCGACGCGCACCGCCTGCGGCAGATGCTCGGCAACCTGGTAAGCAACGCCGTCAAATTCACGGCGCAGGGGAAGATCCGCATCGAAGGCCGCGAAGTCGGCGGCGACAGCCAGACGGCGCTGCTCGAATTCAGCGTCAGCGACAGCGGCATCGGCATCACCGAAGGCGATCAGGCGCGGTTGTTCCAGGCCTTTTCGCAGGCCGACAGCAGTATCACGCGGCGCTACGGCGGCAGCGGTCTGGGGCTGTCCCTGGTTGCCCAACTGGCGGGCCTGATGGGCGGCGAGGCCGGCGTCGACAGCGAAGTCGGGCATGGCTCGCGCTTCTGGTTCCGCATCCGCGCCGGACGGAGCGCGGCGAGTCTTGACGCTGGTGAGGCAAAACCGGTCTCCGGCGCCGGCGCGCGCTCAAGCACCGCTGCGCACCTTTCCGGCCGGGTGCTGGTGGTCGAGGATGACCCGGACAACCGCAAGGTGATCCAGATCCTGCTGCACAAGCTCGGCCTCGACACGGTGATGGCGGAGGACGGGCAACAGGCGCTCGATGCCCTGGCCGGGGGCGAAGCAGCCGACCTGATTCTGATGGACGTGCAGATGCCGCGCGTGGACGGCTATGCCACCACCGAGGCCCTGCGGCGGAGGGAGAAGGAAACGGGGCAGCCGCGGCGCCCGATCATCGCCCTGACTGCGAATGCATTCGCGGAGGACCGGCGGCGCTGTCTGGCGGCGGGCATGGACGATGTTCTGAATAAGCCGATCATGTTCGATGCACTCAAGGCGGAACTCGCCAAGTGGCTGCCGGCGGCGGATGCGGGCAGCATGAATGCAGCCGACACCCCGGCGGTGGCGGACAAACCCCTGGACATGACGCGCGTTGCCGCGCTGGTGGCGGAACTGCTGCCGCTGCTGGGGGCAAACAAGTTCGATGCCCTGGGTCGCTTCAAGGCCCTGCAGGAGGCCGTGGCGGGCAGCGCCCTGGCGGCGGAGATCGACGAAGCGGGGCGTCTGCTGCAAGGGATGGACTTTGCCGCGACGCTGGAGTGC
>CAINHS010000129.1 GCA_903848955.1 uncultured beta proteobacterium
AAGCCGCCCAGGATAAACGGCACACGCCAGCCCTCACTGAGCAATTCTGCCGGGGAATACATTTTATGAACCGCTGTGGCTACCAAAGAACCCAGCAAGATGCCTCCCGTCAGCCCCGAGGCCAAGGAATCCGCACAGGGCTTCATGGCGCGGGTAGCCCAGCTCGATGTGCTGCAGTGCCCGTGTTGTCAGGTGGGGAGGTTGCACGTCATCGCCGTGCTGTCGGGACAGGCCCGCTTGCCTGCACCCAATCCACCCCCCTTGCCGCAAAGCCGGGGTCCGCCGTGAGGGGCCGTTGGTCATCCTATGTAAGCACGGTCGGTGAGCACTTCTTTAGCGTTCGCCGGGGGCTCTGCACGCCGCCGTGCGTTTGCGCGTTCTGCCGCGCCGGCGCGACCGCCACGCGGATGCGGTTACTCGTCACTTTTGCGTTGCCGACAGGCCCCGGGAACACCCAAATCCCAAAAGCAGGGCCATAATTTGCCCAAGCAGGCGGCGGGAGACGGACAAATCCCCTATGCCACCACCGACCATCCGGGCCGGCGGTTCAGTCCAACAAGGTTTATCCGCCGCGTATGAGTTCAATACGTTTCACAACCATCGTCGCGCGGCAGATAAACGCTATTCGTTATGTGGCAGATCAGCCTCTAATAGTACTGAGAGCATGGCCTGCGGCGTGCTTTCAGATAGCTCGATTTGTTCTTCTCGGAATTGCGGCCGGACATGGCTATGCAACGGCATGTCGCTCAAAGTTTCGTGGTACAAAGATTCTTTGCAAAGTGATTTCTTTTATAGGGTGTTCATGGCACATTTTGATCATATTGAAGTGCACGTATCCGATATTCCACGATACTGCAGTTTTTTGCAGGCCATATTTGAAGGTGGGTCGTTTGAAGTGATCTCAAAAACGGGAACTTCAATGTTTACGGCTGATGACGGTTTGAGGATTGAAGTAAAAAAGAAAAAAGGGGATGAATTGCCCCAGATGTACGGATTCTGCAATCCTTGCCTCCGGCGACTGGACCCGCCCACATTAATTGCCAAGCTTGGATTGGAGGTCGCCTCCATTCGGGAAACCGATATGGGACCTGTCTATTTTTTTTGTGATCATGAGGGTGTCACTTGGCACATCAAAGACTTGCCTGAATGATTGAATTCGCTTTGGAGTACCTTTGTAGAATCAGTCGCGTAACTCGTTCTAAGGTAACCCCCGGCTCTGCCGGGGGATTCACATTGGACTGTCTTATTTTGCCTGTCAGCGTAAGTTGACAGTCATGCCCTGAGAAAAAGCGTCAACAGCGGCTCGCTACCAACCTGACGACTCCAGTGCCTGTGGAGCGTTGGCTTGAATTTTTCCGTTTCGGGTATCGGTCTGCTACGTTCGAGTAGTTGCCTTAAACCGAGTGTCCCAATGAAAGCGAGACCTGGCAAGTATATTGCAAGCGCAGATATTCGTCTATTAAGTGAACAATCACTCTGACGGATTGACTTAGTACACCGCGAGCGCCATAATTCTCATAATATGAGAGTAAAGGCGCCATGGAAAATTTAAGCCATCACCTTTCTGGCCTGGGCAAGCTTGATCGAGAGCGCTTGTCCGCAGTGATGCGCGGCACAAAGGGAACGGTCACCAATGAGCAAGCTGCGGGCATCATGGGGCTTGACCAAGCTGACGCATCGAAGTTGCTGGCACGGTGGTGCAAGAAGGGGTGGTTGTCGCGGGTAGCCCGAGGCCTTTACGTGCCCGTGCCGCTGGAGGCCGTACGGTCTGATTTGCCACTTGACGATCCTTGGCTGGTCGCCATCAGTCTCTACTCTCCGTGCTACATCGGTGGCTGGAGTGCGGCAGAGCATTGGGATCTGACCGAGCAGATTTTCCGGACGACAGTGGTGATGACCACGACGCGCCCACGGAACAGAAAGCCCACGCTCAAAGCAGCGGCATTTTGGGCCTCCACCATTGCCCCGGAAAAAATGTTCGGGTTGAAAACGGTTTGGCGTGGCTCGGTGAAAGTTTCTGTTTCCGATCCCAGCAGAACGATGCTGGACATGCTGTCCGACCCCCAACTTGGCGGTGGCATACGCTCCGTCCAAGATATGTTCAAAAACTACCTTGCTTCTGATGCAAAGAATCTCGGTCAGCTATTAGAGTATGCCGAGCGCCTGGGCAACGGTGCGGTATTCAAACGCCTGGGCTTTCTGTTGGAAGCCAATGCATCGCAGGAGACTGAGTCTATTGAAAAATGCCAGCACCATCTGACGATGGGTAACGCACGCATCGATCCCAAAATGCCAGCTGAGGCATTGGTGATGCGGTGGCGGCTATGGGTGCCCCGCGACTGGAAGGCGGGTGTGAAGTGATCGAAAAGCAGGAAATATCGGAGCTGGCGCGCGAACTTTCGCTGGATCTGCACGTCGTTGAAAAGGATTACGTACTCGGCTGGCTGCTGGCTGGCATTGCCGCGAACACCGACCTTTCGGAAAACTGGGTCTTCAAAGGCGGAACGTGCTTGAAGAAATGCTACTTCGAGACGTATCGGTTTTCAGAGGATCTGGATTTCACCGTGACGGATGAGGCCCAACTCGATGAGGGCTACCTGCTTCAGGCATTCCGTCAAATGGCGGAATGGATCTATGAACAGAGCGGCATCGAGATTCCAGGGGAGCAAATTCGTTTCAAGTTGTCCGTGTTCGAAGGGGGCCGGTACGCAGAGGGACGCGTCTATTACGTAGGCCCTCTCATGCAAAAGCGCAACCTGGCACGGATCAAGTTTGACCTGACCACCAAGGAGAAGCTCGTACTGCCGCCACAGAAAAGAGTGGTTCATCATCCGTACAGCGATTGTCCGGATGATGGCATCCATGTTTTGAGCTACTGCTTCGAGGAGGTTTTTGCCGAGAAGATGAGAGCACTGGCTGAGCGGGAGCGTCCCCGCGATCTTTACGACGTCGTGCACTTGTACAGGCATGACGAGATTCGGCCTGATCGTACTGTGGTGTTGAAAACGCTGCAGGAAAAATGCGCGTTCAAGGGCATCCCTGTCCCGACCATCGAAAGTCTGCTGCGTGAGGACGCCAAAATAAAGCTGGCCGCGGAGTGGGAGGACATGCTTGCCCATCAGCTTCCAGTCTTGCCAGACCTCGAACAGTTCTGGAATGAGATTCCGAACGTTTTTCGCTGGCTTCACGGCGAAGTAGAAAGGCCCTCACTGGGATCGGCGCCAATCATAGGCTCGCTGGACAATACGTGGCAACCGCCGGCAATGGTGCACGCATGGCATGCAAATGTGCCATTGGAGTCGGTGAGATTTGCGGCCGCAAACCGCCTGTGCGTTAATTTGCGTTACCTGAACTCTTGGCGACTGATTGAACCGTACTCACTACGTCGTAGCATGGACGGAAACCTGCTGCTTTGTGCCGTCAAACATGAAACAGGGGAATCCAGAACGTATCGAGTGGATCAGATTCAAGGTATCGAGGTCAGCAAAACGACTTTTAATCCCCGGTATCACATTGAACTGACCCCGACCGGACCGTTGGCGGCACCGCCGGTGCAACGCAATGCCGCGCCAAGGCAATCGATCAACTCGCGACCGAAGGTCTCGGTTGCAAGAGTTACAAAAGCGCTGACCAGGCAGACTGGACCCACGCATGTATTTAAGTGCCCGAGTTGTGGGAAGCAATTTCGCCGGAAAACCTATGACGCGACCTTGCCGTCTCACAAGAACAAGAATGGCTTTCAATGCTTTGGGGGCTTTGGTTCGCTTGTGAAAACGGAGTATTGAACGTGATTAGCGACAAAACCGCAGCCACGCTAATTCGGGGAGCCGGCGAGAGGTCGATAAAGGGGTGTGCTGATCGTCATGGTTGCGTTCATTCTGTTGCACTGACCCAGAAATAGAGGAGTAAGAATGGCAAAGCCCGTCGTCATTGGTGCCCGGAGTTTCCGGACCCAAAGCAGCGCCCTTGAGCATTTCAAGGCACTGCTACACAGGTATCAGGATGGTCAATGCATCACAGACCAGGGCGACTATGCCGACCTCGCAGCGCTCATCGAGCGGTATGACCCGGTGCTCGATGCAGTCGGTGAGCCGACGAAAGGTGCGGGCCAGATCGCACATTTCGAGCGGCGGCTGAATACGGGGACCGGTTGGAGCAGTTCGGGGTTCTGGGTTGTTCGTCAGGACGGAAGCGCTACCGACTTCTCGTACATCGACGCCGTAAAGGGCAAACCGAAGGGCCGTTCGCAGGATTTTTACAACGCCTGCCGGCAAGCCGTCGCGCTCGACCTCATCCAAGCCAAGAAACAGGCATTTGTCCAGTACGGGGACGATCAGGGGCGGGTCGAGTGCGAGTTGACCGGAAAAATGGTCACCATCGACGACGCGCATCTGGACCACGCATGGCCATACTTTTCGCACCTGGTGAGCGGATTTCGAGCTGCCAGGAGCTGGTCGAGGGACATTCCGGATGGAGTCGTTTCAAATCCGGCTGACGGGCAGACCACGGCCACCTTCCTTGATAGCGCTGTGGCTGATGCTTTCCGCGCCTTCCACAACGATCAAGCCATGCTCCGAATCCTCTCTCGGGAGGCAAATCTTCAAACCGCAAGCTCGGCGCGGCGGCCGAAGGTAGCGCGGCCAATTCTCCTAGTCACCGTCAAGATGCGCTCCACGGAGCAGCTTGCGCAGTGTAAGATGACGGGCTAATGACTGTGACCTTCGGAAACGCGCCGCTTGTTGAGATCATCGCAGAGTTGCGATGGAATCCTCAGCCGCCGCCTTCGCAAATTGCGGGCGGCGGAAACACGCCTATGGCGGTCATGTCCGTAAATACGAACGCTCTTGATGAATTTTTTATGCGTTTCGGGGGTGAGGTTTACCAACAAGGGTTTCAGCGCGCTGAGCGGGTAGTCCCGACAGGGTTCCCTTTTATGTTGTTCCAGCCGGTCTATCGATACAGAAAGGCAACCGATCTGGACGCGGCAGTGCTTTATCAGGCAGGGGCAGGCATGTTTTCTGCCAATGCCATTCCACCATATCAATCGTGGGACGCTTTTTCTCCCACGGTTGAGGCGGGGATAGAAGCAATGCTTAAGACCAGAAGTGAAGCGGAAACGGCAATTCCTTTTTCATCGATCAGCCTTCGGTACCTTGATGCGTTCGGGCCGAACTTCACCCAAGGCCGAGACATTGGTGCTTTCGTTAGAGATGTTCTAGGTATCAAATTGGACTTGCCCGAGGGGCTCTCTAAGCATGTTGCTTCGGGGCAAAGCGTCAAGCCCGCCATTCAGTTATCGCTTCCTCTACCTAACGGCATGACAATGAACGTAGGCATTGGAGAGGGAATGGTCAACAACGAAGTGACCATCATCATGGATACTACGGTCGGTACGACGGTTGAGACAGCGCCCGACAAAGCGTCTGCAATGTCTGCATTGAACGCTGCGAGAGCAGTGATTCACGAAATGTTCTTTGATTTGACTAAACCGATTGAGGGGCTTATGCAGCCCCGGACGGAGGCCTGAGATGCCTATAGATTTGCCGCACAATGCAACTGACATTCAATTCTTCAATGCGCCGCCAGCTTTAGTGTCACAGTATCAGCAGAGGCCTCCTGAGTTTCAATCAGTGATCGCCACCGCATTTCCCCATGGAGCTATGTGGGCTGAAGTTTCAGTCGCAAAAGCGAAGATCCATGAGTTGGGCAGCATGCCTGAAAACTGGGACGGCTATGGAGCTACAAGAATAAGCAGTGAAACCCAACAGAACGCAATTAAAGCAATTGACGTCTTGCTTCGAAGCGCGCCTGTGCCCGATATCGTTCCCAATCCAAATGGCACAATTTCGTTTGAATGGGAGAGTAGCCAAGGGGTAGGGCACTTCGAGATTGGAAAGACAAAGTTCAGTTTCTATGTAAAAACGCGTTCTGGAAGCCCCGCTTTAGCCGATGGTCTTGCAGATCAAATAGGTAACGACATCGGCCCGTTGGTGGCAAGTTTGCTGTTCCCTGTTCAGCATGTGGCCAATACGATGACAAAAATATGTATTGCTGGTCATGTGCGATCTGCCTATTGACGTTATTGACGAAGAGAAAATCGTCCGCGCTGTCATGTGTCCTTCTCATCTGAAGAAGGACAAAAAAACGCTCAAGCCTGCTGCGTTTAGATCTAAGGCTGGAACTGACGAGGTGTCCGTCATCAGACAGACTCACATGGGAACTAACTTTTGCAAGGCAAAGGCGAAGGAAATTGCTGGAGGTAGCGCGGTGATTGAATATGCCGGTTTGGCCGTATTGCAAGCCAGTCAGATACGATCTGCAGGATCCGCGATTCAGGACTCGCGAGACGAATTTTGCGGACACGCACATATTTCTCATGGCTTTATTTTGCAGGCGGATGAGCCGCCTGATTCTGCTGACAATCTTGCTGTAACAGAACGGTGTCGCACCCTTATAACGTTGGCTACCTACCACGCCGATCCACAGCCGGATACACAGGAGTGGACTGGTCAGCCGCTTTAGGTTTCGGTTGCTGGAATCGAATTGATCCCGGGGCAGCCTTCGCCGAGGAATGGTGGGGTGATTGCGGCAACCCAAAAGCCTCCCACAATACGCTCCTTATCAAGCCCGCACCCTACCGGCTACGATTGCGATATAATTTGTTGTCACAGGTAGGAGGCAACTCCACCACCAGTAACACCGAAGGCCCTGCTTGTCTTATGACTTGCGGGGCCTTTGCTTTTTGGCGGGGACGGGATAGAGGCTGGGGTTACGGCTAGCGGCTGCGACCTTGTCGCCGTGGTTATACGATTGGACGAACGGGGTGTAGAAGTCCTCATTCAGGATAGGTAAGCAAGTGCCGAGCGCTACGACAGATTTGGAGCAATCCGAAGGTCGGCATGTAGTTGATAGGGTCGGTTACACGGCGAAAGCCCGGTCGTTTAACCTCGTTTCCGAGGGCAGCGTAGTAGAGGCAACCACCCGGACTGGGGCAATTTGGTTCGGGCATTTTTCCGCCATGAGTGCAACAGTTGCACTATAATGCACGCATGCCTGTAATCGAACGATTCCCCAATTGTCGTGTCAGAATCAACGCTAATGATCACCCGCCTCCGCATTTTCATGTACTGATGAATGATGGGCGTGAGGCTTGGGTGACCATCGCTGAACTAAAGATTGTCTATGGCAAGGTGGTAGTTCGAGAGATCGCCGACGTGTTGTCTTGGGCTGCAGCGAACCGAAGCGTGCTGGCAGCAAAATTCAAGGAGTTGCAACGATGAGTAAAGACCATTTTGTACTGACTGCGGTAAAGGCCTTGCCCAACTATCGTTTGCGGCTGATCTATGCTGACGATCAAACATACGAAGTTGAACTAGGTGACTTGATCCGTAAGTCCAAGTCCTTTGCTGCTTTAAAGGACGAGAAACTGTTTATAAAGGCCAAGAAGGGTTTTGCTGGTCGGTCAGTCGACTGGATCGAAGATGAATTTGACATGGGTTCCGATAACTTGCGCAACATGGCGGTTGAACAGGCAGGAGGAATTGGCCATGAGCGTATCTGGACATGGCTGCACGAAACTGGCCTGACGCTGGAGCAAGCTGCAGAGGCCTTGGGGATCTCCAGGCGGATGTTGATCTATTACCGCGACGGAGAGAAGCCAATCCCGCGATCGATCTGGTTGGCCTGTCTCGGCTGGCAGGCAGTGCGCCCCAAAGGGCATGCGTTGCCTATGCATACACCCTCGCCAAGAGAGTATGCAGCGTTGCACGCGTAACTGAGTTCGGCCAAGGTTCGGCCACTGTCATACCGAGGTCGGTAAGGTTCGGCGGGCAGCATACGCACTGGGTTGAGCTTGTTCGCTATTTCACCTGCCGCAACTCTTATGGTCCGGTTAGGTTCAGTAGCAGGTTCGGTGAGCAGGCCAGAACGACCAGCAAAAGGGGAAAAGCTCTTACGTTTCTTCGAGGTGGTCAGAAGGAAATATGACAGTGTCTTGGATTGAAAATCCGTGTGTCGACAGTTCGATTCTGTCCCTGCCACCAGTAATACCGAAGGCCCTGCTTGTCTTATGACTTGCGGGGCCTTTGCTTTTGGGGCAACCTGGCCACGCTCTAAATCAGATTGACCGCCACCTTCATCATCGCCTCGTTCAGATCGATGACTCGACCGCAAGCTGGCTATGCGAATTGCGGTTGCCGCTGTCTCGCAGTCTCAGCCAACGCAAAGATTTTCGCAGCGACCTCAAGGTTCAGTTCCTTGTCTGGCGTCCCGCCAATGTAGTTCTTCACGACAAAGTTGAGATAGGCGGCGATGTCCTCAATCGGATGTCGATTGTTGGCGAGTCGGTGAATGGCGGGGATATAGTCGTCGTACAGATCGGCGGACGCAGGATTGTGATTGCTGCTGCATGGATCCCATTCAAGAAAAAGCAGCTTACGAATGGAAGCTGCCAGGGGTCCAAATAGCTCGAAACTGTGGTCGTTGATCATGTTTAGCACTTACGAATCGATGTCTTGGAAAACGGTTCTCGTTAAAAATCAACGGCACCCTGATAGCAGTTCAGAACATTACCTTGACCAAATCCTAAGTCCTTTCGATCTGACCAACAATACTCACTTTAGTAATAGAAAAAGACCATTGGTCGATCAAGTAATTACAAAGATGTCGGACCGCATCCAAGTCCATGTGAATATGTGTATGTCCTATCACGCAACGGAGAAATCACATGGCAAACATCTTTTCCACAATCAGGGCATCCGCAGTAACCAAGCAAAAGCATCTGTCGCCAATCCGGAATCGACGTAATCGCTTGTCTAGCCGTGTGTTTTGGTTTTCGTGACGTGGATTGCTCGGGGCTTGTTGCACAGTAGTAAAGCGGCCTATCGCCAGCGCCGGCTTTCAAGAGATTCAGTCGGGCGTGGTGTCAACCCCCGGAACATAAGGTAGGCAATTTGATCGGCCATCGGGAATCGGACCACAGCCCCGAGACACCCGGCCCGCGAACTCGATTCCTTACATATGCTATTAATCGTTATTGACAGTCGCGTCCTTACCGATGACAATTAATCGGAATTCTATCGGCTATTGGAGACTCTCATGCTGGCGACTGTCACAGACAAGGGACAGGTTACTGTTCCCAAGGAAATCCGCGACAAAACCGGCATCGCTCCGGGCAGCCGGCTGGACTTCGAGTTGCAGGACGACGGTAGCTTGCGGGTGCGGGTGCTGACCCGCGGTGCCGACAATCTGTTCGGTCTGGTGCATCGGGCGGGTATCAAGGCACGCAGCATCGAAGAGATGGACCGGGGCATCGCCACCGCCGTCGGCGCACGCAATAGGCGCGCGCCGAAGTGATCGCCCTCGACACCAACGTCCTGGTCCGGCTCGTCACCCGCGATGACGAAGCGCAGGCCCGGCGTGCCAAGGGCGTGTTCGACAGGCACTCCGGCGAGAACGGAGGCTTGTTCGTTTCCGACATCGTTCTGGTGGAGCTTTGCTGGACGCTGGCGCGCAGCTATGAGCTTTCACGCGCAGATATCGCCCGTACTGTGCGCGCCTTGCTCGATAACGCCGGTATCGGCCTTGAATCGCCGGCCGCCGTCAAGAGTGCCCTGGTCTATTTCGAGGCCGGCAGTGCCGACTTTCCCGATTGTCTGATTGTCGCCAAGGCCGGTCAGCTTGGCTGTAGCCATACTTTCAGCTTCGACAAGCGCATGGGGTCGCTGCCGAGTGTGCAACTTCTTTGATTTGTGATTTCATTTGCCGTCAAAACCCGTGGCACCGTCATGGCCAAACCATCTGTCATTGGATTAGTCCTGCTGCTTGTCGCCAGTGCCAACGCAACGGCACAGGACGGTGGCAATCGTCTCTCCTGCGATGGAATGATCTCGGACTTTGCGCGCAATATTCGAGACATTGAATCACATGGCGGATTTATCGAGCTTCGACGCAATAGCGTCAAGGTCGCTGCAATCGATGGATTTGAGGGTACGTATGCCAAAACTGCAAGCAGTGAAACCCAACTGTGCTTCGGCACGACGGCGGAACCCGCGACCAAGGGATGTCTGAATCGCACAACTGGCGAGTTGTCGATAAGCAAGCAACGCAATGTCCCGGCACAGCCTGGCGCCAGCGAATTCGAAAGGACCTGGACCGGCAACTGTCGCAACTCGTGATCTGATGTGAATGCCCGGTTTCGCGGCGAGGTGATGCATTCGTGCAGCGACTTGGCTGGTGCTACAACACATTGATTTATAATGATCTGCCTTCCGCCGGTGATTCTGAAAAGTGATTCTGAAAATCTGTATGTCGGCCGTCCGGTTCTGTCTCCCGAGCACAGTCGCTGCGTGACTTCCCCTCCCGATTACGAACGCCGCTTCGGCGGCATCGAGCGCCTGTATGGCGCCGGCGCGCTGCAACGCGCTGCAGCGGCGCATGTGACGGTGGTCGGCATCGGCGGCGTCGGTTCGTGGGCAGTCGAGGCGCTGGCACGTTCGGGGATCGGGCGACTGACGCTGATCGATCTCGATCATGTCGCCGAGTCCAACGTCAACCGCCAGATTCACGCCCTGGAATCGACCTTCGGTGCGGCCAAGACCGCGGCCATGAAAGAGCGCATCGCGCTGATCAATCCGGGCTGCGTGGTAGTCGCCGTGGAAGAGTTCATCGACGAGACCAACCTGGCCACCCTGATCCCGGCCTGTGACGCGGTCATCGACGCCATCGACCAGGTGCGCGCCAAGGCCGCGCTGATTGCCTGGTGCCGGCGCGCCGGGATTCGCATCGTCACCACCGGCGGCGCCGGCGGGCGCACCGATCCGACGCAGATCGAAGTCATCGACCTGTCGCGCACCACGCAGGATGCGCTGACCTCGAAAGTCAGGGCGCGGCTGCGCAAGGAATTCGCTTTCACGCGCGACCCGAAAAAGAAGTTCGGCGTCGACTGCGTGTTTTCCCCCGAGCAGATTCGCCGTCCCGCCGCGACCTGCGACACCGGCGAGGGATTCGATGCCGCTGCCGGGTTGGCCTGCGCCGGTTACGGCTCGGCGGTGGCGGTCACGGCAAGTTTCGGCTTCGCTGCGGCAGCGAGGGTTCTCGCCGGTATACTCGCCGCATGACGAATGCCCCCGTTGTTCTGGTTACCGGCGCTGCCCGCCGCGTTGGCGCCGAGATCTCGCGCTGCCTGCACGCGGCAGGTGCTCGCGTGGCAATCCACTATCGTTCCTCGGCTGCTGCGGCCGATGCTCTGGCCGCGGAACTGAATGCGGCACGGGCGACCGATGCGGGTGAATCCGCCGCGGCCTTCACCGCCGATCTGCTGGACATGCCAGCGCTGCCGCGACTGGTGGAATCGGTGGTGGCGCGTTTCGGCCGGCTTGATGCACTGGTGAACAACGCCTCCTCGTTCTTCGCCAGCGGACTCGGCGCTGTCGATGCGGCGGCCTGGGATGACCTGATCGGCACCAACCTCAAGGCGCCGCTGTTTCTGGCGCAGGCCGCGGCGCCGCATCTGGCGCGCAGCGGCGGCTGCATCATCAACATCACCGACATTCACGCCGAGCGTCCGCTCAAGGGCTATCCGCTGTACTGTGCGGCGAAGGCCGGCCTGCTCGGACTGACGCGTGCCCTGGCGCTCGAACTCGGCCCGCAGGTGCGGGTCAATGCGGTGGCGCCGGGTGCCATCGAATGGCCGCAGAGCCAGACCGATTTTTCAGCTGCCGAACGTGCGGCCATCGTCGATCACACCCTGCTGAAGCGAGTCGGCGCGCCGGCCGACATCGCACGCACGGTGAAGTTTCTGGTCTTCGATGCTCCCTATGTCACGGGGCAGGTGATCAACGTCGACGGCGGACGTACCGCGCATTTATGAACGCACCGCTGACCGCAAACCCGGGCACGGCGCCGACTGCCAGGCAGGCACAGAAAGCCGCATTCGAGGCCAACAAACTGGCCAAGTACCTGCGCCGCCAGGTGGGACAGGCGATTGCCGACTTCAACATGATCGAGCCCGGCGACAAGGTCATGGTCTGCCTTTCCGGCGGCAAAGACTCCTTCGCCATGCTGGATATTCTGCTGTTCCTGCGCCAGCATGCGCCGATCGACTTCGACATCGTCGCGGTCAATCTCGACCAGAAGCAGCCGGGGTTTCCCGCCGACGTGCTGCCGGACTATCTGCGCGGGATCGGTGTGCCGTTCCACATCGAGGACGAGGACACCTATTCCATTGTCAAGCGGTTGATTCCAGCGGGCAAGACCACCTGTTCGCTCTGCTCGCGTCTGCGCCGGGGAGTCCTGTATCGCGTCGCCGGCGAACTGGGGGCGACCAAGATCGCCCTCGGCCATCATCGCGACGACATCCTGCAAACGCTGTTCCTCAACATGTTCTTCGCCGGCAAGCTGAAATCCATGCCGCCCAAGCTGGTGTCGGATGACGGCCGCAACGTCGTCATCCGCCCGCTCGCCTATTGCCGCGAGAGCGATCTCGCCGCCTGGGCCGAGGTCCGCGCCTTTCCCATCATCCCCTGCAACCTGTGCGGTTCGCAGCCGAATCTGCAGCGCCAGCAGGTGAAGCAGATGCTGCAGGACTGGGAGAAGCGCTTCCCGGGACGCATCGAGACCATGTTCCGCAGCCTCGGCAACGTGGTGCCTTCGCATCTGCTGGACGCCGGCCTGTTCGATTTTGCCGGCCTCAAGGCGACCGGGATCCCCGATGCGGAAGGCGACATCGCCTTCGACGCGCCGGCTTTCGCCGCCGCTGCGTCGCAGCCGGTCGAGTTTCAGGCGCGACGCGACTGATGGACGCGCGCCGCCTCCCGGCCCGTCACGGCGTGCTCTGGCTGCTGGCCGGTTTTTCCCTGTTCCGCCGCCATCCGCCGCTGATGACGGCGCTTACCTTCGGCTATCTGCTGACGGTGATCGTGGCCAACCTGATCCCGCAAGTCGGCCCCTTCCTGCTGCCCCTGGTGTTGCCGACCCTGACCGTGGTGCTGGCCAATGGCTGCCGCGCAATCGAGCGTGGCCAGGTGTTTGCAGGCGACACCCTGTGGACCGGCATCAGCGCCCAGCGCAGCGGACTGGCGCGTCTCGGCGGCATGCACCTGGTGGGATCGAGCCTGCTGGTGCTGGGTGGCGTTGCGCTGGGCGAACCGATCAATATCAGCGACGGCATCGATCCGGAGGAGGCCATGGCGCTCGCCGGCGATCTCGCGGTGATTCTGCTGCTGGCTTCACCCATGTTGATGGCCTTCTGGTTCGCGCCGCTGCTGACTGCCTGGAATGGCATCGGTGCCGGCAAGTCGCTGTTCTTCAGCTTTATCGCCAGCTGGCGCAACTGGCGCGCTTTCACCATGTACGGCCTGGTACTGATTCTCACCGGCGCGGTATTGCCGGGACTGATCCTCCTTGTCGCCGGCATGATTTCTCCGGCGCTGCTCGCCGTACTCTCGATTGCGCTGCGCATGATGCTGATTTTCGTGCTGGCACCGACCATGGTGGCCAGCGTCTACCTGTCGTATCGCGACGTGTTCGAGGCGCCGCTCACCACCGATGAGTGAGCCGGGGCAGGGAGTTCTCGGACTTTTCGGCGGCAGCTTCGATCCGCTGCATGTCGGCCACTTGCGTCTGGCCATGGAGGCGCGCGAGGCGCTGGGTCTGGCCGGTGTGTGCTTCATCCCCGCCGGCAGCCCGGCCCTGCGCGCCGCGCCGCAAGGCACCGCCGCGCAGCGGCTGGCGATGGTGGAGCGGGCGGTCGCCGCCGAGCCCGGCTTCAGCGTCGATGCCGGCGAAGTGACGGATGGCGCGGCCGGGCCGAGCTACACCGTCGACACGCTGGAACGCCAGCGCCGGCTGCACGGCCCGCAGCGCCCGCTGGTGTTGCTGCTGGGCGCCGACGCCTTCGCCCGGCTTGAGGCCTGGCAGCGCTGGCGCGACCTGTTCGAACTGGCCCACATCGCCGTGGCGACCAGGCCGGGGCATGAATTGATTGCTGCTGCCGGCGATGCGCCACTCGCTCGCGAATTTGCCGCCCGTCGCGGCGAGGCCGCCGATCTCGCCGCAGCACCCGCCGGCCGCATCGTGCCTTTTGCCATAACCGCACTGGAAATCTCAGCCACCGCGATCCGCCGGCGGCTGGAAATGGGGCTCAGCGTACGCTATCTGGTCGCCGACGCCGTTCTCGACTATATTCATTCACATCAGATCTACCGGACTCCGCATGGACATTAGAAAACTTCAGAAGATCGCCGTCGCTGCCCTTGAAGACATCAAGGCCAAGGATATCGAGATACTCAACACCAGCAAGATTTCCGCGCTGTTTGACCGGGTCATCATTGCCACCGGCGATTCCAATCGCCATGTCAAGAGTCTGGCGAAGAACGTCCATGACAAGGTCAAGGAGGCCGGCGGCCAGGTGATCGGCGTCGAGGGCGAGGCATCCGGCGAATGGGTGCTGGTCGATCTCGGCGACATCGTGGTGCATGTCATGCAACCCGTCGTGCGCGCCTACTACAACCTCGAAGAACTGTGGAAGGTCGTGCCCAAACGCAGGAAAAAGGTTGCCGAGGAATGATGCGGGCAAATCTTCACCGCAGAGGCGCAGAGTCGCAGAGAAATTCGACGCAGAGAAACCCCATGGCTTTTTCTTCTTCTCTGCGAAACCTCTGCGCCTCTGCGCCTCCGCGGTAGGTTTTCCGGCCTTGAAGGTCTTTGTCGCCGCGGTGTCGCAGCGGCCGCCGGACTGGGTGGTGGCCGGCTGGACCGAGTACGCCAGGCGGATGCCGCGCGAACTGGCGCTGGAACTGCTGCAGATCCGGCCCGAGCCCCGTACTTCCGGCAAGACCGCAGAAGCCATGATGGCGCTGGAAGCAACGCGCATCGAGGCGCAACTGCCCGGCGGCTGCCGCCGCATAGCGCTGGACGAACACGGTGATGCGCCGACGACGCGGCAACTGGCGGAGCGTCTGGCAAAATGGATGGCGAGCGGCGATGATGTTGCCTTCATCATCGGCGGTCCCGACGGACTCGATGCCCGCATCAGGAACACGGCCCACGAAACCATGCGTCTTTCCAGCCTGACCCTGCCTCATGCCCTGGTGCGGGTGATCCTCGCCGAGGCGCTGTACCGCGCCTCGAGCGTGATCAAGTGTCACCCCTATCACCGTGACTGAAGCACTGCCCGATAGTCCTGTCGCCAAGGGTTTCCAACCATGATCGATCCGCGCATCTACCTTGCATCGAGAAGTCCGCGCCGCCGCGAGTTGCTGACGCAGGTCGGCGTGCGCTTCGATCTGCTGCTGTTCCGCCTGCCGCCGCGCGAAGACGAGGAAGTGAGCGAGGACTGTTTGCCCGGCGAAACACCGGACGCCTATGTGCAGCGCGTGGCGCTGGCCAAGGCGGTTTTCGGCGCCGGCCTGATCGCCCGCCGGGCGATCGTCGCACGTCCGGTGCTGGCGGCCGACACGACACTCGACGTCGATGGTGAAATCGTCGGCAAACCGCGCGACGAAGCCGATGCAGAGGCGATCCTGGCGCGTCTTTCCGGCCGCAGCCACCGTGTCCTGACGGCCATCGCCATGGCCCGCGGCGAGCGCGTCGAACAGCGCCTGTCGGTCAGCGAGGTGCGCTTCCGCCCGCTTGCCGCCGACGAGATCCGCCGCTACGTGCACAGCGGCGAACCGATGGACAAGGCGGGCGCCTACGGCATCCAGGGCCGTGCCGCGATGTTCGTTGAAGAGATCCGCGGCTCGCACTCGGGCATCGTCGGGCTGCCGCTGTGCGAAACCGCGCTGTTGCTGCGCGAGTTCGGCTATCCGCTATGACAGAACAATTCCTCCTCAACTTCACGCCGCAGGAAACCCGCGCCGCCATGCTGCAGCAGGGCGTGGTGCAGGAACTGCACATCGAGCGGACCAAGGGGCGCGGCATCGTCGGCAACGTCTACCTCGGCCGCGTGGTGCGGGTGCTGCCCGGCATGCAATCGGCTTTCATCGACATCGGGCTGGAACGCACCGCCTTTCTGCACGTGGCCGACATCTGGAACGAACGTTCCGGCAGCAACGGCCACGCCGGCCATGAAGCACGGCCCATCGAGCGCATCCTCAGCGAGGGCCAGTCGCTTACGGTGCAGGTGCAAAAGGAGCCGATCGGCACCAAGGGGGCGCGGCTTACCACCCAGATTTCCATCGCCGGGCGGCTGCTGGTGCACCTGCCGCAGGACAGCCACATCGGCATTTCGCAGCGCATCGGCGAAGAAGCCGAGCGCGAAAAGCTGCGCGCCCGCATCCAGGCTCTGCTGCCGGCCGATCAACCCGGCGGCTACATCCTGCGCACGGTTGCCGTCGATGCCAGCGCCGCCGAACTGGCCGCCGACATCGCCTACCTGCGCCGCATCTGGAGCGAGATCAAGAGCCGCAGCATCGGCGCTTTGCCACCGACCCTGCTGCATCACGACCTGACGCTGGCGCAGCGCGTCCTGCGCGATCTGGTGACCAGTGAAACCACGGGCGTCATCATCGACTCGCGCGAGAATTTCCAGAAACTGCAGAGCTTCGCCCAGGAATATGTGCCGCAGGTGAGCGGCCGCCTCATGCATTACACCGGCGAACGGCCGCTGTTCGACCTGCACGGCGTCGAGGATGAAATCCAGAAAGCCCTGGCGCGCCGCGTCGATCTCAAGTCCGGCGGCTACCTGATCTTCGACCAGACCGAGGCGATGACCACGGTCGACGTGAACACCGGCGGCTTCGTCGGCTCGCGCAATTTCGACGACACCATTTTCAAGACCAATCTGGAAGCGGCGCAGACCATCGCCCGCCAGCTCAGGCTGCGCAATCTCGGCGGCATAATCATCGCCGACTTCATCGACATGGAAGATGAAGAACACAAGGCCGCCGTGCTCGCGGAATTCAACAAGGCGCTGTCACGCGACCATACCCGTATCACCGTTTCCGGCTTCACCCAGCTCGGCCTGGTCGAAATGACCAGGAAGCGCACCCGCGAGAGCCTGGCCCACGTGCTGTGCGAGCCCTGCCCCACCTGCGGCGGACGCGGCGAGGTGAAGACCGCGCAGACCGTGTGTTACGAGGTGCTGCGCGAACTGCTGCGCGAGGCGCGCCAGTTCACGGCACGCGAAATGCGCGTACTGGCCTCGCCGGCGGTGATCGACCTGTTTCTCGAAGAAGAATCCCAGGCGCTGGCCATGCTGTCCGAGTTCATCGGCCTGCCGATATCGCTTCACGCCGAGAGCGGCTACACGCAGGAGCAGTTCGACATCGTTTTGATGTAGCGGTGACAGGCTGCTAGAATTCCTCTCCGACGCGGGTGTCGTATAACGGCATTACCTGAGCTTCCCAAGCTCATGAAGAGGGTTCGACTCCCTTCACCCGCTCCAAGTGATACCAAGCATCTAGCCAAACTCACAAGGTTTGGCTTTTTGCTTTATTGGCGTCCAGTAGGCAGATGGTAGGCATTGGCGGTCAATACGAACCCATCCCGCCCGACATCCATCCGACTTTCTCCGATGCCATCTTCTGCACCCGGCTACTGCCACCACTGCGATCGCCATCATCCCCGCGAAGAAATGCGCCAGATCGCAACCAAGGGTGGGAAGTACAGGCGCTGCATCAAGTCGACTGATCTATCGAAATTTCGGAGACCGCCCTCATATGCATCAAACTGCGGGTCTTCGCATTAAGAGGAATTTCCATGCCGATCTATGCCTATCGCTGCACCGACTGCGGCTTTGAGAAGGATGTCATGCGGAAAGTCATTGATCCGCTATTGACTACATGCCCCGAGTGCAAGACCGAGAGCTTCGTTAAGCAACTCACCGCTCCCGCCTTTCAGCTCAAGGGTAGCGGTTGGTACGTCACTGACTTCAAGGGCGGCGCTAAGTCGTCCGACGCGGAAAGCGAATCCAAGCCCGACGCCAAGACTGAATCCAAGCCCGAAGGCAAGCCCGACGCCAAGTCCGAAGCCAAGTCCGAAGCCAAGACCGAAGCCAAGACCGAAGCCAAGACCGAAGCCAAGACCGAAGCCAAGAGCGAAGGCAAGACCGAAACTAAGACCGAAGCTAAGACCGAAGCTAAGAGCGACAGCACCAAGCGATCCTGAGTTCAGCCGCATCGCAAGAGCAGAAGGCGACTGTGCCTATTTAACCTTGTAACCCGCTTAGCAATACTCGGAATGGTAAGAGGTGTTGGCGGCGTAGATCTGGACGAGCCCGTGCATTAGTTTGGATGCTCTGAAGCCGACACTGGCGGCCGGGTACTCAAGGCAGAAACCTGGTGGCCGAGCATCTGCCTGGCGATGACTCAAACAGACTGAATCCGGCCGCTCAGTCTTTTCGACCCGACGTCTCCTTCGTGCCCTGAGCCGACGGTAGGGATTTAGAAAAGAAGCCGCTGACCAGCAAGTAGAACCAACAGATCAAGCCTCCAATTGACTGAGAACGCCTTCGTAGATGATTAGGTCCTTGGACGAGAAGCAGCAAAATACGAACTCCTGAATTGCCGGAAAATTCCGTGACGACGGCATGACGGTTTTCACAGCAATTCTTGCGGCTAGCTCTACCGGGTATGGATACCTGATTTCTGGCTATTGCCTGATCAGTGGCGCCATTAGTTCTGCGGCGTCGAAAGCGTAGCCATTCTCAAAATAGAATTCGGCCAACAACACGCGGCGACTGACTTCATCCAGAGAGTCATCAGCCACCAAAGGGGCAACCGCCAGTTTAATTTGTTCGACTTCGCTCGCCAATGCAACCCTGAACCGACCTCTGATCTTGGTATCGTCACCGACTGCCTCCCACGCATATTCTGTTCCTCGGGATAGAGCTGATGCCGGAACAACAAACTGCCCGTTGGTAGGCGTCAGGAGCAGGTCTGAGGAAACGATCCCGATGGCGGCTAGTCGAAGCGACTTCACTTTCTGCGCCTTCTCGGTTTGAAGGCGGATCACCAGCCCCCCGTCGGGAGCGAGAACATTTTTGTATGGGAACCCCGGAGTCGGCCTCTCTGCACGTGTCTGACCGATACGCGTTTGCGGATCTCCTTTCAACAGGCTAGCCAACGTGGAGCGAAACGCCCCGGAGCCCGCTCCGGGATGTGCAGCGAAAGCTACTGCATCGAAGGTATCGCCCGCTTTAAGCGTCCTGCAGGTACGCTCATTTCTGTCACTCATAAAGCAGGCCGATACGGTGCCAGTAACAACCTTGACACCATCGCAGTCGGCAAAGCGCACCGGCGGACTGCGGTCTTGTCCCTCAACGTGAATACGCGCCTCACCATGCCCGATCATGACGCAGCCCGTTCCCGCGTGGACAACCCCAATCCATGAGGTAGCGAGCGCCAATGCCGACAGCAATTTCATCTCGATCGCCTCAGTGTCCGAAAAGTAGAATTCCAGCCCAAATTACAAACGGCGACAAAAGTAGCCAGTCTGCATTTCGCATCAATGCCGCCTTTGCGCCACCCACAGTCGGTTTCGCCCGGTGTTCGTCGTCGCGCAGCCCTACGCGGCTTGCCAACAGCGTCTTAACAAACACGCCGACGACCATCGGCCCTGGGTTGTTCCAAAGATCATGTGTCAGCAACCATGCACTAGCATAAAACAGCATGACCAGCCAAAGTACAAGCAAACCGAAGGCGGCAGCGAGCCAAATCCGAGCAGCCAGCCAGTGCTGAAACGATAAGACTTCAGTGCCGTGCATCGCAGACGCCGCATTCGTGCGCTGCCAGACGGCACCAAACAGGAATCCGGCAGCAACACCAAATGCGAGATCAAGCAGAACAGCGATGCCATGCGTCACAGTATTTGTCGGGCGTCGCTCGCTATAGAACGTGGCGGCGTGTATCACCACCCCTTTTTGGGGGCCGTAGGGGGTCAGGAATTCATCACGCGAATCGAACTGACTGCCGAGAAATACGGGGCGATTGCCCAGTCCCGACAAAGCGGCATCAATATTGTCGCCCCGGATCACGCGCTGCAAGGTTCCTCCCTTGCGTAGGTAGTCGGGGTTGATCGGCCGCTGACCGCGAAGATCGTCTGCGCCAAAGATGCTCTCGGGTTGGAACGCCTTGCTCAGGAACACTGCCTTGTCTGGCCCGGCCAGAACATCCGCGCAAAGATCGCCGTCGCCATGGGGTGCTGTTTTGGCTTCGGGGCCGACACCGCTTGCCACCAAACCAAGTGATGGTTGCCGGTAGGTATAGCGCATCACTAAACCCTGCGAGAGCACAATCTGCGGATAGCCGAGACGTATGCCACCGGCGCACAGTTTTGCCAGCCAGGCATGTTTTGCCGCGAACAAGGCATTGGCCACGACAGGGAATGGGGTCGTCAGAACAATCGGCACCTTCTCATCTTTTGAATAGCGGATCAATAGCGTATCCAGTTCGTCTTGTCCTGCATTGCCGGGTGACCCGTTCGGCCCCGGTGAAAGGTCAAGGTCGATTGCAAGTACGGCAGGACGCTCGTGGAGAATGCGACCGATTAGACGCGCAAGCTCACGCCGATCCAGCGGCGATTCTTGCCGGAATGCAGTTTCAAAATACTCGTCGCCGATGAGTAGCGGAATTGGAGCATCCTTGGGGTCAAAACTTGAGGCCGCCCTTTCATCAGCATGAATCGAACCTACGGCGCGAAGCGAAACGGTATCGAGCCAGTTGAGCATGCCGTGGTATTCAAGAATCAGCACGACCGAAGCCAACACCAGCGCCACAAGAAAGTGGTGCGCCGCGTGGTGCAATTGGCGCACCGAGCAAAAGCATATGCTCATTGGAGTTCTACCTAGCCCCTTCGCCAACAATCACAAACGGTGCCCAGAAGATCGGATGCGCGTATTCCGGATGATCCGGAGTGGCCATCAGCGCCATCATCGCCTTCCTGTGGGCTTCGGCCTTGCCTTGCCCGGGGTTGGCTTCGTATTCCCGCAACATGCTGGTGGTGAGCGGTACGGTCGCATCTGATGCTACCGGCCAGTGCGAGACGAATAGAGAACGGGCACCTGCATAAAAGAACGCTTTCGCAAGCCCCGATAATCCTTCTGCACCGGGCGTACCATCCGCTGCCGCCGTGTTGCAGGCTGATAGCACGACCCAGTCCGCATTGAGCTTCAATTTGGCAATTTCACTGGCGGAAAGATAGCCGTCGTCTTCGAGGGTGCCTTGCTTCGGTGGGGTGAGGATCAGGCCCGCTTCACCCACGCCCCCAATATCACCGGCCATTGCACCATGGGTGGCAAACGCAATCGTCCGGTACTTCGACAAATCAATACCCTTGACGCGGGTCTCGGTTGCATTCTCCTGCAACCAAATCGAATTCGGGCCGGCCTTGAGGGTCTTGCCCATGGCACGCAATTCATCTGCGGTTTCCGCCAGACGCGGCGAGTTGCGGATGCTGTGCCGCCCGTCCCGTCCAGAACGCACTACATTGATCTGCTCACCACCCTCGCCCGCACGAGCAACCGTGAGTGGCCGCAGAGCATCGTCGGGAACAATCAACGCAGTATCAGCTTTACCATCGCAATCCGTATCGTAAAGGGCAACGCTGGCGTTGTTCTCAGCATTGCGTCCCTCGGCTAGTTTGCGACGCTTGCAAGATTGAGCCGCCCGAGTCGGGAGTTCCGGTGCTGCGGCCTCGCCACCGAGAAAGCTTCGTACTTCCGAAATTGAAATAGCAAAGGTGAAGGATTCGTTTTCCCTGCGGGCAGCATTGACACCAATCAATAAGCCATGATCCGTCACCAGAGGCCCACCGGAATTTCCAGGATATAAGGGAATCTGGGACTGGATGACTTCTGCCTCATGGCGGTTTTGCTCGAAGTTCCAGATGCGCTTTTCGTAAATTTGGCTCACCATGCCTTTGACGAGGGACCAAGCCAGCCCGCTCGGGTGACCGACGGCATAAACGTCCGTACCGACTTCAATATCGGTAGCACGCCCAAGTTCCAAAGGATTGATCTGCGGTGGCACTTCAGCCAGTTGTAGCAGTGCCAAATCCCGCCCAGGATCGGCACGCAACAGGCGAGCACGGGTGAGAGGACGTTGAGTCACGTCTGGATGAAGACGTACAAGAATGTCTCCGCCGCTACGCACACAGTGCCAGCACGTCAGAATGCGGCCCTCTGTACCGACCAGCGTACCTGAACACAGATGAGCACCCTGCTGCAAGAACACGGTGGCCGGTGCGACACGACGGTTGATGTCGATTCCCTTGCCACCACGAATGCTTCGGCCCTTGGGTTCTGCTGAAAGCAGGATATCAAGGCTGCGAGCAGCGGGAACATCGAAAAGTTCGTCAAGCTCTGCATCTGAAAATGAATCTGGCGAGATAGCTCCACCCACAGCAACATCTGGGAGTGGCCTCCCAAGCAAAGCCATAGGATCACTGGCCTCGCCGGCAAGTGACATCATCGGGATGAGTACGAGTCCCACTAGAAGATGCTTGGTAACGTACTTTGAAAAGCGGGCAGACACAGGCATGTGGCTCAGCGCGGAGAGGCCGGAGTAATCGTTGGCACGATCATCACCCGCAGTTGGTGGTCAGTGGGGATGGAAAGCCGATGGGTTGCGAGAATACTTTTCCTGACCTCTTCTGTAAGCGGTTTGAGGTCGGCTTCAAGGATGATCACACCACCCGATTCATAACTGATTTCTGGTGTTGTACCGGCTGTGCGCAGGGTTGCTTCCAGTTTGCGGGAGGTTTCCTCAGGGTGCTCGACGCGAATTTCCTGGAAAGCGCCGCCCGATACGTAGCTGCCAGTTGCGTCCTGCTCATGGTTCTGATGCATGACGAGGAACGCGACTATCGGCACAATCAGGAGTCCGACTGCGAAGGCTACCGGGACTAGCTTCAATCTTCCCGGAAGTCCGAAAATCGACTCGATCCAGCTTAGAAAGCCGGTGGGTTCCGTCCCGCTGCGATTCGGCACGGTTTGCTGGACTGCTGGCCGCTGACTTATCTGGAGCGCCGCATCGCGATAGAGTTGCTGATACTCACGCCGAGGATCGGCTGGATCCGTGATGGGTGTGCCCGTTACCACCCCCGTACCGTCAGTCAGTTCCCTTGCCAGAATGACTCCCATTCGATGGTCGTCAATGGGCTTGGACATCTTCGATTGTGTGAAGTCCTGCGATAGCGCACATACGACAGCCAGACGGTCTGCCGGAAGCAGAGCCAAACCTCGATCTGCATGTTCAACCACCAGAGAGACAGGGTTCCACACCTGTACAACCTGGCATGAAGGATCACGAGGCTCGTCTTCCGGACCAAGAATCAGGTCCCATTCGCAGGCATAGCCTGGATCACGTCCTACCAGCCAGCCGCGCCATTTGCCGGCGGTAATTTCGGCATCGAGCAGCACTGCAAGAGTCTCAGTGGAAGCCCGCGGCGATGTAGTTTGATAATCTGGAGAGATTCGGACGATTACACCGGGCGTTGGCGCTGAGGGGAATGCCGCATCCCTCGCCGCCTGCCGTTGGCTGAACAGTTGAGAGAGCGCGACCGATACGTCAGTTCCCGCCGGTGACTGGCAATCACTGCAATTTCGCTGGTTTAGTTCTGCTCCAGCGAACTTCTCTTGTTCAGTAGCGCTATCGAAGCGCTGACGAATGACAGTGATCGGAGGATTTCGGTTCATCATTCAGCGCCTTCGACTTTGGCCGCCGCTTCGAGACAGATCGCACCAAGTAGAAACTGGATAACGGGCGAGTTTTGCGGAATTACATCGACGCCCATGCCGACTATCCACTTGCCGATGAGCGTGTGCTCGTATCCATGCATCTCTACCAAACTTCGATTTACGGTGATGCCTAGTTTCTGGGCCTTGTAGTGATAGGACGGGATACCCTTGCATAACGCGGACATAGGAATGGCGTCATCGTCTGCACAGAAATGGCCCCGCAACATTAACAACCCCCAGTCTTCAAGCGTCGCCAAAAAATCAACCACACGTTGCCGCAAGACTTCGTGTCCACCATTCGTGGAAAGGAACTCGCTGACGGTGGTCTCGTCGTCGGCCCCATCTTCAACGTTGGGCAACCGCTCGAGGCCATCTTTCTCCGTAAGAGCAGTTCTTTGATAGCCGCGAAGCTGGTCGATGAGGTACCGTCGGAAGAAAGTACACAGTGCTCCACCTGAAATTGTCTGGATCCCAGATTCATTGGTGCGTTGTGCCCGGAAGAACAGCTTTTCTGTGAAAAACTCATCTATGTAGTTCTCGCGACGATCCGGTAGACCAGAAAGCTCTGGTGCGGGACAACGTAACAGAGCGGCCCTGACGCATCGATAAAAGTCCTCCCATTCGTTCTGCGTCAGGCGATCCATTCGCACCCAGAAATGGGTAAGACTTTGCTGATCGGTTGCGAGTCCTGCCATGCGCTCTTCAATATGTCGCCAATGCAGCTTCAGGCAACGTACGTATTCTCCATAACGAATTGAGATCTCTGACTTTCAAGGAGATGACGCACGAAAGCCATGTCTAAGTGACCCGCCATGCCCCGTCCATTTAAAAATCTCCCAATGACAACGTTATCACGGCATGATGACCTTTGCGCAATGCAGTTTTACACGACAACAGGAGCGCGAAAAAGTGAAGCGAATCTTGGCGGTACTGCTGGTCTACTTTGGAGTTTTTGGAACTACACATCCAGTTGTAGCGGGGGAAGTTACAGACGCCGAAGAAAAGGCACTTGCTGAACTAGTGGAAGCTGCGAAAGCTGGCAACCCGGAAGCTCAATACCATATCGGGCATGCATTAACGTACCAAGAGACTGACGCTAACACTTTCTCCACGGGGATCATTTATCTCGAACGAGCTGCCGAGCAGGGCCACGTTCTTGCCATGCACACTCTCGCATTTTTCTTTCGCCCCGGAAAAGTTCCAGGCAAAACTGCTACTGATGCATTCAATTGGTACAGGCGTGCTGCCGAGGCCGGATTGGCAGGTTCGCAAAATAATCTCGGGGATATGTATGAGACCGGCGAGGGCGTTTCGAAGTCATTCGGCGATGCCATTCACTGGTATACCCGTTCCGCAATGCAAGGGGAACCAACGGCGTATCTCAGCTTAGCGGAGTGCTACACCAAGGGCATTGGCGTAGGCCGCGACGTGGTGGAGGCATATCGATGGTGGCTCCTGGCGGTGAAGAATTTTAAAAACGCACCCAATAACCGCGCCAAGGCTGTGACAGAAATGCAAGATTTGGAAAAAACAATGACGCCACAACAAATCGCAGCAGGATTGAAGCTGGCCGATAAGTTTGTCCCTCTGAAACAAACCACCCTAACGATCGGTGATCCGCAGCGGGATAAGTAGTCAGAAGGCGCTACGCTATTTCCGCGAGAAACGCCGCACAAACTATCATGGAGAACGGTTGCGCGATTGAATGACGGCTATGGAGGAGCGGCTTGACTGTCTCCTGATGGCCGGATGCGGAAGTAGATTTAGCCAGGGCCAGTGGCCGCTCCCGCTGCTTTGCAGCCGATTGCGCTGTAAGCCGATCTAGGTGACGTCGGGTCGATTGCGCCCGCTGATCAATGAATATTCGTGGCGGTAAAGCCGATATTCGACCTTTTCTTCAGATCACGGCTCTGCCATCGAAGGGCTTCCGTCTTCGCGCAAACCGTCTATATGGAACTCGATGGCTTCACGAATTTCCGCCTCGACCTGCTGAATGTTTGCACCTGTAGCGATGCACCCTGGTAAGTCGGGGACATAGGCACAGTAATTTGATTCGGCTTTTTCAATTACGATGGCGTAACGCATAGCGACCTCATTTCTTCAAGCCGGATTGTTTCATGGGAGTCGTGCGGCCGTTTTCGAGCGTAATACCCATTGCATACAATCGGCCAAACACCTGCCGCTCGAGCAGATTAGCAATTGCCCCGCTATGCGGCTGGTCTTGCTGCTATTTCCGGCGCGCGGGGAGTTGGGCCCGGCGCCAGCGTTAAGCACGTTCCCGGACATAAGGCTCGCGCAGTTCCACGGGCTTCACGGACTTCTTGCGCATGCGGATGTTTAACATTTCGACGCCGACCGCAAAGGCCATGGCGAAGTAGATGTAACCCTTCGGCACGTGGTGCCCGAAACCATCCGCGATCAGCACGACGCCGACGACAACGAGGAAGGACAATGCCAGCATCTTGATCGTCGGATGATTGGAGACGAAGTGGCCGATGCTCGCGGCAAACATAACCATCAGGGCCACCGACGCGACGACCGCAGCAATCATGACCGTGACCTCGCTCACCATGCCCACGGCGGTGATGATCGAATCAAGCGAGAAGACCAGGTCGATCACCATGATCTGGGCTATTACGCCGGCAAAGGTCGCGGCGCCCTTACGCAACGAGTTGCCCTCCTCGCCCTCGAGAAGCTGGTGCACCTCACCGGTACTCTTCCAGATCAGGAACAGTCCTCCCGAAATCAGGATCAGGTCGCGCCCGGTAATATCCTGGCCGAACACCGTGAAGACCGGTGTGGTCAGCCCGACGATCCAAGACAACACCAGCAGCAGACCGATGCGCATGAACATCGCAAGGAAAAGTCCTATCCGCCGGGCGAGTTCCTGCTTCTCGCGCGGCAACCTGTCGACCAGGATGGAGATGAAGATGATGTTGTCGATGCCGAGCACCAGTTCCAGCGCGGTCAGCGTCAAGAAGGCAATCCAGACGGCAGGGTTGAGCAGAAGTTCAATCATGGTGGGTCAATTATAGATTTTGTGGCTAGACTCACCGAGAAGAAAAACCGGCGTAATGATCGCGCCAAATTTGTTTCCCTCCGCATTGCACCATTGCTGCTACCTACGGGCGGGTCGCCCGCCGAGCTGTCGGAGAACGACAGCAAATGTGTCATTTTATGGCTAGGTTTTTGTCATATCCCGCTTCACTTGACTCTCACGAGGTTTGGCTTTTTGCTTTATGGGTTACATGTAAGCCGCTTGTAACCGGCTTTCATCGGCAGTCGTGCGCGATGCGTTCGCGATAGTTCTGCCCTGAAGGTCGGAAACGCAGCGAAAGGCAAGCTTACAGCCACAAAAGCAGAGCAGCTTCAGGATCCTCGAATCCTGGCCGACTATGGGAAACGGGTCAGACGCTGCCAGCTGTTCCTTGCTCAGAATTGCGGCTAGCCTGGAGAGGCTGAACGTAGCTCATGTCACTGGTCATCACATGCCCAAGGGCAAAGGTCAGAATAAACTGCATTACTGACCAGTTGGGGGACAACACCGAACCTCCCGGGGAATCATCGTCGTCGCTGAGGGTTTCGAAGTGTTTGCACATGTCCTGCAATTCTTTGAGCATGCTCCGATGTTCTGCCACATGTTGCTTTATATCGCGGTAGCCGATCCCGGCGAGGAGTCGTTCCTCGTAGAGAAAATGAGTGCGAAGAAGTTTCAACAGCCTGTCGGCGGAGAGTCTCAGTTCTCCAATCCGCACACCGTGGCGCCAACTTTCGTAAATCTCCGCCCCGAATTCATATATTTCCTTATGCTGGGCATCGATTTCGGGATTGCCAACCGAGAGGTGATCTCCCCACTGGATCAGGTGTTTGACGGATTGGTCTTGCATCCGGGTTGGACTGGAACTTTCGTGCTTGGTACTCGACATGATGGGCTCTCCGGGTCTGAATTTGCGATTGCCGATGTTCTTGCCACCGGGGCGTGAGCTATGTTCAGCAAGGCCGCGGTTCTCGCGTCTTATGCCCGGCGCGCTTGACGCCGGGTTGTCTATCAGGCTGCGAATATACGCTTTGCCGCCGGTCCTGTGGAATGCAGCGGGGGTGTCAAGTTGTCCGGGCCTGGAAACTCTTGTTTTTACCCCGGCGGCCCGGGCTGATGCAGCGGGTTCGACTCCCTTGCCCGCTCCACCAGCAGTCAGGCAATTGGCCGTCAGGTGAGGCGCAGCGGCAGCTTGTGCAAGCGCCGGCCGGTCGCGGCGAACAAGGCATTCGCCACCGCGGGGGCGATAACCGGGACACCGGGTTCGCCAACGCCTGTCGGCTGCGCCTGCGAATCCACGATATGCACCTCGATGCGGGGCATCTCGCGGATGTGCAGCAACGGGTAGTCGGTGTAGTTGGATTGTTCCACGCGGCCTTCGTTGAAGGTGATTTCCCCGTACAGCGCCGCCGTAAGCCCGAAGCCGATGCCGCCTTCCATCTGCGCGCGAATGACGTCGGGATTTACGGCGATGCCGCAATCGACGGCGCAGACAACGCGATCGACGTGGAAACTGCCGTCGGCGCGCACCGTCACTTCCGCTACCTGGGCAACAAAACTGTGGAACGATTCATGAACCGCAATGCCGCGGCCGCGCTTTTCCCCGGCCGCTCCTGCTGCCAGCGGCTTGTCCCAACCGGCCTTTGCGGCCGCAAGCTCAAGCACGCCAAGGTGGCGCGGATGGCCCGCGAGAAGGCCGCGCCGCATCTGCAGCGGATCCTTGCCCGCGGCGTGAGCCAGTTCGTCGAGAAATACTTCGGTGGCGAACGCCGTATGCGTCGACCCGACGGAACGCCACCACAGCACGGGTACATCGAGCTTCGGTGAATGCAGGTCCACGCTGATGCCGGGAATCGCATACGGGAGACTGGCGGCCCCCTCTACCGAGCTGTGGTCCACGCCGTCCTTGACCATGAAGGCCTCGAACGGCGAACCGGCGATGATCGACTGACCGACAATGCGATGGGTCCATGCCGTCACCTTGTCCTGCGCGTCCAGGCCGGCCGTCAGACGATGCAGGTAAAGCGGCCGGTAGTAGCCGGCGCGCATGTCGTCTTCGCGTGTCCATACCAGCTTCACCGGTGTCCGGCCGGCGCTGGCCTTGGCAATGTGGGCGGCTTCGACGAGATAGTCGGAGTGGGTACAGGCGCGCCGGCCGAAACTGCCGCCGGCGAAAAGCATGTTGAGCTTCACCTGCTCGGGCTTGAGGCCGAGGACCGCGGCAATATTGCCCTGGTCCACGGTCTGGAACTGTTCGCCGTTCCATATCTCGCAGCTATCCGCGCCGAGCCTGATGACGCAGTTGAGCGGCTCCATGGCGGCATGGGCCAGATAGGGAAAGCTGAAATCCGCCGTCACCTGCTTCGTCGCGGTGCGCAGCCCGCCCTGCGCGTCGCCATCGTTGCGGGCCACCGCGCCGGGCTGGTCGAGCAATGCCTGATATTGGCGGACGATTTCCCTGGTGCCGAGGCGGAAGGCTCTGGATTCGTCCCATTCGATGACGAGGGCATCGCGCCCCTTCTTGGCCGACCAGAAGTCGCGGGCCAGGACGGCGACGCCGGAGGGAATGGCGAATGCATCAACAACACCCTTTACCGATTTGCAGCGCGCGGCGTCAAAAGATTTCAACGTGGCGCCGAATCGCGGCGGATGTGCAACCAGCGCCGTGAGCATGCCCGGCAGATTGACGTCCTGGGTAAATTGCGCCGTGCCGTTGATCTTGGCCTTGCTGTCCTTGCGCGGCACCCGCTTGCCGATATAGACGAAGTCCTTGGGCGACTTGAGGCTGACCTGTTCGGGTACCGGCAATGCAGCCGCTGCCAGGGCCAGGTCACCGAAACCGGCCTTGCGGCCTGAGGCCGCGTGGCGCACGACCCCCTGGCCGACCGAGATGCCGTCCACCGCCACCGACCAGCGCTGCGCCGCCGCCGCCACGAGCATGGCGCGCGCCGTGGCACCGGCGCGACGCAACTGCTCGAAGGAGTTGGCGAGCGCCGTGCTGCCGCCCGTGCCCTGCATGGTGCCCATCAGGAGGTTGTTGTAGCGCCTGGCATCGGCCGGCGCGCCTTCGACGCGGATCTGCGCCCAGGCCGCGTCGAGTTCCTCGGCCACCAGTGTCGGCAGGCCCGTATAGGTACCCTGTCCCATTTCCAGGTGCTTGACGATAACGGTGACCAGGTTGTCGGTGCCTATGTGCACGAAGGCGTTCGGTTCGAATGTGCCCGGCAGTTTGCCGGCACCCGCCGCAGCGGCGCCGGCGGAAGGCATGCAGAGGGCAAGCGTCAGTCCGGCTCCGGCGATGAGGAATTCGCGACGGCTGCGGTTTTCAATGCGTAGTTCGTTCATGGCCATGTCCTCAACCCAGGTTGCGCGCCGCTTCGTGAATCGCGGCGCGGATGCGTTGATAGGTTGCGCAGCGGCACAGGTTGCCATCCAGGGCATCATCAATGTCCTTGTCGGAGGGCCGGGCGTTGCTTGTCAGCAGGGCCACTGCCGACATGATCTGCCCGGACTGGCAGTAGCCGCACTGGACGACATCCAGCTTTTCCCAGGCAGCCTGGACGACTTTCGCCACCTTTGACTGCAGGCCTTCTATGGTGGTGATGCGCTGCCCGGCAACCGCTGACACCGGTGTCGTGCAGGAGCGCATCGGCGCGCCATTGACATGGACGGTACAGGCGCCGCATGCCGCGACGCCGCAAGCGTACTTGGTGCCGGTCAGGCGCAGCGTGTCGCGCAATACCCAGAGCAAGGGCGTGTCGGGATCAACGTCCACCTGATGGCGGGTGCCGTTTACGTTCAAAGTCAGCATGCTTGTCTCCGTAGGGTCTTGCCTGATTCGAAAAATAGTGAAGTACTGCCCGGCCAATGCCATTCGCACCATCGTCCTCGCCTCGAGCACTCATCGAGGTTCGCAACGGGAGTGTCGCCTAGCGGCCGGGCATCAACAGCGGCACGTTGCTGTGGCCGCCGTCGACGAAGATGCTCTGGCCGCTGATCCAGGCTCCCTGGTCGCTGCACAGGAAAGCCACCATGTTGGCGATGTCCGCGCCGGTACCGGCGCGGCCGAGCGGTATGAAAGTCTTGACGATCTGCTGCCACGCCTCGCCACGGCCGACATCGTCGAGGCGGCTGGTGTCGATCAGGCCGGGCCCGACGCCATTGACGCGGATGCCATACTGGCCGAGTTCGCCGGCCAGTATGGTGGTGAGTCCGTTGATGGCCAGTTTGGAGGCGGCGTAGGCGGCGGTGCCGGCCGCCAGCAGGCGCGCGCCGAGCGTTGATATGTTCACGATGGCGCCGCCCCGGCCGCCCTCGATCATGCGCCGGGCGAAGGCCTGGCACATGTAGAAACTGCCGTTGAGATTGGTGTCGATCACCCGCTGCCACTCGCTGACCGGCAGGCTCGCCACCGGCTGCCGGTCCAGGCCGCGCGTGGAACCGGCATTGTTGATGACGAAGTCGACGCGTCCCAGTTCGGCCACCACCTGCCGCGACAGCGCTTCGACCGCGTCCGGATCGGCCACATCCGATACCACGGCAAGGACGCGGCGACCGAGGTCGCGTATCTCGTCGGCCACCGACTCGATGTCGCGCCAGCCGGCCTGCTTCTCGTCTTCCGGATAACGCTCCGGCGACCGGCCGCTGCCCGTAAGCACTATGTCGCAGCCGGCCTGGGCCAGCGTCACGGCGATGGGCCGGCCGATGCTGCGCATGCGCCCGGCACCGGTGACCACCGCCACCTTGTTGTCGAAACCGCTGAGACTCAAGCCCACGGCAACCTCCTGACTGGTTTTTGCGCAACTCGTCGGCACACAGCCGCGCTATCGACCGGCATGATGAGGCCGGCTCCCGACTACGTCAAACTTCGGCGCGCTGCCGGCGAGCGGCGGGGGCTTGATCAGCGCGTATTGAACTTGTCGGCCAGCTTCAGCAGGTTCTCCCGGTGCTGCTTCGCCGCCTGTTCTGCCTTGTGCAGTTCCGCCTGTTTCTTGAAGCGCAGGCGCAGATCGCTGGTCGCCTGCTGCTGTTGCTCCGCCGTGACCTCGCCCGCCGGGACGTCATCAAGATCGAATCGCTCCCCGGCTTGCGACAAGGCCTTGAGATAGCGGGTCGATGCCGTATGCATTCTCAAGGCGTTGCGCAATTCCCTTGCATTGGTGTCGGGCAGCCGTTCCTTGATGGCCTTGTGAATGCCCAGCGCCAACGGGCGGCAGTCGCGGAACACCTTGAAGGACGCGTTCAGCGTGTCCAGCACGGCATTGCGGGATCGGGGCGGCTTCGGCCCGGTGGTGTTCATCTGCGCTGGTCTTCGGCTAATTGAAACATTCTGTGCGTCACCTGTATTTCAGTCTGCTTCAAGCGCAGGCTCTTGCGCCAACATGATTATGTCATCGGGCGTGATGCCGAAAGTCTGCAGCACGAGCTGTTCGCCGGGTTCCCAGTCCGGGCAAAGGCCGCCGCCCGAGCGGACCATGGCTATCTGCTCCATCAGCAGGCCGAAGGCCACCAGCTTGCGGTTGGCGGGCTCGGCTTCGCGGCGGCCCGAGGCCAGCTTTTCAAAATCGTGGTGGTACAGAATCGCCCGGCAGAAGGATTCCGGCAGGAGCCAGCCGCAGGCCAGCGCGTAGCCGACCCGGGCGTGACTGTAGCGGTACTCCGTCTGTTCGACGGTTGTCACCTGGATTCCCGGCACATGCTCCAGCCGGTCGATGATATTTGCATAGTCGCCGAATTTCCTGATCATCACCGGCATGCCGCAGTCGCGAAACAACACGTAGGTATGGGCTTCGTCGAGGTCCAGGCCGGAGAGTCGCCGTGCCACCACCAGGGCAGCCGAAGCGAGGCCGGCGGACTTGTCCCAGAAGCGCTGCATCAGCGCGCTTCCGCCGGGCGGGAACGCCTGGCGCAGGATCAGTCCGGTAACCAGGTTGGCGCCGGCGCGCAAGCCGATGATCGACAGCGCCTGATGCGCGTTGGTGGCCTTGGTGCGCAGGCCGTAGAACGTCGAATTGACGAGTTTCAATAGCGACGCCGACAGGGCGATATCGCTGCCGATGAGGTCGGCCAGTTTGCGCATGTCGGGTTCCTGCCGGTGCATTTCGGCGGAGAAACGGCTGAGGATGGCGGGGCAGGGCGGAATGCCGATCTCGCGCGCCAGGCGATCAATGTCGTGCTCCTGCAGACCGGGGTCAGTAACTTGTTCAGCCATTGAAGTGTTCAGGTCTCGTGTCTTGGCGCATGCTGTGGCGACTATGGCATCAACGTCAAATCCGGTTGTGGCTGCCAACTCTATCATTTGTCGGCCTTTTCCCGCTTCAATTGTGAACAATCGTGTCGCCGCCTGACGCCGGAACCCTGCGCCGGTTTGCCGGATCTGCGGCACGTGCGGCATAAATTCTTGACTCCGTAGATGCGAACGATTATCATTACCGCAAGGAGATGCCATGAACCGACTCGTTGCCCTGCTTGCCCTGCTTCCCTTGTCCGTCCCTGCCGCGGAAATAGAAATCGCGCTCGCCATTCGCGACCACCGCTTTGAACCTGCGGAGGTCCGCGTTCCCGCGGGGCAAAAGGTAAAACTGGTGGTGCACAATCAGGATTCCAGCCCCGAGGAATTCGAGAGTCATGCACTCAACCGCGAAAAGCTTATCGCCCCGGGAAGCAAAGCCAGTATATTTATCGGCCCCCTGAGTGCGGGTCGTTACGCATTCTTCGGTGAATTTCATGACAAGACGGCGCGCGGCGCCATCGTTGCGGAGTGACGTCAAATGCTAGGCGCAGCCATCATCGTTTTTCGCGAAGCCCTGGAAGCGGCTCTGATCATCGGCATTGTCGCCGCCGCGACGCGCAACCTGCCGGCGCGCAATTCCTGGCTGACGGCGGGCCTCGGCGCCGGCCTCGGCGGCTCGCTGCTCGTCGCCTTGCTGACCGGACAGATCGCCGAACTGGCGGCGGGCATCGGCCAGGAACTGTTCAACGCCGGCATCCTCGGCCTGGCCGCAGCGATGCTGGCCTGGCACAACATCTGGATGGCACGGCATGGCATGGAACTGGCCGGCAATGCCAAACGCATGGGCCGGGACGTCACCTCCGGCACCCGGGAAATGTCGGCGCTGGCAGCGGTGGTGGCGCTGGCCATTCTGCGCGAGGGTTCCGAGACCGCACTGTTCCTCTATGGACTCCTGACCGGCGGTGAGGAAACCGTCGCCAGCGTGGTCGGCGGCGGGGCCATCGGCCTGCTGTCCGGCGCGCTGGCAGGTTACGGGCTCTACGCCGGCTTCGTGCGCATTCCGGCGCGGCTGTTCTTTTCCGCCACCAGCGCCCTGATCCTTCTTCTGGCGGCCGCCATGGCCAGTCAGGCGGCGCGCTTCCTGGTCCAGGCGGATCTCCTTCCCAGCCTCGCCGATCCGCTTTGGGATCTGTCCTGGCTGCTCGATGACAGGTCGATTTCCGGCCGCTTCCTGCATGCCCTGGTCGGCTATGAAGCCAGGCCATCCGGTGTCCAGGCGGCGTTCTACGCCGCGACCCTGGTGCTCGTCCTCGCCGGCATGCGCCTCTCCCGTATCCGGCCGCGATTGCCGGCGCCCGGCTGAAAGTGACCTGTATGAAAATTAACCTGCCGCGCCTGGCTGCCGCGCTCCTGCTGGCCCCGCTGTCTGCGGTGGCGGGGCCGGCGGACTATGTCCATACGCCGAATGTCGACTACGGCGAAAGGGAAATCGACTTCAACCTGGGAAGCTCACGCAAGGGCGCAGACCCCTCCCAGGCAGCTGCCACCATCGGCGTCGGCTACGGTGTCAGCGAATGGTGGTTCACCGAGGTCAATCTGAAGTACAAGCGCGAAAACAACGACCCGGCAAAATACGATGCCGTCGAGTGGGAAAACAAGTTTCAGCTTACCGAGACCGGAAAGTATCCCGTCGATGTCGGCTTTCTGATCGAAGTCGAGCGCCCCCGGATCCATGCGGAAGGTTGGGAGGTGACATGGGGGCCTCTATTCCAGACCGACTTCGGCAGGCTTCAGCTCAATGCCAACCTGCTTTTCCAACGCAGCCACCGGGCGGAGACTCCCGGTGACACCAATTTGCTCTACCAGTGGCAAGCCAAGTATCGATGGCTTCCGCAGTTTGAATTCGGATTTCAAGGCTTCGCCGAGATGGGCCCGTGGAACCACTGGGCACCGGCGAATGAGCGCGCTCACAGCGCGGGTCCGGCCGTCTTCGGCAAGTTGCCTGTCACCGAGCACCAGTCCATCAAATACAACGCCGCCTGGCTGCTGGCGACCTCGTCGGCAGCCCGCGACCACACCGTGCGACTGCAGCTCGAATACGAATTCTGAAACAGCCGCAACTTGCCCGGTCGCCGGTTGTTCGCGCCGGTCGGCGGCGGCAGGAAGCGCCGTACGGTCATTTGCCCGTCTGCTGCCGGGCGCTCAACTCATCCGTCGTATTGATGTTGCTGAAGGCTTCGGCCTCGTCGTCGAAGCCGACTTCGACGACATTGAGCGACGCCAGCCACAGGCCCACTTTGCGGTCGCCGGATGCGAGAAAGGCGTCGAGCGTCGGCAAAATATCCCGACGCACCATGCAGAACGTCCGCTGCACCTGGCTGCCGGTGCGCGCTACGGCGAGTTCGGCGCCATCCCGCACCATGCCATCGCTCAATCGCTGCACCAGATCGGTCGGCAACAACGGCGAATCGCAGGGCACGGCTACCAGGAACCGGGTCGTCGTATGCGCCAGCGCGGTTTGCAGTCCGGCCAGAGGGCCGAGGAAACCGGTGGCACTGTCGGCGAGTACGGTGCAGCCGAATTGACGATAGCGCGGCAGGTTGCGATTGGCACTGATCAGGACAGTGCCGACTTGCGGCGCCAGACGTTCCAGCACCCACTGCACCAGCGGCCGCCCTCCCAGCTCCTGCAGGCCCTTGTCGACACCGCCCATGCGCTGCCCGCGGCCGCCGGCGAGCACGACTCCGGTGATCTGCTCCTTCATCACCACAGCATGTCCCCGACCATGGCGATGCCGTCCAGCAGCAGGTCGCCGACGTCAGCCTCGAGCAGGCTGCTGCGCTGGTGCTGGTACCGGCTGCGCTCATGTTCGCGGACCAGTATCGCCTCTGCCAGCAGCGCCGGCTCGGGCGCCGCCGCCTGCCTGGCGGCGGCCTGCTGGTAGCCGGCCAGCGCCTGCTCGACCGCCTGCGTGTCGAGGATCGCAATCGGCGCGCGACAGTGGCTGCAGGCGCTTTCCCGGCGGATATCCACAGCTGCGCCGCAACCCGTGCAGCGCACCGCGCCGATGCGGACCTTTAGCTGGTCGAGCTCGGCGCCGCTCAGCTGGCGCACGAAGCCCTTCTCGATCATGAACTGGGAAAAGCTGACGAAGCGGCCATGCCGGGCGCAACTCATGTAGTTGAACAGCCCGCTTTTGACGCGGTCCTGAACATGGAGCAGGCGCTCGCTGCAGCGCGGACAGCGCAACGGGCTGGCCAGTGCCAGGCTCAGGTCGTCGCGATGCTCGTGGATCAGCTTGAACAGCCCGATGACACCGGCCGGCGCCAGGTGCAGGCTTTCGTGCTCGTCGAACCAGATACCCTGGCAGGCGAAGCACAGGTCGAGCTCGACCTCGCCGCCGGTCTTGCGCGCGAAGCCCTGCGCAGTCATGGGCGCCCGGCAGGAAGGGCAGCGGCAGATGCGGGTCGCAGGCATCGGCTTCAGAACACCAGCGTCGCCCATTCCGGGTCGAGTGTGCGGGCGACAAAAGCGCTGGCGGCGACTGTGCCGCCGTATTCGGCGATCAAGGCTTCGTCCTTGCCCACCAGCGCGCCCATGGCCATGGCGCAGGCGCGAAAGGCGACATCGAGATTTGCCGCCTGCCTCATCATGTTGTAGATCGAGGTGTCGACGCCCGGCCAGGGCCGCAGCGAATCGGCGACGCCGGCCACCAGCAGGCGCACGGTGGGGCCGGCGAAATGAATCTCGACCTCGCAGTCGAATGCCGCCGCAGCCGCGGCGTGTACGAAGGGCGTGGCGCACAGCTGGGGCTGCTCCGCGGTCGCCGACCAGAGCAGGATGGCGAGCTTGCGGCGCTGTCCGCTCACAGAAATTCCGCCGCCGGTTCAACGCGCCTGACGTGGGCGCGGTAGGCCGCCGCATCGACCAGTCTGCCGCGTTCCGCCTCCCACGCCGTGGGCCGGCCGCGCACCATCCAGCCGGCGTCATAGGGATCGCCATTGAGGATGGCGGGGCGCTCCTCGGCCGCCTCGTTGGCCTCCAGCAGCAAAAAGGACACCGGTGCATGCACGGCAAGCACGGTCTTGGCGCATTCCACGGTGCCCAGCCCGCGCTCCCGGCTCACTTCGGCGCCCTTCGGTTTGGCCGTGAAGCCGATGATCTCGCCCGCCAGAAACAGGCCGAAGCTGCTGGCACCGATCAGCACCTCAGCGCCGTCGGGCCGTACCCACATGTCGTATTGCGCATCGTAGAGCAGATCGCCGGGGATATGGCCGATGAATGTTTTCCGCGTCAAGCCAGTTCCTCCGCCGGGCGGCGTCCGATCGCGCCGAGGCCGCAGCCGCCGCCAGACCGGTGACGCAGCGTGCGCCGGACTTTCATGAGCCTTCAGCACCGGCCGGCACAAGCACCCCCGATGGACTCACTCTTCGACTTCCGGATCCTCGATAAAACTGAAGTCACGGATCGAGATGACGCCAACAATCTTCTTCTTCCCGTCCAGAACCGGAAGATGGCGGATCTGGTTCTCGGACATGAGCCGGATGGCTTCCGGCTCGGTCATCTTCAATGTGGCGAAGAGAATCCGGTCATGCTCGACCATGATGTCGCTGACCTTGGTTGCCTTAGAGGTGCGTCCTTGCAGCACTACCTTGCGGGCGTAGTCCTTTTCCGAGACTATGCCGACCAGCTTTCCGTTTTGCATGACGAGCAGGGCGCTGACGTCGTGCTCCTCCATCTGTACCAAGGCGTCATGCACAGAATCCGTCGAACCGATCGAAATGATCCTGCCTTTCCGCGATCCAAGAATGTCAGAAACGGTTCTCATGATTTCTCCTGTTCTGGAATGGTTGATGGAAATGAATCACGGCCAGTATTACTGAGTTGTGCCGTCGCAGTCAATCGCCGGTTGCCAGCGGCAGGAAGGCTTGCGCGGCGGGCAGGCCGGTGGATAGAGATGGCCGCCGTTTACCGCACCGGGAGCGTCGACTAGACTCGGCCGCTGACATGTTCGCTTAAAGAGACCTTATGGACGGGCTTGATGATTCGGGACTGACCCGCTTTCTGCGGGTGTATGAGCCGGCGCAGAGCATTTTCCGGGAGGGAGACCCGGGGGATGTCATGTACGTCGTTCATGACGGCCTGGTGGAGATCCACAAGGAAGGCGAAGCTGACGACATTGCGTATACGGCGCTGGGCAAGGGTGAATTCTTCGGTGAAATGGCGCTGGTGGACCAGAGTCCCCGATTCGCCAGCGCCACAGCGGGATCACAAGGAGCCAGGGTTCTCGCAATCGACAGCGGCCATTTTGTCTATCTGGTCAGTCAGCAGCCGGCTTTCGCGCTGATAGTCCTTCAAGTCATGGCGTCACGGCTGCGTTCCAACAGCGCGCAGCGGGAAGCCGTCAAATGAAGGTCAAGCGCGCCGGCGGCTCAATCGCCCGACTTGACGACGGGATATTTCTGATTCCTGGCGGCAAGTCCGGAGGCAGCAACGTATTTGTCCTGAAAGGGGAGCGCAAGATTGCGCTGATCGATACCGGGATGCCGCAGGACCATGAGTTCATCTGTTCCTGTCTGGCTGAAATCGGCGTCGGCATTGATGATATCGGCATTGTGATATTGACCCACGAGCATATCGATCATGTCGGCGGCCTGCGCAACCTGCCCGCGCATGTGGTTGTGGCGGCGCATGGGCGTGCCGCCAACAAGCTGCAGCTCGACGATGACTTCTCGATGATGGCCGGCGCATTCAACGTCGAAAAATCGGCCATCCATGTCGACATTCACCTGCAGGATGGTTCGCTGCTTGATCTTGGCGGGATCCGTCTGCGGGTGGTCTACGCGCCGGGGCATTGTTCCGGCGCGATCTGCCTGTACGAGCCCGAGCGTGGCGCGATATTCACCGGGGATACGATTTTCGCCGGCGGAGTCCTGGGTGGAATCTTCGCCTCGGGCAATATCAGCGACTACATCAACAGTCTGGAGCGTCTGCGCGAGTTTCGCCTGGCGTCGATGTATCCGGGTCACGGGCGAATGTCGGCCAACCCGGCCGCGGATATGGACCGCGCCATCAAGGGCTCGGCCATGCTGATGAGCGATACGCGCAATCTGTTCGAGGCCATCAATGTCAAGGGTTCGTTCGACCGGATCAAGCAGGGGGCTGTCGACTATTCACGCCGGGCGGCCGAGCAGCGCAGGCACGGGCGCGTGCCGAGCGTTCTGAACGCTTTGCTCCACCTCGCTGATGCGGACTACCCTGTCAGCGTCCATGACATTTCCATGGCAGGAGCACGACTTGATCGCGAGATTGCCGTCGCCAGAGGCGAAACGGTTCGCATGACTCTCGATGCCATCGGCGAACTGGGCTGCGAGGTTGTCGCGCACATCGGCGGGCATACCCGCCTCAGGTTTGTGGATGCGGCGCCTGATCACCCGCAGCTGGCGGCCTGGCTGCGCGAAAACCGCAAGGGCGCAAAGCCGTCGCATTGATAGGTTCCGGCAGGCGGCAGGCGGTCCGCGCACGGTGCGGCGGCTTGTGCCGGCGACGTCCGCCAACAACCGGCCGTCATGTTCGCACAGCGATTGAATTGATGCGATTAGAATGTCGCAGTCATCCCTCTCGGCCGCCCACGACACCATGATGAACGAGTTCGCCGCAACACCGGACAAGTACGTTACCGCCCTCGACGCTGCAAAGAGCATCAAGCCCGGCAGCAAGGTTTTTGTCGGCACCGCGTGTGCCACCCCCCGCGCTCTGGTGCATGCGCTGGAGAGCATGGATCACCCGCCGGCCGATCTCGAGCTGTTTCACTTTCTCACCACCGGCATGGTGCCGGTGGTCGATGGCGTTCCCTGCAGTCGCTTCCGCCACCGCTGCTTCTTCGTCGGCAGCGACATGACTGAACTGGTGAATACCGGCCGCGCCGAATATGTGCCGTTGTCGCTTACCCAGATCCCGCCGCTCATTCAGAACGGCCGCATCCGGGCCGACGTCGCCCTTGTCCAGGTATCACCCCCGGACCGGCAGGGCTATGTGAGCCTCGGCGTTTCCGTGGACATAACCATGGCCATCGTTCGCCAGGCCCGGCGCATCATTGCCGAGGTCAATCCGCACATGCCGCGAACCGCCGGCGACAGTTTTTTGCACGTCGACATGATCGAGAAGTTCGTGGCGGTGGATACGCCTTTGATCGAATATCAACATGAGCCGGCCAGCGACATAGCGTCCAGCATTGCCCGCTATGTCGCCGAGATCATCGAAGACGGATCTACCCTGCAGATAGGTCTCGGCCGCATTCCCAACGAGACGCTGAAGTTCCTCAAGAACCGTCTGGACCTCGGCATACATTCCGACGTGATCACCGATTCCATTCTCGACCTGATTGATCACGGCGTGATCACCGGCCGCAAGAAGACCCAGCATCCCGGCAAGATCGTTACCAGTTTCTGCATGGGTTCGCGCCAGCTCTACGACATGGTGGATGGCAACCCGCTGTTTCAGTTCCGTCCGATCGAGTTCGTCGCCAACGTTGAGGCCATCGCCCGCAACAAGCGGATGGTGTCTCTGACACAGGCTTTCGCCATCGACCTGACCGGGCAGGTGTGCACCGATCAGTTTCAGGGCCGCTTCTACAGCGGCATCTCTTGTCAGCCCGAGTTCATGCGGGGTGCGGCCATGTCCGAGGGAGGCAAGCCGATCGTCTGTCTTTCCTCGACCACCGAAGACGGCAAGGAGTCGCGCATCCGCCCCACCCTGCAGGCCGGTGAAGGGGTGACCATAGCGCGTGCCGACGTGCATTACGTGGTTACCGAGTATGGAATCGCCTACCTCTACGGCAAATCGATCAGCGAGCGGGCGGTGGCGCTGATCGAGGTGGCGCATCCGGACTTCCGCCCGCAGTTGCTGGAGGAGGCCAAGCGGCTGCATTTCGTACGCGCCGAGCAGAAAGTGGCGAGCAGCAAGGCTTACCTGGTTGAGGAAGAGCGCCACGTGACCTTGAAAGAAGGCAAAGTGGTGCTGTTGCGTCCGGCCGGTGCCCACGATGTCATGGCGATGAAGGAGATCTTCTATCGCATGAGCGCGGAAGATGTCTACACCCGTTTTTTCCAGCGGCTCGATGGCCTGACCTTCGCCGCGGCGCAGCGTCTGTGCAACGTCAACTTCGATACCGAGGTCGCGTTCATGGCTACCGTCGGCACGCGCGAGAACGAGGAGATCATCGGCAGCGCCTGTTACTTCCTCAATGCGTCGACCAACCTTGCTGAAGTCGCCTACATGATCGTGCCCGAGTGGCAGGCCACGGGCCTCGGCCGTGCCATGCAACAAAGGCTGATGGAATATGCGAAGCAGAAAGGCGTGCGCGGCTTTCTTGCCGAGGTATTGCAAGGCAACAAGAAGATGATCAGTCTGGCGAAGAAAGCCTGCGACAATGTTCAGGTTTCCAAGGAATCAGGGGTTCTCGAAATCGTCATGATCTTTGACTAGCCGGAATCCGTTTCGCATAGCGATTTGCGCACCCCGCGAGCGCCCGGCTCTTGGCGTCTTAAGTGAAATGCGCTCCGTGCCTGGCGACGTAGGCGGTCACTCGCGCGCAGGCAAAGGAATTCCCCCAGAGGTTTTGCACAGTTGGCAGTGCTTCCAGTTCTCGCGGGCGTCCTGAAGCTGCATAGGGGTAGGCGCGTCGCGGAACTACGCGAATTTCGCCCGGCGGAATCCGGTCGTCTGCGATCACGCCAAGTACGCCATGCAGCGAGGCAGGCAGCAACCGGTCATTCCCGGCATGACCCGCTGCAACAACGGTGCAGCCCGCCTGCATCACCTCGTCACAGGCGGTGCCGAGCAGGTCGCAGCCCGGACCGGCGGACATGCCCAGGCTCAGGTTCAATATTGAGCAACCTTCAGCTGCGGCATGCAGGATGGCGCGTGCCACCAGGGAGGGATATGAGGTGAGATTACGTTCGAATACCCTGACCGCAAAGATTTCGGCCTCGGGAAGCTGCTGCCGCAGTATGCCGGCGACTGCAGTGCCATGGCCGACCAGATCTCTGAAATCGTCGTCCTGCTGAATCCTGCCATCATCGTCGAGGAAGATTCGACAGCCGGTGACGCCTCCCATCACATGCGAGTGCCAGGGGTTGACGCCGGTATCTATCACCCCGATCCGCAGCCTGGATTTCGCCGGCGGTTCCATGGTCACCGGGACGCAGATTGCTTGCGGCGAACCTCATCGAGACTGACCGGATTTTCTGCAGCGTACCGAATTGACCCGCCGCGAAGTTCCGGAGCGGGTTGGTCCCTATCAACCTGGCGGAGTGCTCCGTCCTCCATCAAGTACATGCGATCGAACGCCTCCGGAGAGTGCAATCGATGGGCAATAACAATAAACGTACGATCATGAAAATGACTGAAAAGCTTCCGGCTAACCTTTGCCTCGGTGTCCGGGTCGAGGGCGGAATAGGCCTCGTCCAGTACGACAATCGCCGGGTTGTGCAGAATGAGCCGGGTCAGCCCGATGCGCTGCCTCTGTCCGTCAGAAAGAGCCAGTCCCTTGCCGCCGATGACGGTCTGGTAGGTTTCCGGCAACAGGGAAATGAATTCGTGCGCCTCGGCAAGCGACGCCGCTTTTTGCATGTCTTCGTCGCTGATGTCCTGATGACCGTAGCGCAGGTTCTCCGCAATTGTCGCGTGCAGCAGAAAAGGCTCGCTGCCGGCATAGCCCAGCCGCGCCTTCGCAGTGTTGCCTGCAGCGCCGAGCGCTACCCGTCCCTGGTTCGCCGCGCGCAGTCCGAACAGTATCTGCACCAGGGTTGACTTGCCGCTTCCCGATGCCCCGAAGATGGCTATATGCTCGCCCGGCGAAACCCGGAGACTTGCCCTGTTGAGCACATTGGGCGATCCGGCATAGGCGAAACTGACGTTCTCGATCACAATCTCGCCAGGCTTGAGTCCGGCGGAATCCGGCTCCACAGTATCCGTGTCCTCGAATGCAAGTACCTCAACCACCCGCTCCAGGCTTACCCGTGCTTCCTGGATGTTTCTTAGCAAGCCGAGCAAGCCCATCGCCGGACTGACCAGTCGTCCCTGGTACAGAACAAAGGCGACGAATGTCCCGAGGCTGATGGCATTGCTTTCGATCAAGCCTCCACCGAGCAGATAAATCCACGCCAGGCTGGCACTGAGCGTCAGCATCGGGAAACCGGATGCGGCGGAATTGAGGGCCTGAAAATTCAACAGGCGGTCCACCAGGACGTTGTTGTAGCCTGCGAACGCTTGCTGATCGTGCTTCTGTGCCTGATGCAAACGGACTGCCCGCAAGGCGCCGAGACGTTCGGTAAGAAAGTGTGACAGGTCGACCATGGCGTCCCGGACGACCCGGGTTCCTCGTTCAACCGGTGCGCGGAAACCGGCGGTGATCACCAGGGCAACGAAAATCCCGGCGAAACTCCAGAGCGCAAGCGGCACAGACAGATGCAGAAGGACCAGCGCCGCGACCGCGAGGAACAGCACCTGCTGGAAGAATCCGAGGACGCCATCGACCAGCAGTGTCTGTATCTTTGGAATGTCGGAACCGAACCGGCTCAACAGGTCACCATGGCGGAATCGCTCGATCTGGGCCAACGGCGCATGCATGCATTGGGCAAACAGACGTTCCCTGATTTCCACAAGAACCCGGGCCGA
>CAINHS010000130.1 GCA_903848955.1 uncultured beta proteobacterium
CATCACCCGACCACTGGTCAGGGAAGGTGGCCGGAATTTCGCGGGTCAGGTTCAGACCTTTCGCCTCGGCGACTACGTTCTCCATCGCTATGGCGTCGTCAATCAACTGGCTTACGGAGAAGTTCTTCTCTTCCAACGGCAGACGCTCGGCTTCGATCTTGGAAAAGTCGAGGATGTCGCCGACGACATTGACCATCCGTTGAGCAGCAACCTTGCTCTTGTTGAGCCAGTCAATTTTCTTAGGGTCGGTGGCACGGCGCAACACCAAATCGATCATGCCGATGACGCCATTCATCGGCGTACGCAGTTCATGGCTCATGTTTGAAAGGAAAATGGTCTTCGCGCGGTCGGCTGTTTCAGCGGCTTCCTTGGCGATGGACAGCGCAGCGGTGCGTTCTTCGACCATCCGCTCCAAATGATCCCGGTGCTTCTCAAGCTCAGCCTCTGCCTGCTTGCGCTCGGTAATGTCAATACCCAGTTCGAGAACCAATAGCTGACCATCTTCGTCAATAAACGGGTAATCGTAAATCTGGTATAGCCGTCCGTCACGTGTGGTGTTTGCTTCCCAAAGTTGCGGTGCCTGAGTGCTGAAGACGCGGAATGTCGGGCACTCCTCGCAGGGTTCGCTTCTTCCTGCAAGGCTTTCGTAGCAGCGCTTGCCATTCGGGCTACCAAAACGCTCCTGGAAGTAACGGTTCGCAAACCGGATGGAATAATCAGGCGCTTGCAGATAAACAAATCCCGGCAGGTGCTCCAGAATGGAGAAAAATTGATCCCGATCCTTTTTCAAGGCTATGTCCGCCTGCTTGAGGTCGGTGATGTCGAACGATACGCCGGCGAGAAGTGTTTCCCCGTTCGACCGCTCGATGGGAAACTTGGTCGTGAGATAGGTTCGCACCCCATTCTTCATCAACACGTCTTCTTCAACGGTCAGCGGCGATCTGCTGGCGATTACCGCCGCGTCTGCGGAATCGAGCTTCGCTGCGACTTCATTCGGCCATAAATCCCCATTCGCCTTTCCGAGCAGCGAGCCTGTTGTAGCCTTGATCTGGCTGGCCAGTGCGGTGTTAACGAATACGTGCCTCCCCTGCGCGTCCTTGATGTAAGCACACGCCGGGAGGTTCTCCATGAACAGCGAAAACCGCAACTCGCTTTCGCGCAATGCCTCCTCCACCTGCTTGCGCCTGGTGATGTCGATCAGGGCAATGCGCATCGACGTGCCGCCAGCGCCGGATTTATGCATTACGCAGTCGATCTGCGCCTGAAACACCGTGCCGTCGCCGCGCAGCATGGCCGCCTCCACCGTGCCATTACCGCCCTGTTGCTGCACTCTCAGGAAAAGTGTCATCCAGTGCACCTGGTCTTCGGCCAGCATCAGAGAAGCGAAGCTGCGCCGCAGCAGGTTCTAGCTCGCCGCGCCCAGCAGCGTGAGGGCAGTGAGATTGATCTCCTCGATAAAGCCCTCAGAGCTCAGCGTGAGATAGCCGAGCGGGGCGAAGTCGTACAGATCGAGATAGCTGTCGCGCGATTCCTCGAGGGCGGCCTGCATCTGGCGCAACTCCTCGTTCTGCATTTCCATTTGGATCTGATGCACGCGCAGTTCGTGCAGGACTTTTTTGCCTTCTTCAACTGACAGGAACCTGTCGCTGCGCGACTCATCGCTCAGAATATGCTGTGCGATGGCGTCCGCCCGCTGGCGTAGCGAGGGTTTGCGGGGATTCTTTCCGTCGCCCGAAGTCATGGCCTTACCTGCCAGTTGTCGAAATCGTTGCCGGCATGAACCCGGCAGCGCTAGGCGACGGCCGCCTCCGGCCCGGCGATGGCAGGCTGACGGCAACACTTCGCCGGCCTCGAATCATTGCTGCGGAAGCGGCTATACCGCCTCGGAACTGACGCTTACGCATGACACAAACCTCACCTGCAGGAAATGATCCGATCAATTGCCGATACTTTTTTCATGGCGCCTCATCACCACGACCTCACCATATAATACCAACAGACAATGGTGCTGTAACCAAAATTAAAGGACTTGCAATCAATTTTGAACTCGCGCAATATTTGGCCTTTAGGAGATAGCCTTCCGCAAATGGATACGTTCGCCGCCCGGCTAAACAGAACGCTCGAAGCAAAGGGACTGACGCAAGACGCGTTAGCGCGTCAGCTTGGGCTAAGACAGCAGACCGTGTCTGAATGGTGCCGGGGCAAAGGCCCGCGGAAGGCCACACAAGACCGTGTCGCCGCGCTGTTGGGCATGGGCATCGAGGCCGCACATACTGACGACATCGCTACCGCGCTCAAGGACTTGTCGCCAGACCGGGCGGAATGGTACAAGGCAAAAATTCTGGCCGAGGCCGCGCAACATCGTCTCGCCGCTATCGAATCCAAGCTCGGCATCCTATCGGACCGACAAACCTCACCGAAGATAACGCCAAAAAAAGCTCGGCATTCCAAGTAATCCGCAGCTCGGAATGCCGGACAGTAAGCGTCGGGGTTGATTCGGATACATCCGAACCTATTACGGAAAGAATAGACGCCGCCTGTCGTTGCGAGAGAATGGCGCAACGCGCCTATGACTTGCTTACAGCACTGGACCTGACGGCGTCTGACACCTGGGACTACCAGCTATTTCGCAAAAGGTTTGAGACGTCACCGTTGGGGTCGTGCATCGTTGATGAATCCGGCAATATTCTGGACGTCAACGTCGCCTTATTAAATGCCACTCACAAGACCAACAAGTCAGAATTCGTGGCGGCAGGGTTTGCCAGCCTTCACTCCCCGGACGAACTTGCTCGATTAGAAGCGTTCCGCGCTAAGGTATTCGAGAGCGGATGGGCGATACTCCTGGTGACACCAAATTTTCCGGGGGGCGAGAAAAAAACAATCATTTTCGGCATTCGTGTCGTGATTTGGGGCTCTGCGGTTTGCGTCTCCTGGGGCGATTCGGCTGCCGTGGAGGCCCCTCGCGCATTTGACATACACCGTCGCCCTCCCGAACAACTTATGCCAGGCAAGCGTAGCGGCACGATGTAAGTCGAACATAGGGCGCCAGCCACACAAAAGACGAACCCGCCACATAGGCGGGTTTTTCTTTCAGCGTTCGTACCGGCAACGAATTGTTGCGAACCGCTTCCCCGGTCACCTGCGATTACATGCTGCGCCGGTACTGTCCGCCGACCTCGTACAAGGCATTGGAAATCTGACCCAGCGAGCAGCAGCGCACTGCGTCCATCATCACGGCGAAGACGTTGCTGTTGTCGATCACGGCCTGCCGCAACCTGACCAGGCAGGCTTCCGACCGGCCGCCGTTGCGTGCCTGGAAATCCTTGAGACGCGAGAGCTGCGACTGCTTCTCGTCCTCGGTCGAACGTGCCAGTTCGATCTCGCCGGCGACACCGGAACCATGCGGATTGAGGAAGGTATTTACGCCGATGATGGGAAAGCTTCCATCGTGCTTCTTGTGCTCATAGTGCATCGACTCTTCCTGGATCTTGCCGCGCTGGTAACCCGTTTCCATGGCGCCGAGCACGCCGCCGCGCGAGGCGATGGCCTCGAATTCCTTCATCACCGCTTCTTCCACCAGATCGGTCATTTCCTCGATGATGAAGGCGCCCTGGTTCGGGTTCTCGTTTTTCGCCACACCCCACTCGCGGTTGATGATGAGCTGGATGGCCATGGCGCGACGCACGGACTCCTCGGTCGGTGTCGTGATGGCCTCGTCGTAGGCATTGGTGTGCAGGCTGTTGCAGTTGTCGTAGATGGCGATCAGCGCCTGCAGCGTGGTGCGGATATCGTTGAAATCCATCTCCTGCGCGTGCAGCGAGCGGCCGGAGGTCTGGATGTGGTACTTGAGCTTTTGCGAGCGCTCGTTGGCGCCGTAGCGGTTCTTCATCGCCACGGCCCAGATGCGGCGCGCGACGCGGCCGATCACCGAGTATTCGGGGTCCATGCCGTTGCTGAAGAAGAAGGACAGGTTGCCGGCGAAATCGTCGATGTGCATGCCGCGCGCCAGGTAGGTCTCGACATAGGTGAAACCGTTGGCCAGCGTAAAGGCCAGCTGCGAGATCGGGTTGGCGCCGGCTTCGGCGATGTGATAGCCGGAGATCGAAACCGAGTAGAAATTGCGGATCTGGTTATGGACGAAATATTCCTGGATGTCGCCCATCATCTTCAGCGCAAACTCGGTGGAGAATATGCAGGTGTTCTGGCCCTGGTCCTCCTTGAGGATGTCGGCCTGCACCGTGCCGCGCACCGATGACAGCGTCCAGGCGTGAATCTTGTCGGCTTCGTCCTCGGTGGCATCACGGCCGTTCTGGCTGCGGAACTTTTCTACCTGCTGGTCGACCGCGGCATTGAGGAACATGGCCAGGATCATCGGCGCCGGGCCGTTGATGGTCATCGACACCGAAGTCGCCGGATCGCACAGGTCGAAGCCGGAGTAGAGCACCTTGAGGTCATCCAGCGTGGCAATCGAGACGCCCGAGTTGCCGATCTTGCCGTAGATGTCGGGACGCGGATCGGGGTCGCAGCCGTACAGCGTCACCGAGTCAAAGGCCGTCGACAGACGCTTGGCCGGCATGCCCTCGGAGACCTTGAGGAAGCGCTTGTTGGTGCGGAAGGCATCGCCCTCGCCGGCGAACATGCGCGTCGGATCTTCGTTCTCGCGCTTGAAGGCAAACACGCCGGCGGTATAGGGGAAAGACCCGGGCACGTTTTCGCGCATCAGGAACTTGAGCAGTTCGCCCTCGTCGTCGAAGCGCGGCAGCGCCACCTTGCGGATCCGGGTGCCGGACATGGTCTCGAAAATCAGCCCGGTACGGATCTCCTTGTCGCGGATCTTGACCACGTACTCGTCGCCGGCATAGGCCTTCTTCATGTCCGGCCACATCGCCAGGAGCTTCCTGGCGTGGGGCGTCAGCTGGCCGTCCTTCCACGAGATCAGCTCGTCGAAATCAGCCAACTGCGCGCCGGAGTTCTTGCCGCAGCCCTCGAAGATGGCCTTGGCGGTTTTCAGCGACTGCCGCTCGCGCGCCAGTGTGGCCTGCTCTGCCACCTGCCGGTGATAGCCGCGCAGGGCGTCGGCGATGTCGGCCAGATAACGCACGCGGTCGGCCGGCACGATGGCGCGCCCGGCCGAGGAGTGCCTGACGCCGACCGCCGGCAGCACCGCCTTGCGGAACTTGAGTCCGCGCCCGGCGAGACGCGGCACCAGCGCCTGGTAAAGAGCGGTAATGCCATCGTCGTTGAAGCGCGCCGCCATGGTGCCGAACACCGGCATTTCCTCGGTGCGCTCGCTGAATCTTTCCCTGTTGCGCTGGTACTGCTTGCGCACGTCGCGCAGCGCGTCCTCGGCGCCCTTGCGGTCGAACTTGTTGATGGCGACGAAATCGGCGAAGTCGAGCATGTCGATCTTTTCCAGTTGCGAGGCCGCGCCGAATTCCGGGGTCATGACGTACAGCGATAGATCCACGAGCGGCACGATCGCGGCGTCGCCCTGGCCGATGCCCGAGGTCTCGACCACGATGAAGTCGAAGCCGGCCACCTTGCAGGCGGCGATGACGTCGGGCAAGGCCTTGGAAATTTCGCTGCCGGTATCGCGCGTCGCCAGCGAACGCATGTAGATGTTCGGATGCTGGATGGCATTCATGCGGATCCGGTCGCCCAGCAGCGCCCCGCCTGTGCGCTTGCGCGAGGGGTCGATGGAAATCACCGCGATCTTCTGACTGTCGTCCTGGTCGAGGCGGAAGCGGCGGATCAGCTCGTCGGTCAGCGAACTCTTGCCGGCGCCGCCGGTGCCGGTAATGCCGAGCGTCGGCGCCGTCGACAGGGCGGCTTTTTCCAGCAGCACCTGCTTGGCCTTGGCCGGCCAGACGCCGTTTTCCAGGGCGGTGATGATCTGCGCCAGATTGCGCAGCCGGGCACTGCGATCCTCCGCCTGCAGCCCCTTGATGTCATGCGGCGCGCGCTGGCTGAGGTCGATGTCGCAGCGTGCCACCATGTCATTGATCATGCCCTGCAGGCCCATGGTCTGGCCGTCCTGCACCGAGTAGAGATGGCTGACGCCGTAGGCATGCAGTTCGGCCGCCTCGACCGGCACGATCACGCCGCCGCCGCCGCCGAAGACCTTGATGCTCTCGCCGCCGCGCTCCTTGAGCAGGTCGATCATGTACTTGAAGAATTCGACGTGGCCGCCCTGATACGAGGAGACGGCGATGCCCTGAGCGTCCTCCTGCAGGGCGGCATTGACGATCTCGTCGACCGAGCGGTTGTGGCCGAGGTGGATCACCTCGACGCCGGTGGCCTGCAGGATGCGCCGCATGATGTTGATCGAGGCGTCATGGCCGTCGAACAGTGAAGTGGCAGTGACGAAACGCACCTTGTGCTTCGGCTTGTAGGGCACCAGCTTGGCGGCGGAATTGGCAACTGAGCTTAGATCGGTCATGGCGGCGGCTCCGTAATACGCGACAGTGCCTGCATCATAGGCAATGCGTGAAGACGCCGCCATGACACAAAACGACTGGAACTATGCATAATCCGCCATTATGCTCAGCGAACCAGGCCATTCCCGAAAGTCCGCCGGAAGCTCCCCGACGGTCGCCATAGGCTTTGTAACCGGCATGTTGTCGGGTGTTTCACGGGCCGGGCTGGCGGCCGGGAGCTTGCTCGACCGTGCAGAAATTGCCAGAGACCTTTTGGATGAGCGTGGCGCCCGCATCCCGGTGGCGCGCTATGCCGCGCTCTACCGCCTGATCAACGAGAGCCTGGACGATGAAGGTTTCGCGCTTTTTTCGCGGCCGCTGCGCCGCGGCAGTTTCGAATTCCTCTGCCGCGCCGCGCTCTCTGCGGCAACGCTGGAACAGGCCCTGGAACGCATTGCCCGCTTCCTTCACGTCGTGCTCGACGACCTTGAAGTGGAAGTCGAACGCAGCGGCCGTGCCGCCGTCATCGTCATCAGCCAGGAGCAGGCACTGCCGGCCGGCCCGGCGGGGCGCGTGTTCGCCCACGAATGGCTGCTGCGCATGATCCACGGCCTCGCCGCCTGGCTGGTGGCGCACCCGCTGCCGCTGGACGAAGTCTCATTCCCCTACCCGCCGCCGCCGCACGCCGCCGACTACGAACTGGTCTTCGCGCCGCGCTACACCTTCGACGCGCCGCGCCTCGAGGCCCGCTTCCCGGCCGAGTGGCTGGCCTTGCCGGTTCGCCGCGACGAAGCCGCTCTGCGCAGCTTTCTGGTCGATGCGCCGGCCAGCATCACCACGCTCTACCGCCGCGACCGCGCCCTCAGCCTGCGGGTGCGCGAACACTTGCGTGCCGCCCTGCCCGACCATCTGGCGCTGCCCGCGCTCGCCCGCCGCCTGTTTGTTTCGCCGCGTACGCTGCACCGGCGACTGGAAGACGAAGGCACGAGCTTTCGCGCCGTCAAGGACGGATTGCGCCGCGACCTCGCGACCGACTGGCTGACCAAGACCACCCGACCCCTGAGCCGCATCGGCGCCGACCTCGGCTTTGCCGACGCGGCGGCCTTCTATCGGGCCTTCGCCGGCTGGACCGGCAGCGGCCCGCGCGAATACCGCAAGCGCTTCACTCACTCGACCGGCGGCTGAATCCTTTCGACCCGGGCGTCCGCCGCAGACTTGACGTTGCGGATGGTCTGCTCGTAGTACTGCCCCCTGTCGTTGAAGAAGAGCAGCTTCACCGGCAGATAATCCATGGCCGGCGCCAGCCATACCTCGACATGATCGTCTCCCGGAGCCAGATTGATGCGCCGCAGATGCACCGCATTCATGCTGCCCAGCCCGGTCTCGATTTCCTCCTCGCCGGCCGCCTCGATGACATAGGACTCGATGCGATATCCCAGCGTAATCATGATCGTGAAGGTCTTTTCCTGCGGCCGCATCAGGTAGAGCTGGTAGAGGAAGGACAACTTGTCGAACACCCGGCCTTCGACCGTGGCGGCGGGCCTGGCAACGTTGTTCAGATAGAACCTGACCCGACTCGTCTGCCGGTCAAAATGCACCGTGGCGGCGGGCTCGTCGTTGGCCCGGGTGACGTAATGAAAGGGGGCCATCCCCTGATCAGTTAAAAAGCCGTGGGTTTCGTCGGCAATGGTCAGCGGGTGAATCAGTGCGAACAGCCCGGTGGTCTTTGATTCGCTGGAAAGAATGTAATGCCCCCCGCCATCTACCGACCAGCGGTGAACCGCCTGGCCGACCAGCCAGCGATCCTTGCTCCAGTACAAGTTGTACGTCAGTTCGCCTTGTTGCGGCAATTTTCCTTCGAATGACTTGCGGCCCTGATCATCCCGGTTCACCGCCGGCTCCAGCACCAGGGCGCTCACGATTCCTGACCCAGCCAGCGGATCGGCTACAGCACTTGCAGGACTCTCCGCCGCCACAGCTTCGGGCACGTCAGCAAGCGGCAGATCATCGCCGGACTGTTCGCCGCGGCGGGCTGGCGGCGGACTTTCCGGCGTGTCCCGCGAAGCCAGGCTTACCTGCAGCATGGGAACTGCCGCAGCGGACGCCTGCAAGCTGAAAACCATCGTCCGCAACAGCGGTTCGGCGAACAAGGCGAAATGCAGCGCCAGCGACAGCAGCAAGGGAAGGAACAAGGCCCGGCACATTACCCGCATCGCAGTCAGTCAACAATCAGAGGAAACCCGTGGCGCAAGTATAGTGAAGCCGGCTGTTCAGGCCGCGGGCTTCCATCCTGCCTGCGCCGGCCGCTTCACGCTTCCTGGCGGCGGCGCAGGCGCCATTCCTTGACCAGGGCGTAGATCGCCGGTATCACCGCCAGGGTCAGGATGGTCGATGAGATCATGCCGCCGACCATCGGCGCCGCAATGCGGCTCATCACTTCCGAGCCGGCGCCGCGACTCCACATGATGGGCAGCAGTCCGGCCATGATGGCAACCACGGTCATCAGCTTCGGCCGCACGCGCTCGACCGCGCCTTCCATGACGGCGGCGTAGAGGTCGGCCGCATCGGGCAGCTTGCCCTCGCTGGCGCGCTGCAGCTTGATGGCCTCCCAGGCATGGTCGAGATAGATCAGCATCACCACCCCGGTCTCGGCGGCAACGCCGGCCAGGGCAATGAAACCGACCGCCACCGCCACCGACAGGTTGTAATTCAGCAGCCACATCAGCCAGACGCCGCCGACCAGGGCGAAGGGCACCGAGAGCATGACGATCAGCGTTTCGGTCAGGCGCCGGAAGTTGAGATACAGCAGCAGGAAGATGATCAGCAGCGTCACCGGCACCACGACTTTCAATTTCTCCTTGGCGCGCTCCATGTACTCGAACTGGCCGCTCCAGGTAATGTAGTAGCCGGGGGCGAACTTTACTTTGGCGTTGACCGCCTGGCGCGCGTCGGCGACGTAGGAACCGATGTCGCGGTCGCGGATGTCGACGTAGATGTAGGCCGAGAGCAGCGCGTTCTCGGTGCGGATGGCCGGCGCACCCTTGACGATGCTGACTTTCGCCACCTGGCCGAGCGGGATCATGGTCGAGGAACTGCCCATCTCGCCGCCCGCTGTTGTGTTGATGGGAACCAGCACCTCGCGCGCAATCTGCTGCGGATCGGCGCGCAGTTCGCGCGGGTAACGGACGCTGACGCCGAAACGCTCGCGACCTTCGACGGTGGTCGTCACCATCTCGCCGCCGAGCGCGGTGCCGATGGTGTCCTGCAGTTCGCCGATGCTCAGACCGTAGCGCGCCAGTGCCGCGCGATCCGGCTCGATGTCGAGGTAGAAGCCGCCTGTGATGCGCTCGGCATAGGCGCTGGTGGTGCCCGGCACCTGCTTCACCACGCCTTCGATCTCCCGCGCCAGGCGTTCCATCTCGACCAGATCCTTGCCGAAGACCTTGATGCCGATCGGCGTGCGGATGCCGGTCGACAGCATGTCGATGCGCGCCTTGATCGGCATGGTCCAGGAGTTGGCGACGCCGGGGAATTGCAGGGCGCGGTCGAGCTCGGCGATCAGTTTGTCGATGTTCATGCCCGGCCGCCACTGCTCTTCCGGCTTGAGGTTGATGACGGTCTCGAACATTTCGGTCGGCGCCGGATCGGTGGCGGTGTTGGCGCGACCGGCCTTGCCGATGACCGAGGCGACCTCGGGAAAGCTCTTGATGATCTTGTTCTGCGTCTGCAGCAGTTCGGCGGCCTTGGTGATCGACATGCCCGGCAGGGACGTCGGCATGTAGAACAGCGTGCCTTCGTTCAAGGTCGGCATGAACTCGCTGCCCAGGCGCGAAGCCGGATACAGGCTGACGACCAGCGTCGCCAGCGCCAGGGCGATGGTGCTGCGCTTCCAGCGCATGACCCAGGCGATGATGGGCCGGTAGAGCCAGATCAGCAGGCGATTCACCGGATTCTTCGCCTCGGGCAGGATGTTGCCGCGGATGAAGAACAGCATCAGCACCGGTACCAGCGTCAGGGACAGCATCGCCGCGCCGGCCATGGCGAAGGTCTTGGTATAGGCCAGCGGCGCAAACAGCCGTCCTTCCTGGGCTTCGAGCGTGAACACGGGCAGAAAGGAGACGGTGATGATGAGCAGCGAAAAGAACAGCGCCGGCCCGACCTCTTTGCAGGCTGCAATCACGGCCTCGGTGCGCGACTCACCCTCCTTCAGGCGCTCAATGTGCTTGTGCGCGTTCTCGATCATGACGATGGCGGCATCGACCATGGCGCCGATGGCGATCGCCACGCCGCCCAGGCTCATGATGTTGGAATTCATGCCCAGCGCGCGCATGGCGATGAAGGCGATCAGCACGCCGACCGGCAGCATCAGGATCGCCACCAGGGCGCTCCTGGCATGCATGAGGAACACCAGGCAGACCAGGGCGACGATGATGCTTTCCTCGATCAGCGTGTGCTTCAGTGTTTCGATGGCGCGCCGGATCAGGTCGGAGCGGTCATACACAGTCTCGATGGTGACGCCGGCCGGCAGGCCGGGAGCGA
>CAINHS010000131.1 GCA_903848955.1 uncultured beta proteobacterium
CCAGTTCCCTACCAATTTGTGTATCGCACCCAAGACCCAAAACAATGGCGCAGCGATCACCGTCAACCAACCGTAATCGACCACCAGATCAAGCCCCGGGGCGATCTTCTCGAGCTTGTCCTGCTCCTGCGGTCCGGCATAAAGCGATACTGCGCTTCTGCCGTCAGCACCAACCGGGAGAATGACGCCGGCCGAAAACAGATCTTCGCCGACTTTGCGCATATAAAACTCGCGTGGCGTGCCGGCTGGCGGCAACCAGGCCGATACAAAGTAGTGTTGCACCATGGCCAGCCAGCCGCTGTCAGCCTTTTGAGCAAACTTCGCCTTGTTTTTCAGAATATCGGCGAATTCGACCTTCTGATATTTTTCAGTATCGGTAAAAACGGCCGGTCCGGTAAAGGTCGTTACCCCCATCATCATGGAACTGCCTTGACCCTCTGCCGGCTTGCCGTCGCGCGTAATCTGGTAATAGGCGTGGCTGCCCACTGCCACCCCTTCGTGACGCACGTCTATCTGATAGCTGCCGCGATGAAAGACATAAGTCTTCAACACCTTGTTTCCGCCGGCCGTCGTTGCCTCCAGCGTAATCTCGAGCTGATTTGCGCCATCCTTGAGCACCTGATCACCCGCCGCCAGCTTCCACTCGGTCTTGTGATTCGGCAAACCTTCGCCAATCAGCCCCGACTGAGCCAAATAGAGATGCTTCTCCCCGTTGTCGAAGAGGATGAAACTTTTTGATTTGTTTTCAGTGTCCGGATGACGAACCAGCTCAAGCCGCGTTATGTCGCCGCCTTGTGAAGAAATATCCGCTACATACAAATCCGTCTTGATCTTTGCGCTCACCACGCCTGCTGCGGGAACCGCAACCGTGGCGGAAACAGCAGCGGCTACCGATCTTGCGCCGGTTTCCGGCACGGCCGGCACCAGGCCAGCCGGTGCAGCCAGCGAGGGAATCGTCGTCGTTGGCGCCGTCGATTTCGGCAGGCTCTGCCGTTGCCAGGCGTCCCAAAGCATGATCAGCGAGAAACTGAACACCAAAAGCAGGATCAATCGTCGGTTATCCATTACTGTCCCGGCAGTGACTCATATCAGAATTTTAAAAAGAAGCGTTTTCAGCCTCGAGCACAGTGCGCCGCTGAAAAAATCAGGGTACCGGATCATACCCGCCCGGATGCCACGGATGACAGCGGCTGATTCGCCTTGCAGCCAGCCATAGTCCGCCGAATAAACCGTGGCGACTCAACGCTTCCATAGAATACTCCGAGCAACTCGGACAGAAACGACAGCGGCTGCCAGTCATTGGACTGATCGCCACTTGGTAGGCGCGGATCAACAGCAGCAGCGGGAAGACAAGCCAGGATCTCATTGCGATTGAACCGCCAGGCGCCTCAAGAGAGTTTCAATTTCCGCACGCCAAACTTTTCGCTGGGCACCATCTCGAGCTTTCACGCCCTTGACGGGCGTTCTCAAACGCAGAACCAGGTCACAGGATGGAATTTCAACCGCCATCAAGCGAAACGCGTCACGTCCCTGACGCTTTATCGCATTACGCAAGGACGCGGCCCGCGCCAACCGTTTGGGCACTATCAAGCCAAGCCTTGCTTCGCCATAAGAACTGCCCCGACGATAGTGCAAATCAAAACACTCACCGCGCACCACCCGCCGGGCCGCCATAACGGCGGAAAACTCCTCCGGCCGATGCAGACGCTGATTTGAGTGAAACGAAGCCGGGCGTTCAGACGCCGAGACGATGACGACCCTTGGCGCGACGCGCACGGATTACAGCACGACCACCCCGTGTGCGCATGCGCACTAGGAAGCCGTGGGTGCGCTTGCGGCGCACAACCGAAGGCTGGTAGGTGCGTTTCATGGCAATATCCCCTGAATTAAGAAAAACCGCGGATTACAGCGTTTTGCGGCCGATTTGTCAAGGAGAACAACTTGACAGGGCTGTGGATAACTAATGATGAAACAGCTAGAATGAACCTCCAGCGAATGCAAACCAGCATCAATAAGGATGTTGCATTTGTACCGCTACATCCTTTTGCCCTTCGCCCCGGGTCTATCCAAACGCAATGAGTGAATTCTGGTCCGCCTGTCTGAACCGCTTCGAGCAGGAACTTCCTGCACAGCAGTTCAACACCTGGATAAAAGGTTTGCGCCTGGAAAACGACGGAGCCGGCCCTACCCATTTTCGCCTCGTTGCTCCCAACCGCTTCGTCATGCAGTGGGTACGGGAGCGATATCTGGCCCAAATAGAAGCTCTCGGACTTGAATTTTTTTCCGTTCCGATTGAGATCAACCTTGATGTGGCAAATGCGGCAACTGATGTTTCTCTCGCAACAGAAACATCTGAGGCTACCCCGGCTGCTATTTCGGTGGTACCTGTCACACCTGTAAAGACAGGTGATCCGGCGTACGAAAAGACGAGACTCAATGCTGAGTTTACCTTTGACACGCTGGTCACAGGCCGCGCCAACGATCTAGCCCGTGCTGCCGCCCAACAGGTTGCAATGAATCCTGGGGTGTCCTACAACCCCCTGTTCATTTACGGTGGGGTCGGCTTAGGAAAAACCCACCTGATTCACGCCATTGGCAATTCGATCTATGCCGCAAATCCAACCATGGAAGTTCGCTACGTGCACGCCGAGGACTATTTCTCTGACGTAGTACGTGCCTTTCAGCAAAACTCCCGTGAGACCTTCAAACGATACTACCGTTCGCTCGACCTGTTACTGATAGACGATATCCAGTTTTTTAATCGCAAGGATCGAACGCAGGAAGAATTTTTCTACGCTTTCAATGCTCTGGTAGAGGCAAAAAAGCAGATCATCATCACCAGCGACACCTATCCCAAGGATGTTCAGGGTCTCGAAGAGCGACTGGTTTCACGTTTCGACTGGGGGCTGACGGTTGCAATAGAACCTCCCGAACTTGAAATGCGTATCGCCATCCTCAAGAAGAAAGCCGAAGCAGAGCAGATCAGTATTTCAGATGAAGTTTCATTCCTTATCGCTAAGAATCTTCGTTCAAATGTCAGGGAACTTGAAGGCGCCCTCAATCGCGTAGTTGCCTACGCCCGTTTTCACGGTCGCGAAATCAATCTGGAAGTGGCGAAGGAAGCCTTGCGCGACATTATCGGCGCCACCAACCGGCAGATATCGCTTGAACTCGTACAAAAAACAGTGTCCGACTTCTATAAAATAAAAGTAGCCGACATGTATTCGCAAAAACGTACGCGGGCGATAGCCAGGCCTCGCCAGATAGCTATGTGGCTTACCCGCGAACTTACTTCGCACAGCCTTCCTGAAATAGGGGAAGCCTTCGGCGGTCGCGATCACACCACTGTAATGCATGCTTGCCGAACGATAATCGACCTACGCGGAAAGGACACCCGGCTCAATAATGATCTACATGTCTTGATGCAAACGATCAAGAGCTAGGCTGTGAGCAAGTACGCAAGGCAATATATGGAACAATTGTGGATAACCTCTGACATCAACAGCTCGACTGCAATTCATTCACAATCATCAACAAGCAAATCAAAAGCTTCTCAACCGACTTATACATATAATAATTCTTTGTATTTAAAAGTAAATATGCATTTATCCACAGCAAAGAGCTTCCCTTATTAATTATAAGAGATCTATATATGCTCCTATTTAAAGGTCCTCGCGATCAACTCCTTGTTCCTTTGCAGTCGGTATGCGGAATCGTAGAAAAACGCCATACCCTGCCTATCCTTTCCAATGTCCTTATGGACAAGGATGGTGAAAAGCTCACGCTGCTGGCTACGGACATCGAGATCCAGATCACAACGCAGACGCCGACCGTGGGTTCAGAAAAAGCAGCCATGACGGTTGGTGCCCGAAAGTTGCAGGATATCTTGCGCTCCTTGCCTGAAACGGCAGAGGTTAGTCTTGCACTGGACGACAAGCGCCTGCAGTTGAAGGCTGGCAAGAGCCGCTTCAACTTGCAGACGCTTCCTGCTGAAGATTTTCCGCGCATGAGCAGCGCTGATGGCCAACCCTCCCGGCTGTCGATTACCCAGAAACAAATGAAGCGCCTGCTTGCCCTGGTTCAATATGCCATGGCACAACAGGACATTCGTTATTACCTCAATGGTTTGCTTCTGGTCGCCAAAGGCAATGAGTTGCGCATGGTCGCCACTGATGGTCATCGACTCGCCTACGCTTCTGAAATACTGCCAGATTCACCTGCACCTATCGAAGTTATACTTCCCCGTAAGACGGTTCTGGAATTATCCCGCCAGTTGGCTGACAACGACGATCCGCTTGAAATTACCCTGACCCCGACTCAGGCCCGCTTTAGTTTCGGCAGTATCGAACTTGTATCGAAACTGATAGACGGAAAATTTCCGGATTATGAGCGCGTCATACCGCAGCACCACACAAAGTTGATCAAACTGTCGCGTGATGCGCTTTTGCATTCATTGCTGCGAGCGGCGATATTGACCAATGAAAAGTTCCGCGGTGTTCGCCTGGTGCTGTCCCCGGGCAGCCTCAAGATAATCTCCAGCAATGCGGAACAGGAAGAAGCGCAGGAAGAAATCGAAATCGACTACAGCGGCGACGCCCTGGATGTCGGCTTCAATGTCACCTATCTGCTGGATGTTCTAAATAACGTCAGTAATGAAACCATCGAGTTGCATCTTGCCGACGCTAACTCCAGCGCGCTTTTTGTGCTGCCGGGCAACCAGACTTTCAAGTACGTTGTGATGCCGATGCGCATATGATTTTCAATACGAAAAGAACACCATGATCGAGAGCAACACGGCAGACGCCTATGACGAATCCAGCATCCAGCAACTCGAAGGCCTGGAGGCGGTCAGAAAACGCCCGGGCATGTATATCGGCGACACATCCGATGGCACAGGCTTGCATCACATGGTCTTCGAAGTGGTTGATAACGCCATTGACGAAGCGCTGGCCGGTCATTGTGATGACATATCAATAACAATTCATACTGATAATTCGATTTCCGTAACCGACAATGGCCGCGGCATCCCGACCGGCATAAAGTTTGACGACAAGCACGAACCAAAGCGCTCTGCTGCCGAGATAGTGATGTGCGTGCTGCACGCCGGCGGCAAGTTCAACCAGAATTCATACAAGGTTTCCGGTGGCTTGCATGGCGTCGGTGTTTCCTGCGTCAATGCCTTATCGAAATGGTTGCGTCTCACCATCCGTCGTGACGGCAGAAAATACCTCATGGAGTTCAATCGCGGTCACGCAGTGGATCGCTTGATAGAAATCCAGAGCGGGGTGGAGGTGTCGCCGCTGAAGGTTATAGGCGATACGGAAAAACGTGGCACCGAAGTACATTTCATGGCTGACGACGAAATTTTCGGCGGCGTTGAATATCACTATGACATCATCGCCAAGCGTCTGCGCGAACTTTCCTTTCTCAATAACGGCGTCAAGATCAAGCTGATCGACCAGTGCAACGTCAAGGAGGAGGACTTCGCTTTCTCGGGTGGCGTCAAGGGCTTCGTCGAGTACATCAATAGAACCAAGACCGTGTTGCATCCCGCCGTGTTTCACTCCTCCGGGGTGTCGGTACAGAACGGGGTGAATATTGACGTTGAAGTCGCCATGCAGTGGAATGACTCCTACGCCGAACAGGTGCTCTGTTTTACCAACAATATTCCCCAGTCGGATGGCGGCACTCATCTCACCGGATTGCGGGCTGCGATGACTCGCGTCATTAACAAGTACATCGAAGAAAATGAGATCGCCAAGAAGGCCAAGGTGGAAATCAGCGGTGACGACATGCGCGAAGGCCTCGCCTGTGTGCTTTCGGTAAAGATGCCGGATCCCAAGTTCGCGTCCCAGACCAAGATGAAGCTGGTGTCCTCCGAAGCGCGCCCGGCGATCGAGGAAGTAGTTGCGCAGAAGCTCGCAGACTATCTTCTGGAGCGTCCGCTGGACGCAAAGATAATCACGGGAAAAATTGTCGAGGCGGCGCGTGCTCGGGAGGCGGCGCGCAAGGCACGTGACATGACGCGGCGCAAGGGGGTGCTTGACGGTCTTGGTCTGCCCGGCAAACTGGCCGACTGCCAGGAAAAGGATCCGGCGCTGTGCGAGATGTACATCGTCGAGGGCGACTCCGCCGGTGGTTCCGCCAAGCAGGGCCGTGACAGAAAATTCCAGGCCATCCTGCCGCTGCGCGGCAAGGTGCTCAATGTTGAAAAGGCCCGCTTCGACAAACTTATTTCCAGCGAGCAGATTGTCACCCTGGTGACGGCGCTCGGTTGCGGCATTGGTGCCGAAGATTTCGACATTGCCAAGCTCCGCTACCACCGCATCATCATCATGACCGATGCCGATGTCGATGGTGCCCATATCCGCACCTTGCTACTGACTTTCTTCTATCGTCAGATGCCGGAACTGGTCGAGCGCGGCTACATCTATATCGCCCAGCCGCCGCTGTACAAGATCAAGCACGGCAAGAGCGAGACCTACATCAAGGATGATCACGAGCTCAACCAGCATCTGCTGCGCCTCGCGCTCGACGGCACACAACTGACGCCGAGGGCGGGCGCTGCGGTGGTCGAAGGTGAAGCGCTGGGAGCTCTGGCGCGCGCCTATCTGCTTTCCGAAGCCGTTATCCGCCGCGTTACGGATTTCATCGATGGCGAGGTGTTGCACGCCCTGCTTGCCTACGACATCGCAGTCGATACATCGGGTGAGGAGGCAACGCGCGACAGCGCCGAGCGAATCAGCGCCCATCTTTCCGGTGAAGTCCGTATCGAATCGCGCTTTGACGACAAGCATGAGCGCTGGATGCTTGCTGTCATTCGCATGCGCCACGGCAACTTGCGCACCGGTCGCATCGACGAGGATTTTCTTCTTTCGGGGGACTATCTGCAGATTCGCCGGACAGCACAGATGATCGCCGGTCTGATGGGAGAGGGTGCCGTAATCCGCCGCGGCGAGAAATCGCTGGCGGTGACAAGTTTCGCCGATGCCATGAAGTGGATGTTGAATGAAGTCGAGCGCGGCCTCGCCAAGCAGCGCTACAAGGGTTTGGGGGAAATGAATCCCGGGCAGTTGTGGGAAACGACAATGGATCCGACGGTGCGGCGCCTGCTACGGGTGCAGATCGACGACGCCATTGCTGCCGATGAAATCTTCACTACCCTTATGGGTGACGATGTCGAGCCGCGGCGTGCCTTCATAGAATCGAACGCGCTGTACGCTCGCAATATCGACGTCTAAATTCTTTCTAGTCGAGCGCCTCAAGTGTTTCCGGCGATTAGGGGGATTGCGCTGTGCAATCTGTAAGTCGTTCTGCTTCACCACGCATCGTCGCCTGCCCGAAATGCGGTACGGACGTCGAATGGATTGACGAAAACCGCCACCGGCCGTTTTGTTCGGCGCGCTGCAAAGGCATCGACTTCGTTGCTTGGGCCACCGACAGTTATCGCGTCGAAGCGTCTGAAGAACCGCATCCGGAAGATCAATCGGAGTAAGCGCTGCGCCAGGGATCAGCTTTCCCAGGCGCCACGAATAGCCGCGATGCCGTGAGCACCGGCGCGCTGCGCGAGATCGAGATCGATTCGAGATAACCCGCCAAGGGCAAAAGTCGGTAGTGGCGGTACGGCAACCCCGGCTGCATAACCCTCCCAACCGATTCCTGCCGCGCCCGGATGACTGGCTGTCGTCCGCACCGGACCGAACACCGCGAAGTCGCAGCCGACCTGCGCCGCCAGTTCCAATTCGGCCGGCGAATGGCAGGATGCCGCGACCAGCGCGAAATCCGGGCGCACAACCAGAGCCGCAAGCAGGGACGCCGGCAAGTGCAGTCCGTCCGCCCCTGCGGCAGCGGCGAGGCCGGCATCGCTATTGACCAGCACCTTCGCGCCATATTGATGGCAAAGATCGACAGCGGCATGGACGAAGCCGGCGCGGCGCGGCGGGTCGAGCGCGGGTTCCCGCAGTTGCACCAGCTTAAGGCCATTTTCCAGGGCGCGGACCATGGCCAGCAACTGGGCGTCGATGCCGATTTCGCCGGCATGGGTGATTGCATAGAATTCGGGCAGGATCAGGGCCGCGAGCACCGGCGCGTTGGCCGGAAGCATGGGTGCTACGCTTACGGCATCGGCTCGTTGCCAGGCCAGCGAACTATGCACGTGGTCGTGCAGTTCGCCGCACCATTCCCGCACCCGGTAGAAATTGAGCCGTACATGGGCGTGCTCATAGACATGCTGGCGACGCAACCAGGGGTCGGCACGCAATACCCTGATGCCAAGTTCCTCCAACAGTTCGCGCACCAAGGCGGCATGCGGCGTTTCACCGCGTTCGACCTTACCACCGGGGAACTCCCAGAACCCGGCGTAGAAGCTGCCTGGCGCTCGCTGTCCGAGAAGAAACTCGGTAGCGCCATCCGTTGCCGTCCGCTCGATGACGGCAGCCGCGACTTCAATGATGCTCACTTCTTCGGTTTGGCGTGGCGGCCGGCGTAGTCGCGGGCAAATTGCCACGCCACCCGGCCGCTGCGCGAACCACGCATCAGGGTCCACTGCAGCGCATCTGCGCGCGCCGCTTCGATCTGTTGCGGCGACAGGCCGAACTCGCCCAGCCAGTGAGCGCATATCTCGAGGTAGTGATCCTGGCCGAAGGGATAGAACGACAACCAGAGGCCGAAGCGTTCCGAAAGCGAAACTTTCTCCTCGGTGGTTTCGCCGGGGTGGATGTCGCCATCGGTGTTGTACTTGGTCTCGAGGTTTTCTGACATTTTCTCCGGCATCAGGTGGCGGCGGTTGGATGTCGCATAGACCAGCAGATTGTCGGGCATGCCGGTAATCGAACCGTCCAGAATGCTTTTCATCGCCTTGTAGCCGGGTTCGCCCGACTCGAAGGAAAGGTCGTCGCAAAAGATGATGAAACGTTCCCGGCGACCGGCGATGAGATCGACAATCTCCGGCAAGTGCACCAGATCATCCTTGTCCACCTCTATCAGGCGCAGTCCCTTGGCCGAGAACTGGTTGAACACAGCCTTGACCAGAGAACTCTTGCCGGTGCCGCGGGCCCCCGTCAGCAGCACGTTGTTGGCGCTGCGCCTGGCGACGAATTGACGAGTGTTTTGTGCGATGCGCTGTATTTGTTCTTGGAGACCCTGCAGATCCTCGAGCCGGATGCGGTGAGGAAGCTTCACCGCTTCAAGCCAGCCGCGACCCGCGCGTGTGCGCCAACGGAACGCTGCAGCAGACCAGTCCGGGGGCGGCAGGGGCGGCGGCAGAATCGCCTCAAGACGATCGAACAGAGCATCGAGCCGGTCGATCAGGGGAGCAACAGCGCGAGTCAGGTCATTCATCACTACCTCTTGGGATGTCTTTGCGCCAGGCCTGCCGGGACACCGGCAACGATATGACTGGAATGGCCTGTCCGGGTAATGCAGCCCACATCGGTTAAGCTTGCGGCTCCTTGAAAGCATCGAACTTTAGCAGATTCATGTTTCGATTCCTCCCTGCGATCTTCGCCTTGCTGGCCTTGGCCGGCTGCGCCCCTCTTGCCAGCCGCACCGACGCCCGAGTCGAGCCCTGTCCGGTGCCGGCCGCTTGCGCGACCTGTCCTGTGTGTGCCGCGACAGAATCACCGAAATCCGCAGAGAAGCCTTTTCAGCTTGCCCAGTGGAGCGATTTGCCGGGCTGGAATGAGGACGATCCGGGTCCTGTGTTCGCTGCATTCCTCGCCAGTTGCACTAGCCTGGAGAGGCAAGCCGTGTGGATGCCCGCTTGCAGTTCAGCGCGCTCGGCAAGCGACAAGAGCGTGCCAGCCCTGCGGGCCTGGTTCGAGACGCAATTCCGGCCGTGGGCCCTGACCAACCCGGACGGCTCACGCAGCGGCCTCATCACCGGCTATTACGAACCGATTTTGAAGGGCAGTCGCAGCGTCAGCCAGAGTTACCCGTATCCGGTCTTCGGACCGCCGGATGACATGATTGTGGTTGAACTGGCCGAACTTTACCCGGAACTCAAGCACCTGCGGCTGCGCGGACGGCTTGAGGGGCGCAAGTTGGTTCCGTATTACTCCCGTGCAGAATGGACTCCACAGGAAAGCAAGCGCTCACATGAGGCCTTGCTTTGGATAGACGATGCGGTGGATCTTTTCTTCATGCAGATCCAGGGCTCGGGCCAGGTGCAACTCACCGACGGCCGGCGCGTCCGCCTCAATTATGCCGACCAGAATGGTCACCCCTATCACTCCATCGGCCGTTGGCTGATCGACCGGGGCGAACTCAAGGCCGCGCAAGCCTCGATGCAGGGCATCAAAGCCTGGGCCAAGACCAACCCGTCGCGACTGGCGGAATTGCTCAACGCCAACCCCAGCCTGGTTTTTTTTCGCGAGTTGCCGGTCGAGGGTAGCGGACCGCAAGGCGCCATGGGGCTGGCTTTGACACCCGAACTGTCACTTGCCGTCGACCCCCGGCATGTTCCCCTCGGTGCGCCCATATGGCTCTCCACCACAAGGCCAAACAGCGAGCAAGCACTTACACGCCTGATGTTGGCGCAGGATACTGGCGGTGCCATCCGTGGCGTGGTGCGAGCCGATTTCTATTGGGGCAGCGGCGTCGATGCAGGCAATCAGGCCGGGAAAATGCGCCAACAAGGCCGCATGTGGGTGCTGATGCCGACGAGCTATCAAACTCCGGCGACTTCGAACAACGCACCAAGATAGACGCTCACATGATTTTCAGCTCGCAACCAGACTCGGCGCTCCCTGTTTCGGTGCAGTTAGAAGATTTGTAGCACCGAGGTGGTGCGTTGGTTCGTGCGGCGATAGGCCATCCTATTGATTTATAGATAAATCGCTGCAGGAATGGTCGTTGCTTTCAAGCTTCCCATTCGTTCCCTTGGCCTTTTGGAGCCCAATCATGGAGAATTTCAAGACATCCGCCGACGTGCTGTTCATCCTGCTCGGCGCCATCATGATTCTGGCCATGCACGCCGGCTTCGCCTTTCTGGAACTGGGCACGGTGCGCAAGAAAAACCAGATCAATGCGTTGGTGAAGATTCTGGCGGATTTTTCGGTCTCGACATTGGCTTACTTCTTCGTCGGCTACGGCATTGCATACGGGGTGCATTTTTTTGCCGGCGCCGAGACCCTCGCGCAAAAAAGCGGGTTCGAGCTGACGAAGTTCTTTTTTCTGCTGACTTTCGCTGCCGCCATTCCGGCGATTGTCTCCGGCGGCATAGCCGAGCGCGCCCGCTTTGGTCCGCAGTTGGCCGCTACGTTTTTGCTGGTCGGCTTCATTTATCCGGTCTTCGAGGGCATTGCCTGGAATCACGCCTATGGCATCCAGGCCTGGCTCAAAGCCAGCTTTGGTGAAGAGTTCCACGATTTCGCCGGCTCGGTGGTTGTGCACGCCGTCGGCGGCTGGGTCGGGCTCGCCGCGGTAATCCTGCTCGGCGCGCGACGCGGCCGCTACCACAAAGACGGCGGCATTTCGGCCCACCCGCCCTCGAGCATTCCCTTCCTCGCGCTCGGCGCCTGGATTCTGGTGGTCGGCTGGTTCGGCTTCAACGTCATGAGCGCGCAAACTCTGGACAAGGTCTCCGGTCTGGTGGCGATGAATTCACTCATGGCGATGGTAGGAGGAACGCTGGTCGCTCTGGTGGCCGGAAAAAACGACCCGGGCTTCGTGCACAACGGCCCGCTGGCAGGGTTGGTGGCGATCTGTGCCGGTTCCGACTTGATGCATCCGCTGGGGGCCTTGATCACCGGCGGCGTGGCGGGTGGCTTGTTCGTCGTGATGTTTACCCTGACGCAGAACCGTTGGAAGATAGATGACGTGCTCGGTGTCTGGCCCTTGCACGGCCTGTGTGGCACTTGGGGCGGCCTGGCTGCAGGCATCTTCGGCAGCAAGGCGCTCGGTGGTATGGGCGGTGTCGCCTTCATGAGTCAGTTCGCCGGCACTGCGCTAGGCATCACGGTGGCTCTGAGCGGCGGCCTTCTGGTCTATGGCCTGTTAAAAAATACGGTCGGCATACGCCTCGATGCGGAAGACGAATATAACGGCGCAGATCTGACCGTGCATAAGATCTCCTCCAGCGCGGAGCGTGAAACACTCTGGTAGCATCAGTGTTTCACTCGGCAAAGGCGTGTCTACTGAAGCCGGGGCGATTCGGTAAGCAAAGACTGAGCGCCCGACAGTAAGAACTCGTTGAAATCAGTAAGGATTGGTTAGAGACAAGCGCTGTATCGCCCTCGTAACATCGTCTGCAATTCAGCGCTTGTCACTTTCGACTGATTCACGCCATGTCCAAAACGATCCTCGCTGAAGACGACTCCGCCTCCATCGACAGATGGCATTCACACTTTCCAGCAGTGGGTATGACCTAACGCAAGCCATCTTTTTGCTTGGTCTTGACAAGACGCTGGTTTATTAACAAGAATCCTTTGATCTGTTTATTGGAAGATATCCTATGAGATTTCGTAAAACGTGTTCGACGGTTTTTTTGGCTGCGGTGTTGTTTGGTGTATTCGCTCCGTCGTGGGCGGCTGACCTCAAGGAAATTCAGGCACGGGGGGAACTCCGTCATCTCGGCATCAGGTACGCCAACTTCGTCACCGGTGCCGGCGACGGCTTTGACGTGGAATTGACCCAGGGGTTTGCCAAGCATATTGGGGTCAAGTACTCGCTCGTATACTCCGATTTTTATAACGTCATCCGTGACCTGCTCGGCAAGGATGTCGTGCGCAAGGGTTCGGAAGTCACGCTCGAAGGCAGTTTCCCCGTCAAGGGCGACATGATCGCGACCGGCTTCACGGTGTTGCCTTGGCGCGAGGCCGTTCTGCTCTACTCGAAGCCCACCTTTCCATCGCAAGTGCTGTTGGTGGCCAGAGCCAATTCCAATTTCACGCCGATCAAGGGTTCGCCGGACCTGATCAAGGACATCAAGGAAACCAAGGCCATCATCGGCAAGAACAGCCTGCTGATCATGGAGCGAACCTGCCTCGATCCCGGCAACTACGGCCTTAAGGGCACAGGCATCGATCTGAAGTCCTACACGCGCAGCACCAACCTGAACGAAATGGTCCCGGCATTGCTCAACAAGGAAGCGGAACTGACCCTGCTCGATGTGCCCGATGCGATCCTCGACCTGAAAAAGTGGGCAGGACAGATCAAGGTCATCGGTCCTGTCTCGGAGCACCAGGATCTTGCAGCGGCCTTTCCCAAGGATGCGCCGGAACTTCGCAAAGCCTTCGATGAATACCTTCTGAAAGTGAAGGCTGATGGCACCTATGACAAGCTGGTCGACAAGTATTATCCAGGCATTCGCCGCTACTTCCCGGAGTTCTTTGCCAGAAAGCCGTAATGGCGAGCGCTTTCCGGAATCGCTGAAATAGTCGATGTCGCCGTTCGGCCGTTTATCATCGCGGTGGCCGCTGATTCTGGCGGCTACCTTCTGCGTCTATACCCTCATTCTGCTGTGGAACGTCTTTGGCGCACAAACGCTGCTGCGTTCTACAACAGATGCCCGGCTTGTGGCGGACAGCCAACGCCGGGCTGCCGCCATCGGCGATCACGTGATGCAACGGCGACACGTGGCGAGGGACCTGGCTGAAGGCCATGAGATCGAGAGCTATCTGGTCAACAAGGCGCTGGGAATCTCGCAGCAGTACGGTCTTATCGCGAACCTGGCGGCGATCGATGACCGCTTCCGGCGGGAGATGGAGCAGTCGCTGCTGCGTGGTAGGCCGATATATACGCGCATCATCTATTACGACGAGCGCGGCGAAGCATTGTCCGACTCCAGTCCCTCCGAGCCGAAAGTGATTCTGCCGGCCGGTTTCGACAAGGAACCGAAGCTGCTGATCGACGCCGGGAAACAGCACATTGTCGTAAGCATTCCGGTCCTGCACAGGGGGCTCTTCAGCGGGGTGGTGGTCACGGTCGGTGACCTCGGTCTGCTGGCGCGGCTGCTGATTTCCAGTGGCGACGATCAAGGCAGGGAGAAGTACCAGGAGCTGCTGGTGGCCAGCGAGGGGCGGACCCTGGTTGCTCCGGATCGCCAAAGGGCGCCGGGGGCGGGATTTGCCGGAGCGTTGCTGCAACTGCCGGAGGACTCCCTGACGCTCGCTTCCGAAATTCCCGGCTCTGAGGCGGCCTTTGCCCGCAGCCTGGCCCTTCGGAGTGCCGTACCCGGCACCCCGCTTTCCCTGGTGACCTTGATTGACCGGGATGAGGTTTATGGAAATATCAGTTCCGGGGTGTTCCTCTATTCCCTGAGTGTTTTTCCTTTCTTGCTTCTGCTTGCCGCAATTGCATTAGAGCGCCAGCACCGGCGATCCCTGCGACTGCAGGAAGACAACACAGCCCTGGCGCAGGAAATTGCCCGTCGCAAGGAACTTGAGCGGGAACTCCTCGAGAAGTCGGACAATCTGGAAGAGATGGCGATAGGCTGGCAGGCGAGCGTACTTCGTGCCGAGGAAGCCAATCGGGCGAAGTCGGATTTTCTGGCCAGCATGAGCCACGAGATTAGAACGCCGATGAACGGAATCATTGGCATGACCGATTTGGCGCTCGATACCGAACTCACGGGCGAGCAGCGCGAATACCTGGACATAGTCAAGTCTTCCGCTGAGGGATTGCTGACGATCATCAACGATGTGCTGGACTTCTCGAAGATCGAGGCCGGCAAGCTCAGCGTCGAATTCATTGCCCTCGATCCGGCCGCACTGATTGCCGATATGATCAAGCCGATCGCCATCCGTGCCGAGGAAAAGGAAGTTGAACTGCTGACGGATATCGCTCCCGGCGTGCCGCAGCAGTTGCTCGGCGATCCCGGGCGGTTGCGCCAGGTGCTGATAAATCTGCTCAACAATGCCGTGAAATTTACCGAGCACGGTGAAATCCTGCTCACCGTCGAATTGGCGCGCAGCGAAGCAACCCGTGTGGAAGTCCACTTTGCGGTCAAGGACACGGGGATCGGGATTCCCAAGGATAAGCTTGAAGCCATATTTGATGCCTTCACTCAGGAAGACACCTCGACCACCCGGCGCTACGGTGGCACCGGGCTTGGCCTGACCATCTCGAACCGGCTTGTGGAATTGATGGGCGGGCGTCTATGGGTTGAAAGCGAGCTTGGAACGGGCAGCACGTTTCATACTGTGATTCCATTCGACCTGGCTCCGGCCCGGAAAGATTCCGGCCAACCGGACGGGGCGGAACATCCGGTGACCGGCCCTTCTCCGGACGAGAAGATGACGTCGCTAAGGATTCTGGTTGCTGAAGACAATGAGGTAAATCAGAAACTCATTGACGGGTTGCTTGGCAAGTTGGGGCACACCGTAACCGTTGTCAGGAACGGGGTTGAAGCCGTCGAGACCTGGGATCCGCACAAGTATGACCTTCTCTTCATGGATATGCAGATGCCGGAAATGGATGGATTTGAGGCTACCCGGCGTATCCGTACCATCGAAGCTGCGAATCCGCAGCGCGCCAGAGCACTGATCTTCGCACTCAGCGCGGCTGCGCTGCCACACGAACGGCAAAGGGGGCTGGATGCAGGCGTCGATGGTTATCTGACCAAGCCCATAAACAGCCGGGAATTGGGCGAAGTTCTTTCGAAGATCCATAGGGAAACCCGGCTTCAATGAGCCTGATGAGCCGCCGGACAGCGCCGGCTACTTCATCTTCGACGGCAGTTTGATCGTCTCGCCGGCAACCATGAAAGCACCCCGTCCGCGATGATGCAGCGTGCGCGGGTTCTTGCAGGCCGGGTCGATCCAGGCCTGTTGCACCTCGAGCACGAAGAAGTTGTAGCGGTTCATCAGGCGCGTATCGATCACGCGGCATTCCAGGCTGGCATAGCATTCGGCGATAAGCGGAGCGCCGACTGTCCTGGCCGGCAGCGGTGTCAGGCCAACCAGCGCGAACTTGTCCACGCTCCGGCCGGAGCTATTGCCACAGGCGACCACCTTGTCTTTCAACTCCGCCGTGGGAATGTTCAGCACGCATTGCCGTGTTGCCTTGAGCGCGGCGAAGCTGAAGTCATGGCCGCTGACGACGCAGCCAACCAGCGGCGGCTCGAATTCCATCATGGTGTGCCACGACATCGCCATGACATTCGACTTGCCCTTGTGCGCCGTCGTCAGCAGCAGCACCGGTCCCGGTTCAAGGAGACCGTAGACCTCGGACAGGGGACAAGAGCGCTTGTCCATTGCGCGACCTCCTTTGACGATGTTGCACCCGATTGTCGGGCAAAGTTTAGCTGCATCAGGCGTCGCTTGCGCTAGTATTCCGGTCTTCCATTTCACCAGAGAGAATCCTGCCCATGACTACCTTGTTCAGCCCCCTCCGGTTCGGTGCGAACACGGCGCCGAACCGCATTTTCATGGCGCCTCTGACCCGCTGCCGGGCCAGCGCCGAACATTTGCCGAGTGCGCTGATGGCGGAACACTATGCGCAGCGCGCCAGTGCCGGACTTATCATCGCCGAAGCCACAATGGCTATCGAGGGCAACTCGTCATTCTGGAAAGAACCGGGAATCTACTCAGCCGACCAGATCGCGGCCTGGAAGCTGACCACTGACGCTGTGCATGCCGCCGGCGGAAGGATCTTCCTCCAGATCTGGCACGGCGGGCGGGCCTGCCACCCGCTGCTCAATAACGGCTTGCAACCTGTGGCGCCAAGCCCGATCGCCATTACCGGCGACGAAGTCCTCACCCCCGCGGGCAAGCAGGCGTATGTCCTGCCGCGGGAACTCCGCGATGACGAACTGCCCGGCATCGTAGCCGGCTTCAGAACGGCTGCGGAGAATGCCGCTGCCGCCGGTTTCGATGGCGTCGAAGTTCATGGCGCCAACGGCTATCTGCTCGATGAGTTTCTGCGCGACGGCGCCAACAAGCGAGGCGGTGCTTATGGCGGCTCAATGGAAAACCGGGCACGACTGATGTTCGAGGTGATCGATGCGGTTGCCGGTGTCTTGGGCAGCGATCGCGTCGGATTGCGCATTTCGCCCTTGAACAGCTACAACAGCATGAAAGACAGCGACCCGATCGGACTCGCCGCATGGCTGGCCGGCCGCCTCAACGACTTCAGGCTGGCCTACCTGCACGTCATGCGCGGCGATTTCTTCGGTCAGCAAGCCGGCGATGTGATGACACCGGTTCGGGCGAATTACAAGGGTGTGCTGATTGCCAACATGGGCTACACGCCGGAAGAGGCGGACGCCGCGATTGCCTCGGGGCAGGTCGACGCGGTAGCTTTCGGCATGGCGTTCCTCGCCAATCCGGATTTGCCTGCCCGCATCGGGGCCGGCGCAGCGCTGAACAAGCCGAATCCGGCAACGTTCTACAGCCCCGGGCCGGAAGGCTATACGGATTATCCGGCGATGGCCGTTGCCTGACGCATGGCGGAGGCGGGCATGAATATTGAGCTTTCGCTGCATGAGACCCGTGTCATAGGCTGCCTGATCGAAAAGGAAATCACTACCCCCGAGCACTATCCGCTGTCGCTCAACGCCCTTACCAACGCGTGCAATCAGCGCAGCAACCGCGATCCGGTATTTGATCTGGACGAGGCCGACGTGCAGCAGGTGACCGACGGGCTGATCAAGAAGTATTTTGTCAATGAGCATGGCGGCTTCGGTAGCCGCGTGCCCAAGTACCAGCACCGTTTCTGCAATACCAATTACGGCACCCTGAAGCTGTCACCGCAGGAACTGGCTGTCATCTGCGAACTGTTTCTGCGCGGTCCGCAGACGCCCGGAGAACTGCGCAGCCATGCCGCCCGGCTGTGCCCGTTTTCTGATGTGACGGAAGTCGAGGCGGTGCTGGACCAGCTCGCGCTGCGAGAAGACGGCCCTTACGTGGCGCGCTTGCCGCGCGAGCCGGGCAAGCGCGAGTCGCGCTACGCCCACTTGTTCAGCGGCGAGGTCAGCGCGGCCAATGAGCAGGCACCCCCGGGTCGAGCCGATCAGGATCGGCAGGAAATTGCGCTGACTGACCGTCTGAGCGGGCTTGAACGGCGCTTAGCGGACCTCGAAGCCGAGGTCTCGGCGCTCAAGAAGCGTCTCGGAGATCCGGGCCCGGGCTGAGCTGCAGCTTGTCGCCGGTTTCAAGTGCGAGGTGACTTGCTGCTCCGGCTGATGCGGCTTCGGCTGTTGAAGAATCAGACGTTGGCGCCATCTCTGCGACGCGGTGCCTGTTCGAGGCGAAGTTTTTCCGCGAACACTTTGTTGGCGTAGCCTCGCTCGTCATCGTCAAGAGCACCGGCGTAGTACTGCAGACCTTCAATCAAGTTGCCGTGCCGCTGGACGGCTTCATGCAGAATCCGGGCGCCGATTTGAATGTTGGTGACCGGATCCAGAAACGGCCGTTCGCCTTGCAGCTGCGGAATCTTGTCCTGATGATAGCGCGGAATAATTTGCATCAGACCCAAGGCTCCCATCGGACTCCGGGAGAAGGGATTGAATCGGGACTCGATGCCAATCACCGCAATCAGCAGCAAGGGGTCAATTTGGCGCTCGCGCCCGACGGTCTGGGCTGTTTCGAATACCGGCTGGAGCGCTTCGGCAGACACATGGTAGCGCTGGACGACGTAATCGAGAGCGGCCTTCATGGCCGGCGTGAGCGCTGGTTTGGCCTTTTCAGTGTCCCTGACGAGAGGCGGCCCGTCAGCCGATGACGCAAGATCCGGCATTGCCAGGCCGATCGAGCGGATGGCGCCGGTGTTGTTTACCAATCCGCCGACAAGAAGAATAACTAGAACCAGACCGGCGATCTTCACATCGAGGTGCAGGTAATTCAGGAAAGCACTGGTGCCATGTGCTGTCAGATATCTCTGCGAGAGAGTAGCAGTCAAGTTTTCTCCTTTACTGGTCAGGCGACCACCAGCCGGACACACCGGCAAGGGCTGCCATGAGAATGAGGATCTGGTGCGTTCTTCCGCTATTGACCGGCGTGCTGCCGTCAGCGGTGTCGGATTGGAACCCGGTTCGGATTCCTGCACGACAACTGCCATCCGGCGACGCCGGATGGCAATCTTGCGAATTTAAGAGCTGGCGGAAACCGTCAGCAATTGCTTACGAAGCCTTTCGGGTTGCCCTGATGGCCGTTGCGGTAGCGATAAGCTTGGCCTCGGCCATTTCGGTGGCTTGCTTGGCCGCCTCGGTCATGCTGTCGTAAGCCGAATTTGCGGCGGAGAGGGCGGACTTGATTGCATTCACCGTCACATCGGAACCGGCCGGACCCGTCTTGGCCGCCTTGTCGAGTGCCAGGCCAAGGTTCTTGTTGAGTTCGGAAAACTGCGCCTTGACGACTCGCGAGAGCGCCTCCTGGGTTTGCGTGGCGATGTCGTAGACGCTCCGGGAGTATGCCGTCGCCTTGTCCAGCCCCGGCTGGCCCAGCGTGTCTTGCAGTGAAACCAGACCCTGCACATCCTTTACAGAAAACAAGGCACGAGCATTGTCGGCACTGTCTTCCAGCAAGGTACGTGCAGCATTGAGGTTGAGGGCGGCGACGCGCTCGGCACTGGCGAAAGCCGTGTTAGCGATTGTCGCGAAGGTTTCGACGCCAGCCTTGTTGGCGTTGGCAAGTTGCTCGGATATTTTGTACATGGTGATCTCCTTGGAAATATGAAGAACTGTTAGGTGCTCGCGGTTCACCCCCTCTAAAAACCTCAGGAAGAAGCATGGTGCACCGCAACATGGCCTCATTGTAGATGGCAGATTTGTCTTGTCAAGAAATATTTGCTGCAGCGCAACACGCCAGTCCGTTGGTTTGATCGGCCCATTGCTTTGCCGGCTACCCGTGCAGCCAGGCAAATATCGGGCGCCGTCCGGCCGCCTTGTGCAACGTCCTGAAACAAAAAACCCCGCAACGGCGGGGCTTTGTGGGGTGTTCTGCGACGTTGTGCAACGTCCGGAAAGTGGCCTACAGGTTACATAGCGTCAGTTCGAAATTGACCATTGCGTCGACCTGTCGCGGCCGCTGATCCATGTCCGGGCGGACAAACCGGATGTTGATGGCGAACTTGCCGGCCGAAATTTCAGGCAGACAGGGGTCCCCCGGTCCTGTCTTGAGGCGTACCAATTGCGCATTGCGACCGCTCAACATGAGCTGAAAGGCGCCGCGCTGAGCCGTTTTCTGCTCTGAGCGGCCGGAGGCACGCAGCAGGCGCAGCACGATGGCCAGTCCGTCGCGGATCGGCAGCATGGGCGCGAGCCAACCGCGGACGTCCTGTTGTCGCAGCGCCGCGTCGCGATGCCGCCAGTAGTGATAACCCGGCAGGTCGAACTCGCAGACACCACCGGGAATAGCGGCGCGATTCTTGATGGCCATCAGCCATTCGTTTTCGCGCAGATAGTGGCCGATCTTGCCATGCATGGCGAGCATCAGCGCACTGGCCTGCTCGATTTCGTAGAGCGCACCGGACAGTGCATCCTCGGAGATCTCGGGGTTGTTGCGGAAGGAAAGCAATATCTGGCGCTGGCGTTCGAGTTCCTGTACCAGGTCGAATTTCAGCTCAGCCCGGCCGGCAACCTCGAGAATCTCGAACAGCGCGACGAGCGCAACATGATGCTCCATGGCGCCTTCCGCGGCGGCGAAATGAGTGACTTTGTCAAACAGATCTTCGAGCCGCAACAGCGTTCGAACGCGCTCGCTGAGAGGGTATTCGTATGTGATCACACGCTGGCCGAATGGTAAATTCTGGAGATTGTGACCCAATTCGGTTCAAACCTCAACCGACATGGCTGCGAAGCGCGAGATATTGCCGGTGCAGGCACTCTATCTGGGGGGGCAATCCGGCCAGTTCCCCATCGTTATCGATGACATCGTCGGCAGCGGCGAGGCGTTCTGAACGCGCGGCCTGCACCGCAAGGATGCGTTCAACCTCGTCCCGGGCCAGCTTGTTGCGGGCCATCACGCGAGCGATCTGGGTTGCCACGGCGCAGTCCACAACGGCCACCCGATCCACGCGCTTGCGGTAGTCGCCGGATTCGATCAATAAGGGCACGACCAGGATGACATAGCGGGCCGCCGAATTGGCCGCGAGCTGCCGATCGCTCTCGCTGCGGATCATCGGATGCAGGATCGCCTCCAGCCGCTTGCGCGCCGAGGGCTCGGCAAAGACCAGCCGGCGCATTGCTACCCGATCAAGCGCGCCTTCGGCGTCCAGCATTCCGTCGCCGAATTCGGCGCGAATCGCGGATGTCGCGGCCCCGCCGGGCGCCGTCAGGGCGTGGGCGGTCACGTCGGTGTCGATTACGGGCACGCCGCGTTCAGCGAACAGCCGGGCGACGACGCTCTTGCCGCTGCCGATGCCGCCGGTGAGTCCGACAACAAAACTCATCGGCCGGTCACCGTGCGCACTCGCCGGCTGTGGCGCCGGCATAGGCTGCAATCAGCTTCGGCAGGTGTTGCAGCAGCATCTGCGTCGGCGCACGCACTTCGGCTTGGGCTTTCAGGGCGCGTTGCTGACGGGGTTCCAGGCGCGCCGAGCGGATGCCGCGCTTTGTCAGCCCCTGCAAGTAATCGCGTGCTGCAGCTTCAGTGGCGA
>CAINHS010000132.1 GCA_903848955.1 uncultured beta proteobacterium
ATGAAACTGCAACAACTTGTACTCAAGGACAGCAACAACTTCCGCCAGCAGCTGGAGCCTCTGGCCGCGTTGGCGCCGAACCTGGTGATCGTCTTCGGCGCGCCGGCTTTTTTTGCCCCGGGGGGCGATGCCGGCAAATTCGGCGAGGTTTTTCCCGGCGCTGCCATGATCGGCTGCTCAACCGCCGGCGAGGTCTCCGCAGCAGGTGTTCAGGATGACAGATGCGTCGTCACCGCGGTCCGCTTCGAGCGTGCGCGGATTCTTGCCGGCTCCACCGATCTGGCCGGCATGGCCGATTCGCGGGCGGCCGGCGGCCGGCTGGCGCGTGAAATTGCCGCCGCCGACCTGCGCGCCGTGCTGGTTTTCGGCCAGGGGGTGAACATCAACGGCAGTGCCCTGGTCGAAGGCATGAACGAGGTGCTGGGCACCTCGATCCCGATCACCGGCGGGCTTGCCGGCGACAACGGCGCCTTTGCGCAGACCTGGACGCTCGGCAGGGAGGGTGCCTCCGATCGCGCCGTCGTCGCGGTCGGCCTCGCCGGCGAAGGTCTGCAGGTGGGACACGGCTCGTTCGGCGGTTGGGAAACCTTCGGTCCGGCGCGCAAGGTCACGCGCTGCGAGAACAATGTCCTTTATCAACTCGACGGCGAGCCGGCGCTGGAAGTCTACAAGCGCTACCTCGGCGAATATGCCCGTGACCTGCCGTCCTCCGGTCTGCTGTTTCCCTTCGCCATGGTGGGCGACGGCGACGAGGTTGGACTGATCCGCACCATCCTCGGTATTGACGAGAAGCTGGGCAGCCTGACGCTGGCCGGGGAAATCCTGCAGGACGGCTACCTCAAGCTGATGCATGCCTCGACCGACGCCCTGGTCGATGGCGCCGAGGCGGCCGCCAGGGCGGTGCAGGCCATGGGCCGGCTGCCGGCACCGGCGCTGGCGATCCTCGTCTCCTGCGTCGGCCGCAAGCTGGTGATGGGCGACCGCGTCGACGAGGAGATCGAGGCCGTTGCCGCGGTGCTGGGCAAGGACGCCGTGTGCGCCGGGTTCTATTCCTACGGTGAAATCAGTCCCTTCGCCCCCGGCATGTCGTGCAAGCTGCACAACCAGACCATGACCATCACTACCCTAGCGGAAGTCTGAATTCCGTTCCACGGATGGACGGACCGGCGCAGCGCACCGAGAACCCGGCAGCCATGCACAAGACCTTGATGCGGCAGTTGCGTCGAACCATCGGCGTCGAGGACGGCGAGCAGTTGCAGCACCTGCTCGCCGGTATCGCCGGTCTTGCGGCGCGGGAGGACATCGGCGCGGAACTGGCGCGCGGGTTGTCCGGTTTCGGCGAAATGTTCGAGCGCATTTCCGGCGTCTACGAGCAGTTCGACCGCGACCTGGCGCTGCGCACCCGCAGCCTGGAACTCAGCTCCGGCGAACTGACGGCCAGCAACCGCCGCCTGCAATCAGAACTTGCCGGCCGCGAAAGCGCGATCGCCCGCCTGCGCGAGACGGCGCGATCGCTGCAGGAAGAAGCCGGATTTGACGGCTTGTCCGAGCAGACCGAGAATCTCGACGGGTTGATCGAAGTCGTTTCCGGCCTGGTCCAATACCGCCGCGAAAGCCAGCAGGCGATGCGCAAGGTGCAGCGCGAAATCGAGAACCAGAAGTTCGCGCTCGACCAGCACGCCATCGTCAGTATCACCGATCGCCACGGCAACATCACTTATGCCAATGACAAGTTCTGCGAGCTCAGCGGCTACTCGCGCCAGGAACTGGAAGGGGCCAACCATCGCCTGGTCGGCTCCGGCAACCATCCGCCCGAGTTCTTCCGCGACATGTGGGCGACCATTGCGGCCGGCCGGGTGTGGGCCGGCGAAGTGCAGAACCGCGCCAAGGACGGCCGCCTGTACTGGGTGGCCGCCACCATCGTCCCCTTCCTCGACGAGCAGCAGCGGCCCGACCAGTACATCGCCATCCGCACCGACGTCACGGCCCAGCATCAGGCAGCGGAAAAGCTGTTGGAACAACTCCACTTCGTCGAGGAACTGATCGAGGCGATTCCCCTGCCGGTCTATGTCAAGGACGAGAACCAGCGGTATGTCGTCCTCAACCGCGCCTTCGAGGAGTTCCTGGGCGTTTCCCGCGCCGACTACCTGGGCAAGACGGTATTCGAGTTGCTGCCGCTGGACGCCGCGCAGGGCAACGATGAACGCGACCGCGAGTTGCTGAAAGCGGTCTCCCACCAGAGCTACGAGGCCAAGATTCCGCTGCGCGATGGCACCGTCCGCGACGGGCTTTACTTCAAGGCCACGCGGACGCGTGCCGACGGGTCGATCTGCGGCCTGGTCGGCACCATTTCCGACATCACGCAGCGCAAGGCCTGGGAGCAGGAGACCTTGCTGGCCAAGGAGCAGGCGGAGGCCGCCAGCCGCGCCAAGAGCGACTTCCTGGCCAACATGAGCCACGAGATCCGCACCCCCATGAACGGCATTCTGGGCATGACGGAACTGGCGCTGGAGACCGATCTGACGGCAGAGCAGGGCGAGTACCTGCGGGTCGTCAAGTCCTCGACCGAGGCCCTGTTGACGGTCATCAACGACATTCTTGATTTCTCCAAGATCGAAGCCGGCAAGATGAACATCGACAGCACGATGTTCGATATTCAGGACGTGGTCGGCGCGGCGCTGAAGAATATCGCCGTGCGCGCGCACCGCAAGGAACTGGAGCTGGCCTGCCATATCGACCCGCAAGTTCCCGCCGTCGTCGTCGGCGATCCGGGGCGGTTGCGGCAGATTCTGCTCAACTTGACCGGCAATGCCATCAAGTTCACCGCGCGCGGCGAAGTCGTTGTCAGCGTCGATGTTTCCGAACAGGATGCAGACAGCACGACGATCCATTTTGCGGTGAGCGATACCGGCATCGGCATCCCCGGCGACAAGCAGGCCTCGATCTTCGAAGCCTTTTCGCAGGGGGATACCTCCACCACGCGAAAGTATGGCGGCACCGGCCTTGGCCTGACCATTTCAGCGCACCTGGTGTCGCTGATGAAGGGGCGCATCTGGGTCGAAAGCGAGCCGGGGCGGGGCAGCACTTTCCATTTCACCGTGCGTTTCGGCATCGCCGACGCGCCGCTGGCGGTGAGCACACCGCCGCCGCCGGAGCACCTGCAGGGTTTGCCTGCGCTGGTTATCGATGACAATGAGGTCAACCGCGGCATCCTTGTCGAAACCCTCGCCGGCTGGGGGGTCAAGGCCGTCTCCGCCGCTTCCGGCCACGCCGGGATCGAACTCATCGAGTCGGCGCCGCAGCGCTTTGCTTTTGTGCTGCTCGACGCCCTGATGCCCGACCTGGACGGCTTCGAAACGGCCAGCCTCATCAGCGCCATGCCGGCCGAAAAGCGACCGGTGCAAATCATGCTGTCCTCCTCCGGGCTCAACAACGCCGAGCGCTGGCGCAGCGCCGGCATCGCGGCTTACCTCGGCAAGCCGGCGCTTCAGTCCGAGTTGCTGGAGGCCATCCTGAACGCCCTCGGCTCGGTGCCGCGTCTCGAGCAGGCCGCCGTCGGCAACATCGCTGCAGCATCCGCGATTCCGCCCATGGACATTCTGGTGGTTGAAGATCACCCGGTGAACCAGCAACTGGCCCTGACCATGCTTGACAAGTGGGGCCATCGTCCGGTCCTTGCCGCGGACGGCGGCGAGGCCCTGCAAATGCTCTCGGCGCATCGCTATGACCTGGTTCTGATGGACATGCAGATGCCGGTCATGGATGGCCTGGAAGCGACCCGCCGCTTCCGCCGCGAGGAAAGCGGTGCGCGCACCCCGATCATCGCCATGACCGCCAACGTCATGGAGGGCGACCGCGAGACCTGTCTCGCCGCCGGCATGGACGATTACCTGAGCAAGCCGATCCGCGCCGTCGAGTTGCTCGGCATCCTCGAGCGCTACGCTCCGGCCCGCGCCATCAACAGCGGCTTCGACTATGCCGGAGCCCTGGCCGGCGAGGATCGCGAGATTCTGGAAATCGTCGCAGCGTCTTTCCTCGAGGGCTTCCCGAAGGACGTGGCGGCCTTGCGCAAGGCCCTGGCCGTCGGCGACTTCGCCACGCTGCGCCGGGCAGCCCACTCGATCAAGGGGAACTGCGGTATCTTCGGCGCCGTGCCGATGGTCCAGGCGGCGCGCGCCATCGAACAACACGACCCCGGGCGCAATCCCGACGCCAACATCGATGCCCAGATCATGGTGCTCGAGAACGACTTCGTGCTGCTGGGCGCGTCGCTCAAGGCGCTTCTGGGCTGAACGGCTGCAGCTGCGCTGCTGCGGGTTGATGCCCTAACCTGTTCCTCAGGGCGAGCGGGCGCTGTCCAAATCGGCCAGATTGCGTTCGTCGACGTAGATCCTGGCCGCTTCGCCACCGGCGCCGGCAAAGCAGGTGACAATCACATTGCTCAGCCCGGCCGACTTGGTCAGCACTTCGACGGCGCAACGGCCGTAGGCGCTTTCGATGGTGGCCAGCAGGTTGCGGGCATAAGTGCCGGACAGCTGTCCGTCGAGCAGCAGATTGGCCAGCATCACGCCGCCGGGCTTCAGGGCGTGCCGCGTGCCGCGCCAGAATTCGCGCGTTACCAGATGGCCGGGAATCGAGGTGCGGGCGCTATACACATCCACCACTACGGCGTCATAGCGCTGTGCGGTCTCGATGACGAAGCGGCGCGCATCGGTCGCCACGAATTTGCCGCGCACCGCTTCGCGCAGGAAGTCGCGTTCGGCTATGCCGCGGATCGCCGGGTCGATGTCGACGTAGGTGTAGCGGTTGGCCGGCTCGCGCTGGGAGAGCGTGAAGCCGCCCGCGCCCAGCACCAGAATGTCGCGGTCGCGGTAGGCCAGATCGTCCAGCAGGATGTGCCGCAAGTGCTCTATGTAGCGGGCATGGACGGGCGGCTCGCTGCTGTCGGTCAAGGACGCCATCTGGTTGTTCACGCGGAAGGCGCGCGGCGACAGCATGCCCTGGCGTGACACGGCTTCCACCGCATAGTCGGCGTAAGCCGTGTCGGCAAGCTGCCGGTCGCCGAGGTTGGCGGCCAGGCCGAGGCCGCTGACGCCGGCCAGCAGCAGCACCGCCAGCGGTCGCGGCCTTTGCACCAGCGCCGAGCCGGCGACCAGCATCAGGGCGCCGAGCAGCACCGCAGCCCAGACGCCGAACATCTGCATGACGCCGAGCGAGAGCGTGACGGAACCCAGAAAGGAGCCGAGGGTGGACCAGTACAGCGCCTGTCCGGCTGCTTCGCCGC
>CAINHS010000133.1 GCA_903848955.1 uncultured beta proteobacterium
ACCCATATCGAACTTCGCGGCGACGATCTGTACTTCACGAGCTACATCGGCGCACCGCGCAACCGGGTGCTCAAACTCGACTTGAGGCAAGCCGAGTTGACGCGGGCGCAGGTCGTCGCCGTGCCGCCGCCAGATACCGTGCTGGAGCATTTTTCCTTGAACCGTGACGCCGTGGTTGCCAGCATTCGCGACGGAACGTCGGTTGGCGTTCGCCTGTATGCGCCGGGCGACAGTTTGGGCCAATCCATCGCCCTGCCCTTTGCCGGTGCCGCTGGTGTACAGGCCGACCCGGGCCATGCCTACAAAGATGTGCTGTACACGCTGAGTGGCTGGACCGAGTTGCCACGCAGCTTCGTCTTTGACGGCAAGAATTCGCTGGATGCCGGCTTGCACACCCAAGGGCTCAATTCAGCCATCACCGACGTCGAGATCGTCGACGTGAAGGCGCCAAGCCACGATGGCACGCTGATCCCGATGACGCTGTTGTTCAAGAAAGGCCTTAAGCGCGACGGCAACAACCCGACCCTGCTGATCGGCTATGGCGCCTACGGCTTCTCCCAAACAGCGCACTACTCGGCCGCGAACATGGTCTGGCTGGAGCAAGGCGGTGTGCTGGCCTACGCCAACGTGCGCGGCAGCGGCGTTTACGGCAACGACTGGTACAAGGCGGGTTTCAAAACCACCAAACCCAACACCTGGAAGGACGGCATCGCCTGCGCGCAGTACCTGATCAAGCAGGGCTATGCCTCGCCCAAGACCATGGCCGTGATGGGCGGCAGCGCCGGCGGCATCTTCGTCGGGCGAGCCGTGACCAGCGCACCCGATCTCTTTGCCGCGGCGATTTTCAGCGTCGGCATGATGGACACCATCCGCTCGGAAGAAAGCGCCAACGGCATCACCAATATTTCGGAGTTTGGCAGCACGCGCGACGCGACGGAATTTGCTGCGCTGCTGGAGATGAGCACGTATCACAACATCAAGGACGGCACGGCCTACCCGGCGGTCATGCTGGTGCATGGCATGAACGATCCGCGCGTCGATGTCTGGGAGAGCGGCAAGGCCGCCGCCCGCTTGCAGGCCGCCAGCAACAGTGGCAAGCCGGTGCTGTTGCGCCTGGACCTGCAGGCCGGCCACGGCATTGGCAGCACGGCGACGCAGCGCTACGCCATGTCAGCCGACATCTACAGTTTTCTGCTCTGGCAAATGGGACGCGCCAAAATCAGGCCCTGACACCACACGTCCTCAACTCGAAAGAACCTCATGCGCTACCGTCTGCTGGGCCGAACCGGCCTTTATGTTTCTGAACTCTGCCTGGGCACCATGACTTTTGGTGGCCAGGGTTTCTGGCAAGTCATGGGCGGTCTGTCACAGGAGGCGTCAACAGCCCTGGTCAAACAGTCCTTCGACGCCGGCATCAACTTCATCGACACCGCCAACGTCTACTCGGTCGGCCAGTCCGAGACCCTCACCGGCAATGCGATCAAGACGCTGGGGCTGCCGCGTGACGAACTGGTGGTGGCCACCAAGGCGACCGGCGTCATGCAGGAAGGCTCCGTCAACGCGCTCGGGCAATCGCGCTACCACCTGATGAACGAACTCGACGCCAGCCTGAAGCGCCTGCAGCTCGATCACATCGACCTGTACCAGTTGCACGGCTTTGACCCGCTGACACCACTGGAAGATGTGCTTTCCACACTCAATGACATGGTGCGTTCGGGCAAGGTGCGCTACATCGGCCTGTGCAATATGGCGGCCTGGCAAATCATGAAGGCACTGGCCATCTCCGAGAAAAATCACTGGGCGCGCTTTGAGAGCGTGCAGGCCTACTACACGATTGCCGGGCGGGATCTGGAGCGCGAAGTGCTGCCCTTGATGCAGGACCAGCAGCTTGGCCTGATGGTCTGGAGCCCGCTCGCCGGGGGCTTGCTCAGCGGCAAGTTTGCCCCGGACGGCAGCGGACCGGAAGGAACCCGCCGCGCCAGCTTTGACTTTCCGGTGGTGGACAAGCCGCGCGCGTTTCGGGTGCTTGACGTCATGCGACCCATCGCGCTGCGCCATCAGGCAACGGTGGCGCAGGTGGCACTGGCCTGGCTGCTCAGCCGCAAGCAGGTCAGCACGGTGATTCTGGGTGCCAGAACACCGGAGCAACTGGCAGACAATCTGGGCGCGAGCCAACTCGAACTGAGTACCGAAGACCTGCAGGCGCTCGATGAGGTCAGCGCCCTGCCCCCCGAATATCCGGGCTGGATGCTGGCCAGACAGGGCCAGAGCCGCGCCACACCACCTG
>CAINHS010000134.1 GCA_903848955.1 uncultured beta proteobacterium
CGAAGCCGTCGTCGAGACGGCGTCCTGCCAGACGCCCTTCAAGCCGGAGCAGGTCCAGCTCAGGCAGGGTCGGGCGCAGTTGCAGGCGAACGTCCGCCAGCCGGACGTCGGCGGTAGTCGAAACCAGCTGTTTGTCGGCGAATCCAAGCCACAGCCGCAATGCGCCGCTGCCTTGCGGCAAGGCTACCGGATAGTCGACCCAGGTGCGCCAGACGGCGAGGTCGGCGTAGTCGAGTTCGGCATAGACCTCGCCTTTCCAGACCTCGAGCCGGTCGAGGTCGCGGCCCTTGAAATCGCCCCGGATGTCGATCCGGGCCGCCAGCTGACGCGGCGGATCGGCGGTGAAGCCGAAGCGGTGGCGGCTGCCGCTGTTGTCGAGCTGAAGGTTCAGGTGTTTCAGTTCCAGCGGCGGCGCGCCGCGCAACTCGTCCAGCCAGGTGATGCCGGCATCGCGGATGATGACGCGATCCTGCGCCAGCAACCAGTCGGTGAAGTCGTCTTCATCGCCCGGCTGCGGGGTAATTTCCAGCCCGGCGGCGAAGAAGCGGCCGGCGCCGTCGCGACGCAGCAGCAGCGTCGGCGCGTTCAGCTCCAGCCTGGCCAGGCGCAGCTGAAAGTGCCACAGCGAACTCCATGCCAGTTCGGCCTCGACCTGATCGAAACCCAGCGCGGAGCGTCCCTCAGCGTCACGGATCGAGAACCCTTCCAGATTCAGCATCGGGCGCAATCCGGCCCAGTGCGCCTCGATCTTGCGAATGCCGACCGGACGATTGATTGCCGTTCCGATCAGTTGCTCGACGTCGCCCCGGTAGTTTTCGATCTGCGGCAGGATCGCATAGCGCAAGGCCAGCAGCAGCAAAGCGAAGGCGAAATAGCCCAGCGTAGCCGCCCACAGCAGCACGCGCAGCACAAGCCCCATCCGGGGGTGGGCTTGCAGCAGGAGGCGCAGACGGGAGCGGAGGAGTGAAATGATGGGCGTGGAGGCTCTTGGGGACTGCGCCTGTACCCAAGCTAAAATGGGCCATTACAGCGCTTGACCCGCAAATTCTAACCGATGCCATCCCTTGCCGATATCGTAGAAACCTCCCGCTATCTGGGCCGCCTGCTGGCGGCCAGACCGGCACTGGCGGCTGAAGTCACGTCGTCGCTGGATCAACCGCTGAGCGCCGGCGAACTGGCCACCTGGCTCGCCGCGCAGCCGGTCACCGAAGACAGTCTCAAGCCCGCGCTGCGGCAGATCAAGCAGCGCGCCTACGCCCGAATCGCCGCACGTGATCTGGCAGGTCTGGCGCCGCTGGCCGAAGTCACCGAGGGCATGACCCTGATCGCCGAACTGGCGGTGCGCAAGGCCGTCGAAGTGCTCGGCGCCGGCCTGGTGGAACGCTACGGAACGCCGCGCGGCGCCGATGGTCAGGCCCAGGAAATGATCGTGATGGGCATGGGCAAGCTCGGCGGGCGCGAGTTGAACGTATCGTCCGACATCGACCTGATCTTTGCCTACCCCGAGGATGGCGAAACCGATGCAGCCACGGCAAACTCGCGGTCGATCTCGAACTTCGAGTTTTTTACCCGCCTCGGCCGCAGCCTGATCAACGCCATTGACGAGGCGACCGAAGACGGCCGCGTGTTTCGCGTCGACATGCGCTTGCGACCCAACGGGGATTCCGGGCCGCTGGTCTGCTCCTTCGACATGCTGGAAAACTACCTCATCACCCAGGGCCGGGAATGGGAGCGTTACGCCTGGATCAAGGCGCGACCCCTGACGGGAACGCGTCACGAAGAACTGGAGAAGGTTCGCCAGCCCTTCGTCTTTCGCAAGTATTTCGATTTCGGCGCCATCAATGCGATGCGCGACCTGCACGCCCAGATCCGCCGTGAGGTGGCGAAGAAGGACATGGCCGACAACGTCAAGCTGGGGCCGGGAGGTATTCGTGAAATCGAGTTCATTGCCCAGGTCTTCCAGCTGATCCGGGGCGGACGCGATACGCCCTTGCAGGTCAAGCCGACCCTGTCGGTGCTGAAGCTGCTGGCCGAGCGCGGCATCCTGACGGCCGATGCCGCCGCCGAGCTTTCTTCCGCCTACAGTTTCCTGCGCCGCCTCGAACATCGCCTGCAGTATCTCGATGATGCCCAGACACACAGCCTGCCGCTGGTTGCCGAGGACCGCCAACGCATCGCCAGAGCGATGGGCTTCGCCAGCTTCGATGCCCTGCTGGCGGAACTCGATGACCATCGTGCTGCGGTATCACGCCACTTCGGACAGGTGTTCGCCGATCCGAACCACGGCCAGCATGCCCTGGCCGGGCTTTGGCACGATGCCGGCGGCGAAGCCCGCGAAGAAAGCTTCGAGCGCCTGGGTTACCGCAATCCGCCGGCCGCAGCGCAGCGCATGGCGGCGCTGCGTTCGGGATCGCTCTACCAGCAGATGCCGCAGGACATTCGCGGCCGCTTCGATGTCCTCGTGCCGCGCCTGATCGAAGCCGCCGCCGCGCTGCCGAATCCGGACGACACCTTGTCGCGCGGCATCGATCTGCTCGAATCGATTTCCCGGCGCGCGGCCTATCTGGCCTTGTTGCAGCAGTACCCGCAGGCGCTGCAGAAGGTGGCGCAACTGGTCAGCAGTTCGAGCTGGGCGGCCGGCTACCTGCAGCGTCATCCGATCCTGCTCGACGAACTGCTCGATCCGCGCCTGCTCGATGCGGTGCCGGACTGGGCCGCCTTCCGCACTCAACTGTCGGCGCGACTGGAGGAACTCGAGCCCGACACCGAGCAGCAGATGGATACCTTGCGCGAGACGCACCACGCCCAGGTATTCAGGTTGCTGACGCAGGACATCGCCGGCCTGCTGACTGTAGAAAAACTGGCCGACCACCTTTCCGAACTCGCTGACGTTCTGCTCGATGCGGCGATCGACCGGGCATGGAAGAAGATGCCGAAACGCCACATCGAAACGCCGAAGTTCGCCGTCATCAGCTACGGCAAGCTGGGCGGCAAGGAACTGGGCTATGCCTCGGACCTCGACCTGGTGTTTGTTTTCGACGACCCGGCGCCCGAGGCCGGCGAAAATTACGGGCGACTGGGGACGCGGCTCAATACCTGGCTTTCGCTGCAGACGTCTGCCGGACAGTTGTTCGAAACCGACCTGCGCCTGCGGCCCAACGGCGACTCCGGCCTGGTGGTGAGTTCCATCGAGGCCTTCCGCAAGTACCAGCTCGAATCGGCCTGGGTCTGGGAGCACCAGGCCCTCACCCGTGCCCGTTTCTCGGCCGGCGACCGGGCGGTGGGCGAGGCATTCGAGCGCATCCGCATCGAAGTGCTGCGTCAGCAGCGCGACCTGGCCACGCTGCGCGAAGAGGTGCTGGCGATGCGGCAGAAGATGCTCGATGCACACGGCACCAAGGGCGATGCGCGCGAACTCGTTTTCGATCTCAAGCACGACCCGGGCGGACTGGTCGATGTCGAGTTCCTGGTCCAGTATCTGGTGCTCGGCTATTCGCAGCAGCACGCCGAACTCACCGCCAACCTGGGCAATATTGCATTGCTGAAAATCGCCGCCGGCCTCGGCCTGATTCCGCCCGGTCTCGCCGAAGAGGTGCGCAATGCCTATCGCGACTACCGCCGCATGCAGCACGCCCTGCGCCTCAACGGCGCCCGGCCGCGGGTTCATCCCGACCTGGTGCAGCAGCGCGTCGATGCGGTGCGCGAATTATGGCGCACCGTGTTCGGCGTCGACTAACGCGCGCGGCGGCGATGTGCCGGCATGGCCGGAGTTTGGCAACCGAAGTGATACCGGGAGTTACTCTGGTGAATCCGGCTGTTGGCCGGCGGGCACCCGCCGCAACCTGGCCGTAGCCCAGAAGGCACTGCCGCGACCCGCCTCACTGCTCACCCCGGCATCGCCACCCATCAGCAGCGCGATGCGCCGGGCAATGACCAGGCCGAGACCCGCACCGCGGTACTTTCGGGTCATGGAACCCTCTGCCTGAGTAAAAGCATGGAACAGCAAGGCCTGCTGCTCCGGGCGGATGCCGATGCCCTGATCGGCAACTTCGATCCGCAGCAATACGCTGAGGCTGTCTTCCTCCAGAGCGCGGGCGCGCACCGTGATGATTCCCTGCGGCGAGAACTTGATGGCGTTGCCGACGAAAGTCATCAGTATCTGCCCCAGTCGCATGGCGTCGCCACAGAGCAAATCGGGCAGCCCCGGCGATATTTCGCAGCACAGGCTCAGGCCCTTGGCCCGGGCGCTTGCTTCCTGCATGCCGAGGCTCTCGTCGATGACGTCAGCGAGAGAGAAGTTCTTCTCCTCCAGGATCAGCCGGTCGGCCTCGATCCTGGACATGTCGAGGATATCGTTGATGATGGCGAGCAGATGCAGGGCGGAGTCCATGCTCTTGTTGAGCCAGTCGACCTGCTTGGGGTCGGTGGCGCGGCGCAAGGCCAGATCGGTCATGCCCATGATGCCGTTCATCGGCGTGCGCAGCTCATGGCTCATGTTGGCGAGAAAGATGCTCTTGGCGCGGTTGGCAGCTTCGGCATCGTCACGGGCCTGTGCCAACTCTGCGGTACGGGCAAAGACCAGTTCTTCGAGGTGGTTGCGGTACTGGATCAGTTCGACTTCCGCTTGTTTGCGCTTGGTGACGTCCCTGTGCGTGCCGATCAGGCGCAAGGGCCTGCCGTTCCCGTCACGGCTGACCACCATGCCGCGGTCCAGTACCCACTTGTAGCTGCCATCCTTGCAACAGACGCGGTGTTCGCTGACGTAGCCCGGTGACTGGCCGTCGAGATAGGCCTGCACAACGGCAAGGGTAGCGGCCTTGTCGTCCGGATGGATGCGCTTCTCCCATTCCTCCAGGCCATCGCCTACTTCGTCTTCGATCAAGCCAAGCATCTCTTTCCATGTTCTTGAGAAAAATACGGTGTCATCGGCCAGATTCCAGTCCCAAAGTCCGTCACCGGCTCCTTCGATGGCGAATTTCCAGCGATGCTCGCTCTCACGCAACGCTTCTTCGAGCCGTTTGCGCTTGGTGATGTCCTCGGTGAAGATGATGATTCCACCAACAGTGTTCACCCCGTCGTACCAGGGCCGCACCTCCCAGCGCAACCACTGCACCGAGCCGTCCACGCGCTCGAAACGGTCATCGTCTTCCCGCACGATCCCGCCGGCCAACCCGCGACGATGCGCTGTTTTCCATATGTCCGGAATTTCCGGGAACACTTCGTAGTGTGAAAGCCCGGCAAGATCGCGGTCACCGAGTCCGTAGTCATGCATCCATTGGCGGGAGGCTTGAAGATAGCGCATCTCGCGATCGAACATGGCCAGCGCAACAGGGGAATGCTCGACGAACAGCCGCAACTGCTGATCCCTCTCCCGCAAAATTGCTTCAGCATGTTTGCGCCCGGTGATGTCGATCAGGGCAATGCGTATCGACATGCCGCCAACGCCGGGTTTCTGCATTACGCAATCGAGCTGAGCCTGAAACACCGTGCCGTCGCCGCGCAGCATGGCCGTTTCTACCGTGCCTTTGCCGTCCTGTTGCCCCAGGCCCGAGAAAAACGTCTTCCAGCGCGCCTGGTCTTCGGCGGGGAGCAGGGCAATGAAGCTGCGCTGCAGCAGGTTCCTGCTCGGCGCGCCCAGCAGCGTGAGGGCAGTGAGATTGATCTCCTCGATAAAGCCCTCAGAGCTCAGCGTGAGATAGCCGAGCGGGGCCAAGTCGTACAGATCGGCATAGCGGTTACGCGAGTCCTCAAGCGCGTTCTGCGCCTCGCACAGCGCCTCGTTCTGCATTTCCAGCTCAATCTGGTGCACCCGCAGTTCGTATAGGACTTTGCCGGCTTCTTCGACTGAGAGGAAGCGGTCGCTACGGGCCTCTTCGCTAATCACATGGCGGGCGATGGCCTCCGCTTGCTGGCGCAGCGACAACTCGCTGCTTTTCTTTTTTCCAGTCACGTTCGTGGCATTGTCAATGATTCGATGGCCGCCGTCGCCAACAGGGCCTGCACGACATGGCCCGGGTAATGTTGCCCATGACAGGTTCTTCTTCGCTTGGTCAAAAGATCATCGTATGCGATTGAGATAGCACTGAGCCCGGGCACAAACTAATGACCAACGCCCGATAAGCGTTCGATGTCGGCTTCGGCCTGAAGCCAGTCGTGCATTTCGTTGCCCGGTTCGAAGCCCCGCTGTTCGGCGCGGAAATACGCGGCTTCCGCAATCATCTGCCGGCGCGGACCGTCGCTGTCGACGGGCGATGGATCCGGTATGGCTGATTCACGCCTGTATTTCGCCGACCCATTGCCTTTGGCCTTGCTCGCGGACTCGCGCTTGCTTTTCATGGTCGTCTCCTGATGGAAACAAGTTCGGGTAATGGCCGGTTCAGGCGCGCAGAGCGGCAATGCCCGCAAATGCAGAACCGCCTCGCGCATAGTGAGCGGCCGAACTTTCTCCGTCCATTTCTTTATTCCTCTGACAACGTACGGGGAAAGCTTGCTGACGTTGAAACAAGCCCTGCAGGGACAACTCTATGCTTCGAGGATACGCTGCGCAGTCATGGTGCGAAATACCGCTTTCACAGTATTCCTGATACTGTTAAACGCTTAGCTCGGAGCAGAGTCGGGACACCCGTTTACCCTGTCATGGCCGGACAGGAACCGCTGTCACGAAAACCTCGGCCGCAGCTTTTGCCCCGGTCTTGCCGCCAGCCGATCACCGCTGATTTGGTGGTGTAGCCGCGGGAACCCCGTGCAAGCATCTGCCGGCCGATGCGCGGGTCAAGGCTTTGGCGGATAAAATTCGCGCTTGCTCCCGGTCGCCGATTCAGTCCTGCACGAAGGAAAGCCATGCCCGTCAATTACGCCACCCCCGCCCCCGAAGCCCTGTTCCCGGTCGCCGGCGTCCGCCTCGGCACGGCGGAGGCGGGTATTCGCAAGAAGAACCGGCGCGACCTGACCCTGATCGAGTTCGCTGCCGGCAGTCGCGCCGCCGGCGTGTTCACGCAGAATCGCTGCTGCGCCGCGCCGGTCACGCTGTGCCGCGAGCATCTGGCGAGCGACAGCAGCATCCGCGCGCTGGTGATCAACACCGGCATCGCCAATGCCGCCACCGGCGAACAAGGCATGCGGGCGGCGCGCGACACCTGTGCCGAAGTCGCACGGATGATGGGTTGCGAAGCAAGCGAGGTGCTGCCGTTTTCAACCGGCGTGATCCTCGAGCATCTCCCGGTGGAACGCCTGATCGCCGGCCTGCCGGCGGCACAGGCCGATCTTGCCGCCGACCACTGGCATGCCGCGGCGCACGCCATCATGACCACCGACACGGTGGCCAAGGCCGCCTCGAGGCGCATCACGCTGGATGGCAAGAGCGTGACCATTACCGGCATCAGCAAGGGCGCCGGCATGATCCGGCCCAACATGGCGACCATGCTCGGCTTTGTCGCCACCGATGCCGGCCTCAGTCCGGAACTGCTGCAGAAACTGGCGAAGACTGCCGCCGATGCCTCGTTCAACTGCATCACCGTGGACGGCGACACCTCGACCAACGATTCCTTCGTCGTCATCGCCAGCGGCGCCTCGGGCTGCATCATCGACAGCGAATCATCGCCGTACTGGCCGCCAGTGCGTGACGCCGTCGTCGCCGTGGCGCAGGAACTGGCGCAGGCCATCGTGCGCGACGGCGAGGGCGCGACCAAGTTCATCACCGTCGCCGTGGAGGGCGGCAGGAGCGTCGAGGAATGCCGCCTGGTGGCCTATGCCATCGGCCACTCGCCGCTGGTGAAGACGGCGTTCTTCGCTTCCGATCCGAATCTCGGCCGCATTCTGGCCGCCATCGGCTACGCCGGCATTGCCGATCTGGATGCGGCCGGGGTGCGCGTCTGGCTCGGCAGCGGCGGCGAGGAGGTGCTGGTTTCCGAGTCGGGGGGGCGCGCCGGGAGCTATCGGGAAGACGACGGCTCACGCATCATGCAGGCTGCCGAGATCGGCGTGCGGGTGGACCTCGGCCGCGGCACGGCCCGGGCCACGGTGTGGACGTGCGATTTATCCTATGATTACGTCAAGATCAATGCCGATTACCGTTCATGAGGCCACTATGACAATTCAGGACAAGCCACGTTTCGAGCGCGCCGTCGCCCTGTTCGACGCCGCCAACGCGGAAGATCCGAACCGCGACGAAGGCCAGCCCAAGGAACTGCTCTACGCCATGCGCATGAGCGAAATGATCGACCGCTACGCGCCGGAAGCCAGCGAAGCCGCCCGACTCGCCGTGCGCGCCCAGCACATCAGACGCTGGACGGTGCCGCGCAGCAGCTACCCGATGACCAAGGAAGGCTATTTCGCCTGGCGCACCGGTCTGTACAAGTTTCACGCTGAAACCGCCGGCGCGCTGATGCAGCAGGCCGGCTACGACGATGACATGATCGGACAGGTCAAGGCGGCGGTGGGCAAGCGCGGCCTCAAGGTCAACCCCGATACGCAGATGCTTGAAGACGTCACCGACCTGGTGTTCATCGAGCACTACATGCTCGGCTTTGCCCGGGCCAAGCCGGATTACGACGAGGCCAAATGGCTGGACATCGTGCGCAAGACCTGGAAGAAAATGTCGGATCGCGGCCACGCCTTTGCCACCGGTGGCGGCATCACGCTGCCGGCGGCGCTGGTGCCGCTGATTCTCAAGGCCATTGGCGCCTGAGTTACAGATCCAGCATCGATTGCACCTGAGGAGAAAACAACATGCAAGTCGGATTCATCGGTCTTGGCCTCATGGGCCGCCCCATGGCGCTGCATCTGGAAAAAGCCGGCCACACGCTGCATCTGTGGGCGCGCCGGCCGCAATCGCTGGCGCCCTTTGCTGCCGTCAATGCCACGACTCATGCGACGCCGGCAGAGGTGGCGAAGCACGCCGAGGCGGTCATCGTCATGGTCGCCGACGCGCCCGACGTGGAGGCCGTCTGCCTCGGTGAGCAGGGGCTGGCGACGGGTGCTGCGCCCGGCCTGATCGTGGCCGACATGAGCACCATTGCGCCGGATGCGGCGCGGCGCATCGGCATGCGCCTGGCCGAGCGCGGCATCGAGTTTGTCGATGCCCCGGTTTCGGGCGGCGAGAGCGGAGCGATCAATGCCGCACTGACCATCATGGCCGGCGGCAAGCCGGAGGTATTCGAGAAGTTGAGGCCGCTGTTCGAGAAGATGGGCAAGTCGGCAACCCTCATCGGCGGCAGCGGCGCGGGGCAGGTGGCCAAGGCCTGCAACCAGATTCTCACCGGCGTCGGCGTCATGGCGGTGGCCGAGGCCTTCAATTTCGCACGCAAGAGCGGCGTCGACCCGGCCCGGGTGCGGGAGGCGCTGCTGGGTGGTTTTGCCTACTCCAAGATCCTGGAGAACCACGGCCAGCGCATGCTGGACAGGAATTTCAATCCGGGATTCAAGGCCTGGATGCACCAGAAGGATCTGCGCATCGTCATGGAAGAGGCGCATCGTCTGGGCCTGATGCTGCCCTCGGCGGCAGCGACGGCACAGGTGTTCAACGCCATGGTCGGCTGCGGCATGGGCGAGAATGACTCGGTCGCGGCCTTGAAGCTGCTGGAGAAGATGAGCGGTCCGGAGTAGTCGCCGTGCAAGTCGGCTTCATCGGTTTCGGCGCCATGGGTGGCCCGATGGCGGAGCATCTGCTGCGCGCCGGACACGCCCTGTCGGTCTGGTCACGGCGCCCGGAATCGGCTGCGGCTCTGGTCGAGCAGGGCGCTGTGCGGCAGGCGTCGCCAGCCGCAGTGGCGCGCCATGCCGGGATTGTCTTTACCAATGTCACGGGCAGCGCCGACGTCGAACAACTGGCCTTCGGCGCGGAGGGACTGGCCGCGGGATTTGTGCCGGGCAGCCTGCATGTGGACTTCTCCACCATTGCGCCGGCGGCCGCGCGCCGCATCGCGGAACGTTATGCGAAGCAGGGCGTTGACTTCGTCGATGCGCCGGTTTCGGGCGGCAGCGGTGGCGCGCAGAACGCCACGCTGGCCATCATGTGGGGCGGCAAGGCGGAGCTTGCGCCACGTCTGCGGCCGCTCTTCGACGTGCTGGGCAAGACCATTGTGCATGCCGGCGAGGCGGGCGCCGGACAGGTGGCCAAGGCCTGCAACCAGATGGTCATGGTGGCTGCGATCGAGGCCACGGCCGAAGCGGCGCGACTGGCGGCGGCTTCAGGTGTCGACTTCAGCAAAGTCAGGGCCGCCATGCTCGGCGGCTCGGCCGGCTCACGGGTGCTGGAGGTGTTCGGCGGCCGCATGGCGCTGCGGGATTTTGCGCCGGGTGTCGAGGCGCGCCTGCACCACAAGGACTATGCGCTGCTGATGGACGAGGCGACCCGGATCGGCGCAGCCCTGCCGGTCTCCGCCGCGGTATGGCAGCAACTGAATGCATTGATGGGGCAGGGCCGGGGCAACAACGACAGCGCTTCGCTGCTGCGGGTGCTGGAAGCTTGCGACGGCAAGGGTCAGGCGGGATGAACAGCGGTTCGCTGGCCATCGCACACAAGACAGCTTCACTCGAACTCAACGCGATTTTCGAGAATGCCACGGTCGGCATTCTTTTTAGCCGGAACCGCCGTCTGGTCCAGGCCAATCGCCTGTGTGCCGAAATGTTCGGTTACGCGCTGGATGAGTTCATCGACCAACCGGCGCTGATTCTCTTTCCCGATCACGAAACATACTCTGCTCTGGGACGCGAGGCCGAGCCGGTTCTGGCCGCCGGGCACCCGTTCCGCACCGAGACCCGGCTCAAGCACAGGGACGGCAGCCTGTTCTGGTGCCGTGTTTCGGCCAAGGCGGTGGACCCCGAGCAGCCGCGGGATGGAACCTTGTGGATCATCGAGGACATCGCCCAGGATCGCTTGATGATTGAAGCGCTGGAACGCAGCACGCGCGAGATGTCGGCGATTCTGGATACGGCGTCGGCCGGCATCGGAGTGGTGCGGAACCGGGTTTTCGTACGCTGCAACCGCCGTTTCGAAGAAATATGCGATCTGCCGGCCGGATCCCTGGTGGGCCGCTCCGCCCGCTGGCTGTTCGCCAGCGACGAGGAATTTCAGCGCGTCGGCGAACAAGTCTATGCCGAGTTCGCCGCCGGCGCGGTGCATCGTCGCGAACAGCCGTATCTGCGCCACGACGGCAGGTCGATCTGGCTGCGCATCAGCGCCAGATCGTTTGATGCGGCAAACCCGCACACGGGTTCGGTCTGGCTGATCGAAGATTTCACGGCGACGCACGAGGCCGAACAGCGGGCGCAGCAGGCCTTTGACGAACAGCAGACGATCTTCGACAACGCCGCGGTGGGCATCCTGTTCGTCCGCGACGGCATGGTGCAGCGCTGCAACCGCCGGCTGGCGGAGATCTTCGGCTACCGTCTCGAGGAACTGGCGGGGCGTTCAACGCGCGTGTTCTTTCTCAACGAAGATGACTACCAGCGTGATGGCGCCGCGGCTGCTCCGCTGGTCATGACCGGCGGAACATACATCGGCGAGACCAGGGTGCGGCACAAGGACGGCCATGCATTCTGGGTACGCACCACCGGGCGCAAGGTTGCCGGCCAGACCGGCAGTATCGACGTGACATGGATTTTCGAGGATGTCACCGAGCGCCATCAGGCGCAGGAGGCGCTGCTGCGCGTCCATGACGAACTCGAGCAGCGGGTGGTGGAACGCACCGCCGAGCTCGCCAGCGCCAACTCCCAACTGCAGGCCGAGGTGTTCGAGAGGATGCAGGCCGAGCAGCGCATCTGGCACATCGCCCACCATGACGGCCTCACCGGCCTGCCCAATCGCACCCTGCTGCACGACCGCCTGCAGCAGGCCCTGGGGCAGGCGCAGCGCGGCCAGCATCGCGTCGCGGTGATGTTTCTCGACCTCGACCGCTTCAAGAGCGTCAATGACACCCTGGGGCACGCCATCGGCGACGAACTGCTGAAGCACGTGGCGGATCGCCTGAAGGCCGTGGTGCGGGCAGTGGATACCGTATCGCGCCTCGGCGGTGATGAGTTTGTCATCGTGCTGCACGAGGTGCTTTCGCCCGATGATGCGGTACAGGTGGCGGAGAAAATCATCGGCGCCATGGCTCCGGCGGTGACCATCGACAACCACCGGCTGAGCACCACGCCGTCGATCGGCATCAGCATCTTTCCCGATGACGGCGACGAAGTATTCGCCCTCATGAAGAACGCCGACACGGCGATGTATCACGCCAAGTCGATGGGCCGCAACAATTTCCAGTTCTATGCGCGACAGATGAACGAGCAGGCCTCGCGTTCGTTTGCGCTGGAAAGCCGGCTGCGCCAGGCGGTCGATGCAAAGCAGCTGCTGTTGCACTATCAGCCCCTTATCGACTGGCCGCAGCGCGCTGTTTGCGGCATCGAAGCGCTGCTGCGCTGGAACGATCCCGAGCAAGGACTCATCGAGCCGGGCGGGTTTATTCCGCTGGCGGAGGATACCGGGCTGATCGTGCCGATCGGTGAATGGATGCTGAGCCAGGCGCTGCAGCAGAATCGCATCTGGCAGCAGGAGGGACGGCCGCTGCTGCCCGTCTCGCTCAGCCTCTCGCCGCGCCAGTTCAGGCACAAGGACCTGGTCGGGATGCTGCGCCGCGCACTGACGGATACCGGGCAACCGGGGCGCCTGCTGGAACTGAAGATCACCGAAGCGGCACTGATGCACGACATCGAGGAAACCCGCGCCAGACTCGAGGAAATTGACGCCATGGGCATACGGCTGGCAATCGACGAATTCGGCACCGGCTATTCGAGCCTGAGCCAGCTCAAACGCCTCCCCGTGCGCGCGCTGCAAATTGACCGGAGTTTCGTGCGCGACCTGACGGTCGATGCCGACGCTGCCGCCATTGTGGCGGCGATCATCGGCCTGGCCAAGAATCTGGGGCTGGCCACCCTGGCCGCGGGCGTGGAAAACCGCCAGCAGTTGGAAGCACTGCTCGGACTCGGCTGCCAGCAGTTTCAGGGCCGGCTGTTTTCGCTGCCGCTGCCGCCCGCCGGGGTCGATGCGATCTTCCGCCCGGCGCTGGCACAGGACCCTCAGGCATAATGCAGGCCTCGATTCACACACTTCCTGGAGCACAGCAATGAGTCAGATCACCACGGCCAGCGGCCTTGTCATCGAAGAACTGCTTGTCGGCGATGGTGCCGAAGCCGGCGCCGGACAGACGGTTTCCGTGCATTACACGGGATGGCTTACCAACGGCGCCAAGTTTGATTCGAGCAAGGATCGCAACGAGCCCTTCGAGTTCCCGCTCGGCGGCCGGCACGTCATTGCCGGCTGGGACGAAGGCGTCGTCGGCATGAAGATCGGCGGCAGGCGCAAACTGACCATTCCGCCGGCTCTCGGCTACGGCGCGCGCGGCGCCGGCGGCGTGATTCCGCCCAATGCGACACTGGTATTCGAAGTGGAACTGCTCGGGCTCGATTGAATTGGGAAAACTCAAGCGGCCACGGCGGCAAGCAGGATTTTCCGGTTGAAGCGGCCATGAGCTTCTACCTGCCGTCCCGTCTGCCGAACGTCGGCACCACGATCTTTACCGTGATGTCGAAGCTTGCCGCGGAACACGGTGCGATCAACCTGTCGCAGGGCTTTCCCGACTTCTCGCCCGCGCCGCGCCTGCTGGAGCGCGTCAGCCATCACATGGCGGCCGGCGCCAACCAGTACCCGCCCATGGCCGGAGTGCCTTCGTTGCGCGAAGCCATAGCCGAAAAGGTGGCGCGGCTTTACCTCGCCACCTATGATGCGGAAACCGAGATCACGGTGACGGCCGGGGCGACCCAGGCCATCTACACCGCCATCGCGGCCTGCGTCCGTCCCGGCGACGAGGTGATCGTATTCGCGCCGGTGTATGACTCCTATGTTCCCGGCATAGAACTCAACGGCGGCCATGCCGTGTACGCTCACCTGCGTTTTCCCGAGTTCAAGCCCGACTGGAGTGAAGTGCGCGCCCTCATTACGCCGCGCACGCGCATGATCATCATCAACTCGCCGCACAACCCCAGCGGTTCGGTATGGTCGGCGGACGACATGGCGATGCTGGAAACCCTGGTCAGGGACACCAAGATCGTCGTCGTCAGCGACGAGGTTTATGAGCACGTGGTGTTCGACCGGCAGGATGGCGAAAGTCGCATCCGGCACGAAAGCGTGACCCGCTATCCCGGCCTGCGCGAGCGCAGCTTCGTCATCTCCAGTTTCGGCAAGACCTATCACGTCACCGGCTGGAAGGTCGCCTACTGCCTGGCATCGCGCGCCCTGATGAACGAGTTTCGCAAGGCGCACCAGTTCATCGTATTCACTGTGCATCACCCGGCGCAGCTCGCGCTGGCTGATTTCATGCGTGAGCAGCCGCAGTTCGCCGACGAACTGGCAAGTTTCTACCAGGCCAAACGCGATTTTTTCCGCCAGCAGCTGGCAGGCTCGCGCTTCGTCCTGCTGCCCTGCGCCGGCACCTATTTTCAGCTGGCAACGTATGCGGCGATCAGCGACGAGCCGGACCGGAGCTTTGTCCAGCGCCTGACGAAAGACCACGGCGTCGCCGCGATTCCCGTTTCAGCTTTCAATCCCGATGGCGAGGACAGGCGCGTGATCCGCTTCTGCTTCGCCAAGAACGAAAGCACGCTGGCGGCAGCCGGGGAACGCCTGCGGGCACTGTGATCGGCCTTCCCCGCCAGGGGCTTTCTTAACCACGGCGACACGGCGCAAGGCAAATGCCTCAATCTTGCCAATGACTTTCGCCGTGTCGCCGTGCCCGCCGTGGTAAATGCTTTTTCCATAAAAAAGACCCGATGCCTTTTGGGCATCGGGTCTGAAACCAGCCCTTTTGCGGGGCCGGAGGAGGAGACGGTAAAAAGTCGCTTAGGCGGCTTTCTTGGCCTTCGGCGCGGCGTTGCTGCCGACGGCCTTGACGGTCGCGGTGGTGGCGGCAGCGACATTGGCTTCAGCGATTTCGGCAACTTGCTTGGCGGCCTTGGTCATGCTGTCGTAGGCCGAGTTGGCGGCGGCAATCGCCGACTTCACGGCGGCTACGGCGACGTCCGAACCAGCCGGGGCGTTCTTGACGGCCTTGTCGAGGGCGGAGGATACATTCTTGTTGATTTCGGAAAACTGGCCTTCGACGACCTTGGACAGTTCTTCCTGAGTCTGGGTGGCAATCTCATACACGCTGCGCGAGTAGGCAACGGCCTTTTCAACAGCGGGCTGGGCCAGCGTGGTTTGCATGGCGATCAGTTGCTGCACGTCCTTGACGCCGAGCAGCGCCTTGGCGCTGGCAACGCTGTCTTCGAGGATGGCGCGGGCGGTATTGAGGTTCAGTGCGGCAAGGCGCTCGGCGCTGGCGAAAGCCGTATTGGCAATGGTCAGCAGGGTTTCTACGCTGGCCTTGTTGGCGCTGGCGAATTGTTCGGTGGTGGCGTTGATGGTGGCGTTCATGGTGATCTCCTGGATTAAGTTGGTATCGAAACGGTTGTCGGATGTCGAATCTTTATTCGTTCACCTCTATTCACCGAGGCGATGTTGCACTGCATCATGGATCGTATTATAGGAGTGAATTTCGCCCTGTCAAGACTTTTTTGGTGCAATGCAACAATAAATCGTTTAGAGCCAGATAACACTATTTAAACAATGTATTGGAAAATAGAAAAAGGCCCCGCAGGGCCTTTGATGGTGCAATGCGCAATGCGCTTCAGCAGTTGCCGAACAGGGGCTTGCGCTTTTCCATGAATGCCGCCATGCCTTCCTTCTGGTCGGCCAGGGCAAACGTCGAATGGAAGCTGCGGCGCTCGAACAGCAGACCTTCCTGCAGGCCGGATTCGTAGGCGCGATTGACCGATTCCTTGATCATCATTGCCACCGGCAGCGAAAAGCCGGCGATGGTTGCCGCCGCCGCCAGGGTTTCCTCGAGCAGTTTGTCGGCGGCGATGATGCGCGCCACCAGACCTGCACGCTCGGCTTCCTGGGCATCCATGAAGCGGGCGGTGAGACACATGTCCATGGCCTTGGCCTTGCTCACGGCGCGCGGCAGGCGCTGCGTGCCGCCGGCGCCGGGAATGACGCCGAGCTTGATCTCGGGCTGGCCGAACTTGGCGGTGTCGGCGGCGTAGATCATGTCGCACATCATCGCCAGTTCGCAGCCGCCGCCCAGCGCAAAACCGGCAACCGCGGCAATGATCGGCTTGCGGCAACGGGCGATGCGATCCCAGTTGCGGCTGATGTAATTCGCCTTGTAGACATCGATGAAGTTCCAGCCGGCCATGGCACCGATGTCGGCGCCGGCAGCAAAGGCCTTTTCCGAGCCGGTAATGACAATGCAGCCGATATCGGCATCGGCCTCGAAGCCGTCGAGGGCGGCGCCGATCTCGTCGACCAGGCTGTCATTGAGTGCGTTGAGTGCCTTGGGCCGGTTGAGCGTGATCAGGCCGACCCTGGCGCGGCTTTCGACCATGATGTTTGCGTAATTCACTGCGCTGCCTCCTGTCGCGGGGTGGTGATGTTCTGTTCGCCTTTCAGCAGTGGAACGATGGCGGCAGCCGGGCGCGGCGGCGATGCGGCGGCGGCGTCCTTGTTCTTCGGCTGGATCACCGCGCGCACGCGCTCGCCGCTGCCCGGCTGGGCGCGGGTGCCGTTGGCGCCGCTGGTGACGAAGTACTTTTCGGTTCTGGCGTCATAGGAGATGAACTGGCCACGGACTTCGTCGAGGCCGCTCTTGACCCGGGCGTGATTGAAGAACTCGGTTTTTTCCGCTCGGGCATCATGCTCGATGCGCTCGCCTTCGCCCTCGACGTATTCGTCAAGACCTTCGCGCTTCTGCCGGAAGCGCGGCGGTACGCTGGTGCTGCCGGTGGCGACGCCGCGTTGATAACCGTCGTCGTCCTGGGTAACGACGATACGCTCGGCGCGGATGACCAGCGTGCCCTTGACCAGTTGCACATTGCCTTCGAAGGTCTGCACCTTCTTCACGTCATCGACCGAAACCCGGTCGGCTTCAATGGTGACCGGCTTGTCGCGGTCGGCTTTTTCCGCTCTCGCCCCCGCTGCGGCAAGCATGGCGCAGGCAATGCCGGCAGTCGCGGCGAGTCTGAGAAAATGTTTCATGGTGTCTCGGTCCGGTTGCGATGGAGGGTGCCGGTCACGCGGCCGCGCAGGACCGTGATGCCGGATCGGTTGTCGATGTCGAGCCCGCTGCCTTTCATGAAGCTCCTGCCCCGGGTAATGACGACCGGATCGCTGCTGCGTCCCTTCTCGTCATCGGGAAAGACTTTCAGCGTCCGGGTTTCAATCACCGTGGGCGGCGAGTCGCCGGCTGCGCCGTGACGAATCACCCGCACATCGTCGACCAGGTCGACTTCCTTGCCGTCCTGGCCGACATAAGCCATGCGCGCCGTTATTTCCGAGGGCGGCTGCTGATGATAGGTGATGTGCGGCGTGGTGACTACCGTGGTGTCGTCATCGGCGTAATGCAGCAGCTTGTCGGCGACAAGGGTATGTTGCAGCTTGCCTTCGGGGTCGAAGCGACGCACCTCGAAGCGCTCGACCCAGTAGTCGGGATCATGCCGCAGCGGACCGCGCGGACTGTCGCCCTGGATGACGCGGTTGAGCCAGAAGGTGAGCGCGGCCAACAGCACCAGCATGGCCAGCGGGAACAGCGAGGCGGCACGGTCCTTCATTGGTCTGCCGCCGGGCCGCCCCAAGGCAGACCCGCCAAAAACCCGCGAGCGCCGCGAGCCGTAGTCACCCCTTCTCGTGGAGAAGGGGCGGGGAATAAGTTGTTCATGCCAGGTATTCGGCCATCGCCGCATCCCATTTGCCCTGGGCGCGCAGAATGAGGTCGCAGACTTCGCGCACCGCGCCGCGGCCGCCGCCTTTGCTCGCAACGTAATCGACGCGGGAGAGAACTTCGTCGTGGCCGTCCGCCACCGTGGCGGAAAAGCCGCTGGCGCGCAGGATGGGCAGATCGACGACATCGTCGCCCATGTATCCGGTCTGGGCCAGCTCGATCCGGCGCTGCGCCGCAAGTTGGCAGAGCAGGCCGCGCTTGTCGGCGACGCCCATGTGCAGTTCGGTTACGCCGAGATTCGCGGCACGCTGTTCCAGCGTGCGCGAACTGCGCCCGCTGATGATGGCCACCTCGACGCCGGCCTGCTGCAACATCTTCAGGCCGTGACCGTCGAGGCTGGAGAAGGCTTTCATCTCTTCGCCCTGCGGGCTGAAGTAGAGCGTGCCGTCGGTGAGCACGCCGTCGACGTCGAATCCCATCAGGACGAGGCGGGCGGCTTTGCTCATGGCCTGTGTCGCGGCCCGGCTCATCAGACGACTTTCGCCCGGAACAGGTCGTGCATGTTGAGCGCACCGCACAGCGCGCCGGTGTCATCCGTCACCAGCAGCTGGTTGATCTTGCCGGCTTCCATCATTTCGACCGCCTCGACGGCGAGACGACGCGCACCGATGCTGCGCGGATGGCGCGTCATGACCTCGGCCACCGGGGTTGCGCGCAGGTCGCCGTAACGCTCCATGGCGCGGCGCAGGTCGCCGTCGGTAAAGATGCCGGTAATGTTGGCAGCGGCATCGAGCACCACCGCCATGCCCATGCCGCCGCGCGTCATGGCGGCCAGCGCGACGGGCACCGAAACCGTTTCGGCCAGCGTCGGTACGTCGCTTTGCATGACATCGCCGACGTGGGTCAGCAGCTTGCGCCCCAGCGCGCCGCCGGGGTGGGAACGGGCGAAATCGGAGGCCGAAAAGCCGCGCGCGTCGAGCAGGGCGACGGCAAGCGCGTCGCCGAGGGCCAGCGCCGCGGTGGTGCTGGCGGTCGGCGCCAGGTTGAGCGGGCAGGCTTCCTGGTCGACGCGAGCGTCGAGATGGATATCGGCTTCCTGCGCCAGCGAGGACGTCTCGTTGCCGGTGATGGCGATCAGCTTGCCGCCCAGGCGCTTGACCAGCGGCACAATCAGCAGCAGTTCGTCGTTTTCGCCGGAGTTGGAAATGGCGATCAGCACATCGTCGCGGGTGATCATGCCGAGATCGCCGTGCACGGCCTCCGCGGCGTGGACGAAATAGGCGGGGGTGCCGGTACTGGCAAAGGTGGCGGCCAGTTTGCGGGCGATATGACCGGACTTGCCTATGCCGCTGACCACCACGCGGCCGCGGCTGTCAAGGATCAGTGCCACCGCTGCACTGAATTCGCTTCCAAGCCGGCGCGCCAGCGCGGCCACCGCCGCCGCTTCGATTTCCAGCACCTGGCGGCCCATGACCACGGCGCGATCAGCATCATGGAGGCGAGCCGCAGGAAAAGATTCGGATGACTGGGTGACTTGGTTCATCGCGGGCTGGCGTTTATCATGGAGCCAAATTATAGCAACCGCGCCGGCTTATCCTGCTCGCTCTCTCTTCTGCCCTGCCTGTTCCATGACCGAGACCCTGCCGCTCATTCTTTTGCTGCTCGCCGCCGCTGTCGTCGTCGTCGTGATCTTCCGCATGCTCGGCCTGCCGCCGATCATGGCTTACCTGCTGGTGGGCGCGGCGCTGGGGCCGAACGCCGCGGGCTGGGTGCCGGACACGGCGCAGACGCGGCATCTCGCCGAATTCGGCGTGGTGTTCCTGATGTTCAGCATCGGCCTCGAGTTTTCGCTGGCGCGGCTGTACAGCATGAAGCGCATTGTTTTCGGCCTCGGCCTGCTGCAGGTGCTGGTCACCGCACTGCTGGCCACCCTGCTCGCCCGGCTGGCCGGCATTCCGTGGCTGGCGGGGATCGCGCTGGGTGGCGCACTGGCGATGTCGTCGACCGCCATGCTCTCCAAGCTGCTGACCGAGCGCGGCGAACTGGATGCGCCGCATGGTCGCGAAGTGATCGGCGTCCTGCTGTTCCAGGACATCGCCGTGGTGCCCCTGCTGGTGCTGATCCCGGCGCTGTCGCAACCCATCGAAGTGATGGCCGGGGCTTTGCTGCTGGCCGCCGTCAAGGCCTCCGTGCTGCTGACGCTGGTGCTGTTCATCGGGCAGCGCGCGCTGTCGGCCTGGTTCCATCTGGTGGCACGCAGAAAATCCGCCGAGCTTTTCATGCTGAATGTGCTGCTGATCACCCTCGGCCTCGCCTGGCTCACCGAACTGGCCGGCCTGTCGCTGGCGCTGGGCGCCTTCACCGCCGGCATGCTGATCGGCGAAACCGAATACCGCTATCAGGTGGAAGAAGACATCAAGCCCTTCCGCGATGTCCTGCTGGGCCTGTTTTTCGTCGCCATCGGCATGCGCCTCAACGTGCCGCAGATCATCGGCCAGTGGCCGCTGGTGACCGGCATCCTGGTGGCACTGGTGGCGCTCAAGCTGATTGTGGTCGGCGTCTTTTCGCGACTGCTGGGCAGCCCGCCCGGCACCGCGCTGCGCAGCGGCCTGTGGCTGTGCGCCGGCGGCGAATTCGGCTTCGTCATTCTCGCCCACAGCAGCGACGTGCATCTGCTGGCCGCCGCCACGCTGCAACCGGTGCTGGCGGCAATGGTGCTCTCGCTCATGCTGGCGCCGCTGGTGGTGCATTTCTCCGATCGTCTGGTATTTCGCTTCGTCGCTTCGGAATGGCTGCTGCGCTCGATGCAGTTGACCCAGCTCGCGGCACAGTCGCTGGGTTCCGACAAGCACGCCATACTTTGCGGCTACGGCCGCACCGGCCAGCATCTGGCGCGCTTCCTCGAAGCCGAAGGAGTTTCCTTCATGGCCCTCGATCTCGACCCGGAGCGCGTACGCGAAGCCAGCATGGCCGCCGAATCGGTCTCCTACGGCGATTCGTCGCGCAAGGAAACCCTGCTTGCCGCCGGCTTGTCGCGAGCCAGCGTGGTCATCATCACCTTTGCCGACATCGACGCCGCGCTGCGGGTGATCCATCGCGTCAGGCAATTGCGCCCCGATGTCGCCATCGTGTCGCGCGCAAGAGAGCAGGACGACGTCGAAAAGCTCTACGCCGCGGGCGCCGCCGAAGTCGTGCCGGAGGCCCTCGAATCCAGCGTGATGCTGGCCACCCACGCGCTGGCCCTGTCGGGCATACCGATGCACAAGGTGATCAAGCGCCTGCGCGAGATGCGCGAACAGCACTATGCCCTGCTGCGCGGTTTTTTCCACGGCGCCACCGATGCCGGCGCCCATCTCGCCGACGCCGACCAGCCGCGCCTGCATGCGGTGACCCTGGCGCCCGGCAGCGCTGCGATCGGCCGCCGCATCGGCAAAATCGATTTGGCAAAAGTCGGCGCCGGCGTCACGGCCATCCGCCGCCGCTCGCAGCGAGCCCTCAAGCTGGAGCCGGAACTGGAGTTGATCGAAGGCGACGTGGTGGTGCTGATCGGCACCGCAGCCGCAGTCACGGCGGGCGAGGACGTGCTGTTGCGCGGCTGACCGGCGGCGGGACAAGAAATGTCCCGTTGCCGTCACCGCAGCCGCTCAGAAGGGATAGCGCGGCGCCGTGTCCTTGATCGTCACCCACTGCCACTGGGTGAACTCCTCCCAGTTGGCCGGCCCGCCGTGGCGCCCGCCGTTGCCCGAAGCGCCGCGCCCGCCGAAAGGCACGTGGGGCTCGTCGGCGACGGTCTGGTCATTGATGTGCAGAAGGCCCGTCGGAATGCGGTTGGCCAACGCCATGGCGCGACCCACCGAGGCGCTGATGACGCCGAGCGACAGGCCGTATTCGGTGCGGTTGGCAAGTTCCACCGCTTCGTCTTCGCTGGAATAGCTCACGATCGAGGCCACCGGGCCGAACACTTCCTCGTCGAAGGCGCGCATACCGGGCTTGACGCCGGTCAGCACCGTCGGCTTATAGAAGAGCCTGTCGTAGGTTCCGCCGGCGGCGAGATGCGCACCCTGCTTGACGCTGTCCTGCACGATGCCATGCACCCGGTCGCGCTGACGTTCGCTGATCAGCGGCCCCAGCGCCACCTGTTGGCAGGCCGGGTCACCGACCGGCAGGTGGGTAGCCTTGGCGACCAGGAGTTCGGTCAGTTTCGCGACAATTTTTTCATGCGCCAGGATCAGGCCGGTGGTCATGCATATCTGCCCCTGGTGCAGGTAGGCGCCCCAGGCCGCGCACGAGGCGGCCAGTTCGACATCGGCATCGTCGAGGATGATCAGCCGGTTCTTGCCGCCGAGTTCCAGCGTCACCTTCTTCAGGTGCTTGCCGGCCAGTTCGCCGACGCGGCTGCCGGCTGCAGTCGACCCCGTGAAGGAAATCATCGCAATGCCCGGATCGGCACACATCGCCTGACCGGCGTCGGCACCGCCCGGCAGCACCTGCAGGCAATCCGCGGGCAGGCCGGCTTCCTCGAATATGCGGGCGATCAGGTAGCCGCCCGTGACCGGCGTCTGCGGATCCGGCTTCAGCACCACGGTGTTGCCGGCAGCCAGCGCCGGAGCAACGGCGCGGATCGAAAGTATCAACGGGAAATTGAACGGCGAAATAATCCCCACCACGCCGTGCGGCACGCGCCGCGCGATGCTGATGCGGCCGCCGTCACTCGGCAGCAGCAAACCCCCGGGCTGGGTCACCATGGCCGCCGCCTCATGCAGGATGCCCACCGCCGCGTGCAACTCGACCCCGGCCTTGGGCGGAATCGAGCCGGTCTCGCGCACGATCCACTGCGTCATGCCCTCGGTTTCGCGTTCGATGATTGCGGCCGCCTTGCGGAATATCGCGGCACGCTGCTCGTAGGGCAAGGCCACCCATCCCGCCTGCGCCGCCCGTGCCCGTTTCGCCGCTGTCGCGACGTCGGCCGGCGTCGCCATGCCGACGCGGGTCAGCACCGCACCGGTGGCCGGCTCCAGCACATCCTGTGACGCACTCGCGGGCGCCCATCCGCCGAGAAACAGCTTGCCGTTCCAGGTGTCCGTATTCAGAAACGCTGCGTGATTGCCTGTCATGTCGATCCCTGTCTTTCTGATGCCGGCTTAGAGGCTGATGCCGCAGCGGCCGGGGGCGAGGATGTTGTTGGGGTCGAGCGCCTTCTTCAGCTTTTTCTCGACGCTGCGCTTGACCGGTCCGTAGGTGGCCGCAACCTTCTCCGCGAATGCCGTGTTGGAGCGATACACGCCGTAGCCTTCCTTGGCGAAAGTGTGCAGCAGTTCGTCATAACAGGCGTAGGCCTTCTTGGTCTGATCATCGTCGGAACGGTCGAAGAGAAGATCGATGACATGGTGCATGTCGCGCCAGCCGACGATGAACTCGCCGACGTAATCGAAACCGTACTTGCCCAGGATATCCTTGGCCGTCTTCATCTGCTTCAGGGTTTCAGAGCCCTTGGCCTGCGATACCGGCGCGAACCAGATCGAGCCGCCGCCGCCGCGCCAGTTGTAGAGTCCGAATTCGCCGAGATTGGGCTTGCCTTTCATCAGGTCGAAGCGGTACTGCAGGGCCTGGCTGCCCTTGGACTGCTCTTCGGTGATGATCTTGCCGCCCGTCCCCGCCGCCACGGCCTCGATGATCTTCCAGTTGGCATCGTTGGTTTCCTTGGTGCCGTAGAGGCCGGCATAGACGTTCCAGGCGCCGATGTTGTGGTCCTTCTGGATCTTGCTCACGGCGGCGTCGGAAATGGCGCCGGGGCCGGTATGGTAGTCGGCGCGCTTTACCGGCGTGCATGGCGCCTCCCACAAGGTATGCGCGATGACGACCGCATTGGGGATGACCATGGCGATGCGCAAGGGACGCAGCGCATCGACGATCTTGGTGATGTCGGCTTCGTTGGGATACTGGATGCAGAACGGGCGGAAATCGGGCGGGGCCGGCATCAGCCACATCCCCATCTTGGTCACGATGCCATAGTTGGACTGGGTGAAAATGCCGTCAAGCGTCGGCCCGTAGCCCCACTTGAAGACCTGCCAGGTGTTGGAGTTCGGCATCGCGCCCATGCCGGTGCGCAGCACTTCGCTGTTGGCAAGCACCACTTCCATGCCGCAGGAAAACAGAAAGTGTTCGCCGTATGGCGTATAGCCCACGCCGCGATCGACCATGTTGCCGAGCGGACCGGCAATCGCCGACGGCGCCGGACAGGAAAACCACAGCGGCAGTTTCCTTTCCTGCAGGTAGTCGTACAGTTGCTGGTAGGTCACGCCGGGTTCCACCAGTGCCGTGCATAGATCCGGGTCGACCTCGATGATCTTGTTCATGCGCCGCAGGTCCATGACGATCTGGCCGCGCTGCACCGGCGCCGCCGAACCGTAGCCGAGGTTCTTCCCGGTCGAGATCGGATAGACCGGGATCTTGTACTTGTTCAGCACCTTCAATACGGCCTGGATCTCTTCGACGCTCGCCGGCGTGATCGCCGCCGAAGGCGCATGCTGGTCGTTGGGCACCGGCATCATGATCTTGTTGTAGGGAGCGAGGCGGAGCTCGTCCTCCAGAACATTCTCGTTGCCCAGGATCTTTTTCAGCTCCTTGATCGCCTTGTCAAATTCACCGGCTGCGATGCCCTTGGGCAAGGTTTTGCGTTTTGCGTTCATGTTCTTGTCTCCACCTTTTTTGTGTTCATATCAATTCACGTATTGATCAGGAAGGACACCAGGCTGGCCGGTCCGCCATCGGCCGGGCCGGTTGCGGGCACTGTCGGTGCCGCCCGTTGCCGGCCCCCTATCGCTCCGGCATAGACGCCGGCGATGCGCCCGGCCTGCGCCGAGATCGGCTCCGACCAGACGATGCCCGCTTCCAGTGTGGCCGAGGTACAGCAGTGGCGGACCGCGCCGGCGCCGAAGCGGTGATGGGTGCTGAGCACGCAAGCACCGCCGCGTGCCGCCGCCAGTTCCTGGAAAATCACCGCCGCGGCATCGTCCATGACCCCGATCACGCGCCCGCCGCGGGCCTTTTCGAGCAGCGCGATGACATGCGCCACCTGCGCCAGTTCAGTGCCGCCGGCAACGACCTGCATGTGCGGTATGCCTGCCGCCGTGAACACCCGTCCGAGTTGCGCCGTCAGTTCCAGCGCGTACGGCTGATCACTCTGGCCGACAATCAGCACGCGGTTCGCACCGGCGAGAAAGAGATCGTCCGCCGCTCGTGCCGCCGGCAGCGTGGCGCCAAGGACACCGCTCGCCAGCAGCGTACCGATAAAGTTTCGCCTGTCCATGGCGCGCTACTTCAAGGCGCCGGGGGCGCTGGTGCTGACCAGCTTGATCACTCCGGCGAGGGTGGCATCGCTGATTTCGGACTCGCGAAACGACGGCATGGCGCGATTGCCGTTGCGCACGATGACCTGGATGTACTGCGGAATGAGATTGCGCCCGGTAAGAACCGGGGCGACATTGGCCTCGTGACAGTAGGCACAGACCTTGTTGTAGACCTCCTGGCTGCTTTGCCACTTGCCGCTGCTGTCTGCCTGCGCGTTGCCGGCGGCAACAAACGTTGCCGTGATGGCAAGAAGCCGGAATACGGATAAACCATTCATGGGCCTACCTCCTATGCTTGTTGGTTCCACGCTGCGGCGGAATGACAAGGCTTTAGCAGAAGCCATGCCAGAAGCTATCTATCTGTTATCAGAATGCTTCTTTCTGGTGCAATGCAACATATTGATTTTTAAAGCGTTATCAATTGATAAGGATTTTTGTGATTTGATCATTTGGTAACATTGGAGAGCGTCGCATGCAATGCATATGGCATTACCCGGCAACCGCCATCCGACTCATGCTCAACCAACATCCAGCTGGTGCTTTTTCAGGCGGTAGGCGAATTGCGGACGCGTGATGCCGAGCATGCGGGCGGCCGAGCTGTAGTTGCCCTTGCTGCGCGCGACGGCGGCATTGAGCAGCACGCTCTCGATATCGTCGAGGCTGACGCGGTTCTTCAGCACATAGTCGAGGAAGGCGCCGACCGGGCTCTCGTCCTCCTTCAGGACGCTGCCATCCCTGGCCAGGGCGACCAGTTGCCGCTGCCTCAGTTCGGGCGCCAGGGTCGGGAACAGATCCGACAGGTCGATGCGGCCGCCGCTCACCGCCAGGATCACGCCGCGCTCTATGACATTCTCGAGTTCGCGCACGTTGCCGGGCCAGCTGTACAGCTTCAGCGCGTGCATCGCCTGGTCGGTGATCCCCAGCGCCTTCTTGCTATGCCGCACCAGGTACTTCTCGAGAAAGCGCTGAGCCAGCGGCGCGATGTCCTCTTTGCGTTCGCGCAGCGGGGGAATCGTCACCGGATAGATGTTCAGGCGGTAGTAGAGGTCGCGGCGGAAGCGCCCCTCCTGCACCGCCCGGGCCAGATCGACATTGGTCGCCGCGACGACGCGAACATCCACCTTGCGCGTACGCAAATCGCCAATCCGCTCCAGCTCACCCTCCTGCAGCACCCTCAGCAGTTTGGCCTGGGCCGAGGCCGAGAGTTCGCCGACCTCGTCGAGCAGCAGGGTGCCGCCGTGGGCGCGCTCGAAGCGCCCCGGGCGCGACTGCTGGGCGCCGGTAAAGGCGCCCTTCTCCACCCCGAACAGCTCGGATTCGATCAGTTGTTCCGGCAGTGCCGCGCAGTTGATGGCGATCAGCGGGCGATCGGCGCGGCTGCTGACCTTGTGCAGGGCCCTGGCGAACATTTCCTTGCCGACTCCGGTTTCCCCCAGCAGCAGCACGGTCACCTGGCTTTGCGCCGCCCGCTTGAGGAGGCCGGCGGCCTGCTTGAACCCCGGCGAGACGCCGACCAGGCTTTCGAAGTTGAGGTCGTTGTCGATCGAGTAGCGCAGCGACTGGACCTGGTCCTGCAAGGCCAGGATGTGGTCCGCCACCGAATCCGGCTCGAAATACTTCAGCTCGGCCTCGACCCCGCTCCACTCGTCAGCCGGACGCCCCGCGATCTTGCAGCAGGAGGCGCCGGCCGCCGCGCATTGGGTTTCGCGATAGAGGATGAACTTGCCCATCAAGGTGCTCGAATAGCCGCAGGCATAGCCGAGTTGCATCCAGCAGGCCGGCTCCGGCGAAAGGCCGAAGAGTTGCATGTGGGCGTCGGCCTCGAAGGATGCGTCCCAGGTGAATTCACCGGAAAACACGCCCCGCGCAATATCCATTTCCATGTGATCGGTAGTGCAACGGACCATGCCCTCGAGCATGTGCAGCGCCGGTCCGATGCTGAGCAGTTCGGTCGGCGATGCGTCCGGGTAGAGCTTGCGCGCCCACTCCGCATCGCGGGTGCCGGAGGCGAATCCCATGCGCATCATCACGCCGCGGGCACGGTCGACCCCCAGCGAATCGATGAGTTCCTTGCGCAGCGCCGTCATGGCGGCACCATGCAGCAGTACCATGCGCGACTCGCCAAGCCAGATGTGCCCGCTGTCAAAGGCGAAGCGCAAGCGCGAGGCGATGTCGCCCACTGCCGTCAGCTGCTCGACCTCCGGCTGCATCTTTCTGCTGCTCTCCATGCTGCCCCTCGCACTCCGCTCGTCATCAGACATGCGGCCTGCCTCGACTTGCGGCCTGAAAACGGAAAAGGGGCTCGCGCCCCTTTTCCCCGAACATCAAGACAACCGGGATGCGCCTAGTTGGCGCCGCGCATGTTCTGCACGGTGAACAAGCTCGGCGGGTTCTGCTCCTGGCTGACCATGCCTCTGAACTGGCCCGTGGTGCAATGCTTGGACTGCAGATCCACCATGCTGAAGGCATCGTCAATCGAGATGCCGCTGCCCTTGTTGATCGGCAGGTGGTGATCCGGATGCGACTTGCCGATGATGAAGTTTTTCCACAGTTCGCCCTTGCGGTCATAGATCAGGGTGCGGCTGAGTGTCGCCGCCTGCGTATCCATGTACTGGATGCGCTTGCTGATCGGGTGGTTGGGATCCGTCGGCGTCGATTCGAGGACATGGACTTTGCGCAACTGCCAGGTCACCAGCGGATAGCAGCCGCCCTTGCCGCCGAATTCGACGTACTGGTAGCCATCCTTTTCCTTGAACTCGGTGGACAACTGCTTCTGCTCGTTGTGGTTGTAATAGGCCATGAGGATCATGGTGGTGCCCTTGTACGACCAGTGCATATCGGTGACGCGGCCGTTATAGCCCTCGAAGTCCTCGATCATCAGGTCGCTGCCGAGGAAGGAGTCGGTGATCTGACCCGTGGCCAGACGGCGCACGCGGCGCTGGAAGCCGAGGTAAAGATTGGCGTCATCCTGCTTGAGATCGTCGTCGTAGCGCTGGATCAGCAGTTGCGTGTCCTTGATGTCGAGCGGCTCGAAGACCTTCATGTAGATCGAGCGGAACAGGTTGGACGGATTCGGCGTGATTTCCGGCAGCGGCGCGAGGACGACGCGATGCTTGTAGTTGAGGAAGTGGAAACCGAACTTGTTGGTGGTTTCGATCTTGCCCGTTTCCGACTTGCGGTACTTCCAGTAGAAGGGTTCGATCGATGCCGCATCGCCCCAGTTGATGCCGTACTTGTAGTTCCAGGCCAACTTCTCTCCAGCACGCGGATCCTTGGCATCCGGATCTTCCGGGAAGGCGCGGCCGGCGACGTAGCCGATGATCTGGCCGTTCTTCTCCCCCAGCTTGACCTTGCCGATGCCGGCGCGGGTGGCGTCGACATAGCTCTTGTGCAGATCGAACGAGGTGGTCGCGCCAACGGTGATTTCATAGTCGCCGTTCTTGATGACCTGGTACATCGCCGGGTCGAGCACATCCTTGGCCGAATCGACGTTGGCCTTGTTGATCACGACACCGGGCTTGACGAAGGGATGGGAGGGAAAACCCTTCTTGTAGGGATAGAAGGAACTGTCGATGATTTCGTCCGGCGTCGCTGCGAAGGCCAGTGCGGAAGAGACTACGGCAGCGACAACCGAGAGTTTGAAGACGGTCTTTTTCATGTTTGCAAATCCTTTGGTCGATCAACGGGATGCACTCCCCGGCGCGGGGCCGGGAGGCGCGTCTTTTCTACAAGGCTCAGAACTTGTAACGAAGGGTGACGGAGATCTCGTTCTCCTGCATGGCCATGCCTATCGGGCCGGCGCGGAAGCGGCCGAGAGGCTCGTAGCCGGTCACGCCGGCCATGCCTTGCAGCATGGGATTCCGCCCGCCCTGTGCACCCGAGTAGGGGGGGAACGGATTGCCGTCGCGCGCGTCATTCCACTGCCGTGCGCCCGTACCGAACTTGTAGTTGGCGCCGAAAGTGATCTTCAGGTTATCGGAAGGCAGCCACTCGACGGACGGCGCGATGGCCGTGGCGTTGGCCTTGAAGTCATGCGCCATGATCACCTGCGGGCTGACGCGGTCGTTCTGGTACCAGCCCTTCATGAGGAAGGTGCCGATATGGTTGACCTTCCAGTCCGGCATGCCCACCTTGCCCCATATGCCGTCATACTCCTCGTGATTCAGGATGTGCTGCCCGAACAACTGGGCCGAGAGCAGGAAGGCGCGGTTCTCGTTGAGGAAGGGGATGAAGGTCGGACGATCCAGGCCGATGACATAGCGCCAGACCTTGGACTTCGAATACAGTTCCGGCCGTGCCGTATTTGCAAATTCCTCGCCATTGGTCAAGGCCGTTTCCAGACGGAGACTCGACTTGATCGACTCAAGCTGCATGTCCATGGAACCGCCAATCAGGTTGATGCGCGGGAAGTCGATGTCGAAGGCAATATTCCAGGGATAGGTTTTCAGCGGCTCGTAAGGCGCTCCGATAAATGGGTTGGTGTTGGTTACCCCTTTGGAATACAGATTCCGCAAAGACGGCAGTTGCGAACGGTAGCTCAATGCGTTCAGGGAGAAGCCCGTGCCCTTGTAGACTCCTTCCCACTTGAAGCCGAGTTGGGTATTTTCCAAAGACCACTTCGGCAGGTTGGCCTGACGGATACCGATCTGATTGGCGCCGAAGTTGGTGGCAAGGCCGCCGGTCGGATCTGCGCCGGCGAAGTTGGCTACCGTGCCGCCATTGTCCCAGAGGTTCTTCATGCCGCGGAAGAATGAACCGGCGTCAAGAATCGCGTTCGGCGTGCCGCCCTGGCCGAGATTGTGCGGACGGAACTTGTCGAAATTCCAGACGATCTGGAAGTTGGTGTCATCGAAGGTTTCGGTCGCGCCCATGCGATATTCCGCGGTGGCAATCCACATCGGGATGCGGATGTCCTGCAATTCGTCGTAGATGTTGTTGCGCGAGTAGTCGACCGGATTGATCACGTCGAGGACGCGGAAGAGATCGGTGCGGCCCCAGACCACCTGCTGCTTGCCGACCTGAAAATTCCAGCTCCGGCCATCGGCCATGGGCATCTTGGCGACGACGAAGGCCTCGCGGATGAAGTCGAGCCGGCTGTTGAATTCGGGCGATTCCAACTCGCGCTGGTTGGCATCCATGTAGTCCTTGATGCAGCCGCGCGAATCGACATCACAGGGGCGTACCGGAACACCGAATGCCACGCCGCCAGCCTGTTGGTGCAGCCTGCTGCCGAGAACAACCATGCC
>CAINHS010000135.1 GCA_903848955.1 uncultured beta proteobacterium
CCCCCCCCCCCCCCCCCCCCGGCAAATCGGCTTGGCCTCGCCATCGGCGCGGCGCGAGCCGTGGGGCTGTATTCCCTTGCGGTTTTTTCCGGCGGCCATGAGAACCCCTATCATCAAAGTGTGTTTAACACTTTCACCATAGTACGCCTGTTCAAAGTCGAGGTGAATGCGGGCCGGGGATCCGACCGGCTCTGGGGCGGTATCCAGCGGCTCACCGGGGAACGGCTAGTAGCTTGATACCGGCCGCTCAAATCCAATGCCCACGGCATCACCAACGACCGTTGCCGCTGCATCGGCGACTCTCTAATCACCCCGGCTCCAGCCATGGATGGCGAACCCCAGAGCCGTCCGGATCACACTGATCGGCGAAATGGATCAATTACGGTTGCCGGCCGCAAACCCCATGCGTCCGCCAAACAATCCGGTTACCCGCTCTTCTCAATTCTGCAATTCAGCTCGATCGCGGAAGTGTTCCAGCGCCTCAGGGTTGGCCAGTGCCTCGACGTTCTTCACCACATCGCCGTGCACCACGTTGCGCACCGCCAGTTCGACGATCTTGCCGCTCTTGGTGCGCGGGATGTCGCTCACCTGCAGCACCTTGGCCGGCACATGGCGCGGCGTGGTGTTGTCGCGAATCACCTGATTGATGCGGGCGATCAGGGCTTCATCGAGAAGCAGACCCTCGCGCAGCTTGACGAACAGCACCACGCGCACATCGCCGCGGTTGCCCGGCGGCCAGTCCTGGCCGATGACCAGCGACTCGACCACCTCGTTGAGTTTTTCCACCTGGCGATAGATTTCCGCCGTGCCGATGCGCACGCCGCCGGGATTGAGTGTGGCGTCGGAACGGCCGTAGATGATGAAGCCGTCGTGCGCCGTGCGTTCGGCGAAGTCGCCGTGACACCAGATATTGTCAAAGCGCTCGAAGTAGGCGGCGCGGTACCTGGCGCCATCCGCATCCTTCCAGAAACCGATCGGCATCACCGGAAACGAGCGGGTGCACACCAGTTCACCCTTTTCGCCGCGCACCGGCCGGCCGGCATCGTCGAACACATCGACAGCCATGCCCAGGCCGGCGCACTGGATTTCGCCGCGATACACCGGGCCGTTCGGGTTGCCGATGACGAAGCAGGAAATGATGTCGGTGCCGCCGGAAACCGAGGCGAGCTGGATGTCCTTCTTGATATTGGCATGGACATAGTCGAAGCCTTCCGCCACCAGCGGGCTGCCGGTCGAGAACATGGCGCGCAGATGTTGCAGCCTGTGCGTCCGGCGCGGCTTGAGGTCGACCTTGGCGATGGCATCGATGAACTTGGCCGACGTACCGAAATGCGTCATGCCTTCGGCATCGGCATAGTCGAAGAGGATGGTGCCGCGGCCGACGAAGGGCGATCCGTCGTACAGCAGCAGGGTCGCCCCCGACGCCAGGCCCGTCACCAGCCAGTTCCACATCATCCAGCCGCAGGTGGTGAAGTAGAACAGGCGGTCATCGACCTTGACGTCACCCTGCAACTGGTGTTCCTTGATGTGCTGCAGCAGCGCGCCGCCGGCGCAATGCACGATGCACTTGGGCACGCCGGTAGTGCCGGAGGAATACATGATGTAAAGCGGATGATCGAAGGGCAGCCGCTCGAAGCGGATTTCACGCTCGCCGGCATGGGGTGCAAGGAAATCCGCCAGCCACACGCCATGCCTGACGGCGGCAATGTCTCCGCCGGCCGCATTTCCCGCATACGGCACGACCACGACGCGTTGCAGGGAAGGCAGGCGCGCGGCGATCTCGGCCACCTTGCCGAGGCAGTCGATGACCTTGCCGTTGTACCAGTAGCCGTCGCAGACAAACAGCAGCTTCGGCTCGATCTGGCCGAAGCGGTCGAGCACGCCCTGCACGCCGAAGTCCGGCGAGGCCGAGGAGAAGATGGCGCCGATCGAGGCGGCGGCCAGCATCGCCACCACGGTGGCCGGCACATTCGGCAGGTAGGCGGCGACGCGGTCGCCCTTGACCACACCCATGGCGCGCAGCGCGGCCGCGGTCTGCGCCACGGCGCGGTACAGTTCGGCGTGGCTGGCGCGGCCTTTGACCTTGTCCTCGCCCCAGAACACCAGGGCGTCGGCAGCGTCACGCCGCCGCAGCAGGTTTTCTGCAAAGTTCAGCCGCGCCGCGGGGAACCACTGCGCGCCCGGCATTTTCTCGCGATCGACCACCACCGTTGCACCCATCTCGCCGCGCACTTCGCCGAACTCCCAGACCGACGCCCAGAACTCCTCCGGGTGTTCGACCGACCACGCATGCAATGTCGAATAACCGGCGCCGGCGAGACGGCGATTCCAGCGCCGGTCTGCGCCGGCCATGAATGCGGTGAGACGTGAGCCGGCAATTCGCCCGGCCGATGGCTGCCAGACGGGCGTGGTCAATGTCTTCATGCTGAAACTCCTGCTTGAATTTCGAACGGATTACAAACAGCTGGCGCGCAAGGCGTCGGGCAAGGGACTCGACTTCCCCGTCTTCGAATTGATCCACACCAGCTTGGCCGCGCCCTCGGCATAAATCCTGTCATCACCGACCAGGCGCAGCTCGTAGTAAGTCGGCACGCTGCTGCGGCCGGGTGTGCCGCTGAACATGCGGCATTCGACGATGCCGGGGTAGGTAAAAGGAATCAGGAAGGTGCAACTGGCATTGACGATGACCGGGCCTTCGGTCTGCGTCGCAGAGGTGCCGAACCCGGAGGACTCCAGCCACTCGACCCGCATCTGCTCCATGAAGCGGAAATAGATCGTGTTATTGACGTGTCCCATGGCGTCCTGATCGCCCCAGCGGATGGGCATCTGACTAGAGTGGACGAGTTTGCGGCAATGTTCCATGGCAAGGATGGGGCGAGGCGTGTGTCCCCTTGCACCTGCGCCGGGGAAGGCCGTCCGCTCAATTGAAGAAGAGTTCAAGATTATAATCGTGCATCCAAACCAATCCATCGAGGTCAGCATGCAGCGCGAAGCCATGGAATTCGACGTCGTCATCGTGGGCGGCGGGCCGGCCGGACTTTCCGCCGCCATCCGCCTCAAGCAGATCAATGCCGAAATCAACGTCTGCCTGATCGAGAAGGGTTCCGAAATCGGCGCCCACATCCTGTCCGGCGCCGTCATGGATCCGCGTGCGCTGACCGAACTGATTCCGGACTGGCAGGCGCTCGGCGCACCGGTCGACACGCCGGTGACGCGCGACCGCTTCGCCTTCCTCACCGAGCACGGCTTTGTCGACTTGCCCAACTTCCTGCTGCCGGGCTGTTTCCAGAACCACGGCAACTTTGTCATCAGCCTCGGCCAGTTGTGCCGCTGGCTGGGCACGCAGGCCGAGGCGCTGGGAGTGGAAATCTACCCCGGCTTTGCCGGCGCCGAAGTGCTCTACGACGACACGGGCGCGGTGCGCGGCGTCGCCACCGGCGACATGGGTGTCGGTCACGACGGCCAGCCCACGGCCAACCATCAGCCGGGCATGGAACTGCTGGCGAAATACACGCTGTTTGCCGAAGGCTGTCGCGGCCATCTGGGCAAGCAGCTCGAGGAAAAGTTCAACTTGCGCGCCGAGTCCGATCCGCAGACCTACGCCATCGGCATCAAGGAACTGTGGGAGGTCGACCCCGGGCAACACGAGAAGGGGCTGGTGATGCACACCTTCGGCTGGCCGATGAAATCCGACACCTACGGCGGCGGCTTCATCTACCACTTCGGCGAAAACCTGGTGTCGATCGGCCTTGTTGTCGGTCTCGGCTACAAGAACCCCTTCCTCGCCCCCTTCGAGGAAATGCAGCGGATGAAGACCCATCCGCAGGTGGCGCCGCTGTTCAAGGGCGGCAAGCGCATCAGCTACGGCGCGCGCGCGCTGGCTGCCGGCGGCCTGCAGTCGATGCCCAAGCTCGACTTCCCCGGCGGCGCGCTGCTCGGCGATGATGCCGGCATGCTGGTCGCCTCGCGCATCAAGGGTACCCACGCCGCCATCAAGAGCGGCATGCTGGCGGCCGAAGCCGCCGCCGCCGCACTGGCGGCCGCAGTTCCCGATCAGACACTGACGGCCTATCCGGAAGCGCTGCGCCAATCCTGGCTCTACGAGGAACTGCGCACCGCGCGCAACTTCAAGCCGTGGATGGCAAAGGGCCTGTGGACCGGCACCCTGATGTTCGGCATCGACCAGGTGCTGCTGCGCGGCAAGGCGCCGTGGACGCTGCACAACACGGCGGATCACCTGAAGCTGAAACCGGCGGCCGAATGCAAGCCGATCGCCTACCCGAAACCGGATGGCGTGCTGACCTTCGACCGCTTGTCGTCGGTTTTCCTCTCCAACACCAATCACGAGGAAGACCAGCCCTGCCATCTGCAACTGCGCAATGCGCATGTGGCGATCGGCACCAATCTCGCCATCTACGACTCCCCCGAGCAACGCTACTGCCCGGCCGGCGTGTATGAAATCGTCAGCGACGAGGGCGGCGCCAATCCGCGCCTGCAGATCAACGCGCAGAACTGCCTGCATTGCAAGACGTGCGACATCAAGGATCCGACCCAGAACATCAACTGGGTGGTGCCGCAGGGTGGCGAGGGGCCGATTTACACGCAGATGTAGCCGCCGCCAGCCTCACCCGCCCGGCAGCGACAGGGCGAAGCGCACCGTGCCGTCGTCGCCGACCTTGAAGCTGATATCGCCACCATGGGCACGGACCTCTATACGCGGACCCTGCGCGCGGCTGCAGCGACCATTCCGGGCCTTGGTCGGCCAGTCCTCACCGCTGTTTCTGGCCAACGGCAATCATGAGCAAGCGGCGGCGGCCAACCTCGACGGCACGCCGCTGCCGTTCGTCGGACCGTTGCGGGACTACTACGCCTGGACGTGGGGTGACGTCCTGATTTTGTTCATGGTGTAGTCCCAAACATTCCGGTTGCCGCACCCCCGCTTGATGTATATACTTCTTGTATCAACATTGAAGCGGGAGACCGGGTCATGGCAGATGCCATCAAAACAGCGGCGGTATTCAAGTCGGGCAATTCGCAAGCGGTGCGTTTGCCCAAGGATTTCCAGTTCGATGCGCGTAAGGTCGAGATCCTGCGGCGCGGCGACGAAGTGGTTTTGCGGCGGATTCCGACCAATCTGTCGGCGGCGTTTGATCTGCTGGCCGGCCTGCCCGAGGATTTCATGGCGGAGGGTCGCAACGACACGCCACCGCAAGTACGCGAGGGGCTATGAGCGCTTTGCGCTACCTGCTCGACACCAATATCTGCATCTACATCGCCAAGCAGCGCCCGCCGTCGGTCGCCAGGCGCTTTGCCAAGCTGGCCGCCGGTTCGGTGGGAATGTCGCTGATCACCTTCGGCGAACTGCGCTACGGGGCGGAGAAGAGCAGTCAACGGGTTCAGGCGCTCGATACGCTGACTCGCCTGGAGGCGTTGATTCCGGTGATTACGCCCGACGATGCCGTCGGAGAGCGCTATGGCCTCATCCGCGCCCATCTGGAACGTGCCGGCACGCCCATCGGCAACAATGATTTGTGGATCGCTGCCCATGCACTGAGCCTTGGTGTGACCCTGGTCAGCAACAACACCCGCGAATTCGAGCGTGTGCCGAAGCTGAAGCTGGATAACTGGGTCGATTGAATCGCTGCGCATTGTCGCTCAACCCTCTTTTGGCTTGCGTGCCCGCTTTGGCGTGGCAGGTTTGGTCGCGGTGGGTGTAGCGGGTTGTGTGGCAAATATATTGCCGAGATTGCCCATCGAGAACAGCTGGGCGTAGGCCAGGCCGAGGGCGTCGGCCTCCATGAGTTTTTTCAGCGCGTCGGCAGACAAGGCTTTTAGCTTTTGCTCGCTGACGACCATGAAGCCGCCGATCTGCTGCGCTTCACCGCCGTTGTTCGGCTGCAAGTTCAGGCTGCCTTCTTCGAGTACGTCAGCGGCTTTGAGGGCTTGGGTCATCACGGCGGTACGCTCGGCCA